>JAQCFT010000053.1 GCA_027619545.1 Verrucomicrobiota bacterium | reverse complement strand
TATAACGCAGTTCAGGATCCCGGGTCAGGTTGCCGATGAGGATGACTTTGTTGTAAGAGGGCATGGCTTGGATGGCGCTGCTGGTTAGGCACTGGTGACAAGAACGCGAAAGACGTCGTTATGCGAAGTCAATTGGTTCCTGAGACCCTCCAGCTCAGTGTGCTCGATTTCGAAAGGCACTTTGGCATAAAAGCCAGAAGTGTATTTCTTGTTGGCCACGCGGGCAAAGGAGCGATTGTCGAGTTTTTCGACCTCGCCGGTCACTTTACCGCCGGCACCGTTGATGACTTCGGTCACTTGAGCGAGCACTTCGTCCGCTCCTTCGACCTTCCCAGCCGTGTTTAGGATGAATAATCCTTCGTATTGTTTCACAAGCGTCTTGATGACTATATTATTGTTAATTTGTCTTGCCGGTCGGTTCGCCCTGTTGAATACGACCGTTGAAAAGACTCATCGCCTTTTCGAGTGAGGAATTCCCCCACTCCTCTATTAGATTCTCCGCCCGTTGCAGGGCTTGCTCCAAATGTGCCTTTTCCGATTTGGAAAAGTCGGACAGGACATAGCTGATAGTCGCGTCTTTTCCGCGATCATCCCTGCCAATCCCTATCCGTAATCTGGGGAACTGCCTGGTCCCCAGTCGGGATTCAATGGATTTCATCCCGTTATGCCCACCCGAACTTCCGTCCGGGCGGCATCGGACCGCCCCAAGGGGCAGATCCAGATCGTCATAGACAACCAAAATCTCAGATGGCGGCACCTGATAAAAGGCAGCCAACCGCTGCACCGCCTCACCACTGGCGTTCATGAAAGTGAGGGGCTTGACCAACAACCACTGGTGGTCACCACGGGTCACTTTCCCCCACTCCGCTCTGAATTTTCCCTGAGGATTCAGAGAACATCGCCAACCGCCAGCCAGTTGGTCCAGAAGCATGAATCCGACGTTATGCCGGTTTCGTTCATAGCCTTTACCGGGATTCCCCAAACCGACGAGCATGCGATAGTTCATCTCTAGCCCCGGTCGATTATGGGTTGTCGTGGAGGAAAGTCCTTTCCTCCGTCTTTATAAAATTACTTGCCACCCGCTGCTTGTGCCTTTTCTTGTGCTGCTTCAGCACGTGCGGCACGACCGATAGAGATGGAGAATGCGGGAATGCCTTTTTCACCGATCACTTCCAGATTCTCAGGCAACGGAATTTCACCCAAATGCATGGTCTGACCCGAACGCATTTCAGTCACGTTGACATGAATCACTTCAGGCAAGTCCTTGGGCAGCGCTTTGACTTTGATACTGAACAAAACGTGTTCAAGCAGACCACCTTCATTCTTCACACCATAGGCTTCGCCGCGTGGCTCGATAGGCACCGCAACAATGATGGGCTGGTCGGCGCGCACTTCACGGAAATCAACGTGCAACACATCTCCTGAAAGTGGATGGTGCTGAACTTCCTGCACCATGGCAAGATGACTCCCGCCATCCATGCCAAGTTCGACCAGAATGTTTTCCGAAGCAGAGTGCTTCATCAGCTTTTTGAATTCTTTGGCGCAGATTGAAACCGCTTTGGGATCATCGGAGCCCCCATAGAGCACTCCGGGTACAACGCCATTGGTGCGGAGTTTCTTGACACGACTCCGCTTCAGTTCACTGCGAGATTGGGCATTTAAAGCTACCGCTTCCATGTATTTATATCTAAACTTGATTGCTTTTCGCAAAGGTCATTCCGCTTAACTCGTTCGCGCGCCGTTAAACTCAAAGAGCGAATTGACCGACGAATTATTATGGATTCGCTTGATCGCTTCGCCCAAAAGTCCTGCCACCGATAGGGTGGTGATGTTGACGCCTTCCACGGCGGAGCGAAGGACTGTATCAGTTGTTATCAACTCGTCAATATCTGATTTTCGTAATCTTTCGATTCCAAGATCATTCAACAGAGCATGGGACACACAGGCAAAGACGGATCGCGCACCTTGTGTTTTGAGAAGCCGGGCCGCTTCGGTCAGGGTTCCTGCGGTTTCGGTCAAATCATCGACCAACAACACCGATTTCCCGGCTATATCCCCGATCAATGTCATGCTTTCCACCTCGGTGGCGCTTTTGCGTCGCTTCGCAACAATGGCAAGTGAACAGCCAAGCACCTCCGAGTAAGCGTGCGCCATCTTGATGCCACCCGCATCAGGACTGACCACCACCAGATCCTGTACATTTTTCTTGCGCAGGTATTCATACATGACCGGCGCTGCATACAGGTGATCCACCGGTATATCAAAAAATCCCTGGATCTGCTGGGCATGAAGATCCATGGTCAACACTCGATGCGCACCGGCAGCAACGATCAGGTTGGCGACCAGCTTGGCTGTGATGGGTACGCGTGGCTGATCCTTTCGATCCTGACGCGCATATCCGTAGAAAGGCAGCACCGCCGTGATCCGTGACGCGCTTGCCCGTCGCAGCGCATCGATCATGATGAACATCTCCATCAAGTGGTGATTGGTGGGCGGGGAAGTGGATTGCAGAACAAAAACATCCTGCCCCCTGACGTTTTCCTCGATCTTGACAAAGGTTTCTCCATCAGGAAATGCGCTGACCTTGCAGCGACCGAGTGGAATCCCCATGTAATCGGTGATTTTGTTTGCCAAAGGCAAATTGGAGGTACCGCTAAAAACTTTCACATTAATTTAATGACAAGGATGTTAAACATCTCGAACAAGACCGAACCGAACGCCCGAAAGGATGTGTCAGGAGTATGAACAGAATGTTACAACACGATCAAGTTTGATTTTGATCCATCTTGAAGAGACTCGCCAAGCAGTGAACGATCACTGCTGTCTCCCGAGAAAGTAATTCAGCGTTTCATGCTTGGCAAAGTAAAGGCTAAAAACCAGGACGCTCATGATCGCAAGCCCAAGGCTGGCCACAGTGTGATTAAACGCATTGAAGAGAGCGTGCAATACAGAGGGCACTCCCAGGCCCACAAGCAACAACAGGATCATCTTTTGACGATAAAGGAAAAGGAACCCAAGGAAAAACCCAGCAATCCCTGTCCAAACGGCGTGCAACACCGGAAGCGTGGTCAGACGCAACAGATTCAAAAAAAGATATTCGCCCGGACTCTCCGCCAATTGATGATTGGCTCCCATTTGATAATCCATGCCCTCATAAATTCCAAACCCCAAACCACACACCATTCCATAGTAAGCATACGTACTCGGGAAAAGAATATCCTTTCGCCTCGATAACACGTAAAGCATGAAGACCTTTACCAACTCCTCCGGAAAACCAACCCAGAGCCAGAATCCGACAAATCGCTCCAAATGGTTTGGCGACCTGAGCATATCAAAATCAAGACGAACAAATGGAAGCTTGAATATCAAAGCAAGAAAACTCACAGACACCAACGCAGTCCCCAAGAAACAGAATACGGACGTCCCAATACGTATCGAAGGCGCAGGGAAAAGGTTATAAAAAAGAATGGACCAGAGGACCGAGAAATACAAACCAGTCAAAACAAAAGCAAATTGCTCCCTGATCAAACCAGAAAACAAAGTCAAAATCACCATAGGAACAACGCCGATCGCCGTTATGGCCAGCAAGTTGCGATTATCCATTTCACTCAACTTGCGCAACTCATCAAACGGCCAAAGCAAGGCAATCAAGGAGTTGGACTCTTTCTCCTTTTCCGGGTCAATGATGGGTGTTCCTCTATCCATTATCGCGACATAAGACTGATAATTAATTAGTTAAACCAAATAAACAACTTTTCCACAGAATCTACTCCTGAGACCAATGGGGATGCGGATCAAAGAAAAAGCAGCAGGATTGATTCCGAAATCTGCAAAATACTTCATGGAATCAAATGAAAGTCGAGCGCCCCTGGCAAAATAATCCGTTATCCATCAGGAAAGAAGAGAATACCCAGAAACCACTCACGTTCCAGCGGTAATGCCGATTCAGGATCGGTGAAATCGCCCCATCCATTCAAAAACGGATCCCAGCAAGCTCAAATAATCTCCGGTGGCAGAGCGCTCCTGCTGAGTGGACGCCGGCTCCTTCCGGCGCAACCATCGGGTCAGAAAAAAAGCTCCGACAGGTGCCGCCAACGCGGCCACTTGCTGCCAGCGTCCCGACTTACCATTGAGGCTCCCCTTCCCAAACCGAACCTGACGGCGCAAATCACGCCACCGTTCCTCAATCAAAAGGCGCTGAGTATCACACTCCAGAACAAGCATCTGCTTGCGCACTTTGTTGGCTTTTATTTTCGATTCGAAAAACATGACTGATCCTTTTTAAGCTGTTCCAGTGAAGCTTGGAACATGGGAGTTTCCAATTGAGCCAACCGCTTCAGGCGCAATAAACAAACCAAGGTAACACACCCGTACCCCAGCAACACACCGATGAGCCCAGCGCCCCGCCAACCAGTTGGGAGAAAATATAAAAAAGCAACTGTGGTCACAGCGATGAACATCAGGGCAAAGACAGCAAAACAAACCAGCCAGATCAGCATCTCTGCCAGATGAATCTTCCCCTCTTCCAGCTCTAGGAGAAATAACTCAATGCGAGTCCGGATGAAATTCAGAAGTGAATCCGACCAACGTCCGGCGGAATCAATCATCGGTGAGGATGATTCGCTAGGGTCATGAGGAGCATTCATGAGATTGAAATCAGCGCCTGTTCAGAAGCAACCCCAGCACCAGACCGAGACCAAACCCGACGCCAAGTGTTTCGTACGGGTGCCTGCGTATGACTTCATCGGTTGCTTTGGCATGCGCCAGAGCTCTTCCCTCCAGGCTGCTGTAATTTGCCTTGGCGCGCTCCAGGGCGTCTTTCATTTTGGCGCGAGCGGAATCGGCTTTCTCACCTTTTTCTGAAGCCGTGGCATTCAAGAGCGCTTCGGCATCCTGAATGATGGCCTGCAATTCGTTTGCCAACCGCTCGCGCGGGGCTCTCAACGTTTCCTGACTCGAATCGTTCATATCGTATGTTCAACCAGGCTGGGACGGGAGCGGTTCCCGCGTTTCGACCAGGCGAGTCCATTATTGGCCATAGCCGGCGGCGGTGTCAACGGCAGTCACCCACTGATTTTCCCTTCTCGAGATGAGCCTATTCCAACCAGGTCAAATAAAAAACAGGCAACACCGGAAACGAACCATCGAGAGTGAAATCGGATCATTTTGCCCTTAAAACGAACTTGACGCTCTACATAGCCCCAATTAGTTTATTCCATAACAATTTAAGGCCGCAGTGAGCGGCACGCCAGAGTCGGCGATTATCAGCCGGCTTTTTTGTTCTCTTTAACGGGAAAGGAATCTCGCGGATGAATGCAGATTTATTAGCCATATTAGAATACTGGGAGCGGGAGAAAGGCATCAGCAAAGATGTCTTGCTTCAGGCTGTCGAAGAAGCGCTGATTTCAGCGGCCAAAAAGGCCGTAGGACCAGCGAGAAATCTGCGCGTGCAAATTGATCCGAAATCCGGCGATATTCGCGCTTATGCGACGCTGATGGTCATGGAAAAACCGGAATCCAAGCATGACCATATTTCAGTGGCGGAAGCCCGGCGCCACCACCCCAATGCCCAGCTGGGCGAAGAGGTTGAGGTGGAGGTCACCCCCGAAAACTTCGGGCGAATTGCTTCTCAAAACGCCAAACAAGCCTTGCTTCAGCATATCCGCAAAGCTGAAAAACAGCTCATCTACAGCGAATTCAAGGATCGGACAGGCGACATTGTCAGCGGCATTGTTCGCCGGTTTGAACGGTCCGATGTTTACCTCGATCTGGGGAAATTTGAAGCACTTCTCCCAAATCGCGAGCGTGTCCCCACTGAAGAATATCAGGTTGGAGAGCGCGTTCGATGCTTTGTCAAGGCGGTCGATACCGGGTCACATGGACCCGAAATCATCCTAAGTCGTGCCGACCCCAATTTTGTCATCAAGCTTTTCAAGTTGGAAGTTTCAGAAATCAACGATGGGACCATCGAGGTCAAAGCCATAGCCCGTGAACCGGGTTATCGCACCAAATTGGCCGTTCATTCCAGAGACGAAAAAGTCGATCCGGTGGGAGCCTGTGTGGGACTTCGAGGCCAGCGCGTCAAAAACATCGTGCGCGAGTTGAACAATGAAAAAGTGGATATCATCCCATGGGATCCCGATATCACCCAGTTCGTTGCCAACGCACTGAACCCGGCGAAACTTCAGTCCATCGACATTGACGAGGAAAGACGTCGTCTGAACGTCATGGTGGACGAAGAACAGCTCTCACTTGCAATCGGCAAGCGCGGCCAGAATGCTCGACTGACCTCCAAGCTTTGTGGCTGGCATGTTGACATTCAAGCAAGGGAAGAAAAGACACTTGGATTTGAGGAGAAAGTAGCTCAAGCTGTGAGAGCTTTCGCCAGCATCGACGGTATTTCCGAAGAACAAGCCACAGCTCTGGTGAACAGTGGTTTTCATACCTTGGAAGATCTCCTTCAAGTAGAAATTGATGACTTGATGGAAGTTCCAGGTATTGGTGACGCCGCCAAAGACATTCTGGAAGCTGTTCAGATGGAAACACAGCGAAGAAATGCCCCATCAGAGGAGGGTGAGGCATCTTAGTTCGTCCGCTAAGGAATCGAACCATATTGATAAAAAACAAATTGCAAGAAAAGTTAAAGCAAGCCGACGACCTCCTCCTTGAAGTCGGCCTGCCAGAAAAAATTTATGCCCGTTCGTATATACGATATCGCCAGAACCCTTGGCATGCCCAACAAGGAAGTCATCGCACGCGCCAAGGACCTGGGGATCGCAAATGCCAAAGTACCATCCAGCTCGATTGATAAAATTTCCGCCGAGTACCTGATCAAGGAATTGGGTGGCCAAAGAGAAGAGGAAAGCCCAGCCACCACTGAAGCTGAAGGCATCACTGTCGTCAAAAAAGACGACGACGAGGCACACGCCGAACAGACGAACGAGGCACCTGCAGAGGAAACTTCTCACGAAGCTGAATCGGCAGAAGAACCAGTTATGGAGGAGCCCTCCATCAAGGTGATTCACGCCGAGCCGGAAGAGCCTGAAGATGCCGGCGATGAGCAGGCTGAGGAGAGCGCGCAACCCGATACCGAATTGGAGCCCGTCGTCGAGGAGGAACCCGTGGAAGCAACTCCCGAACAGGAAGTCAGCGTAGAACAGGTCGAGCCAGAACAGGCTCCGGAAGCCTCCTCGGAACAGGAAGTTGCCGCTGAATTACCGCCTGAAGAGCCTGCAGTGGTGGAACCGGTGCAGACCACTCAACCGGAAACACCGGAAACACCCGAAGAAACCGCCAAGCCCGGGTTGGGAGCAAAGGTCGGTTTCATCCAGTTGCCAACAAGACAGGCAGGCCCAAGCAAACAGTCCCGCATGGCAGACCGGCGCAAAGAACGGGAGCAAAGGAAGAAAGCCAAGCAGAAGGAACGAGAATCCGCCACGACAAAATTTCAGGGCCGCCCGGGACAACCAGGGCAAAACCAGGATGGTGGCGCAGCAGCAAGCTCTAGCTTCAACCAGCCTAAGCCCAAACCGAAATTTGTTCAAAAATACAAGGTTCCGGAATCCGGCAAACTCATTACCCTCAAGCCCCCGATCATCATTCGCGACTTGGCTCAGGAGATGGATCGCAAGCCGTTCCAATTGATCGCTGATCTGATGGAGCTCAATGTATTTGCCACGGTAAACCAGGCGATCGAAGAACCGGTTGCCAAACAGGTATGCGCCAAACACGGGTTCCGTTTTGAAGTTGAGAAACGTGAAAAGGGTGCAGGTGTCACCAAAACGGTCGAAAAAATCAAACTCGACCATCGGGACAAAGACGAAGACCTTTCCCTGCGACCTCCAGTGGTCACTATCATGGGACACGTGGATCACGGAAAAACCACCTTGCTCGACGTCATCCGCAAATCCAACGTCGTCTCGAGAGAAGCAGGAGGTATCACCCAACACATCGGTGCATACACCATCCATTTCCCACACCCCGAACGTCCGGAGGAAATTCAGCAAATCACCTTTCTGGACACACCAGGTCACGCGGCGTTTAGTGCCATGCGAGCACGTGGAGCCAATGTCACCGACATCGTCATCCTGGTGGTTGCAGCAGACGACGGAGTGATGCCTCAAACCATTGAGGCTCTCAACCATGCCAAAGCCGCAGGCGTTCCCATCATCGTCGCGGTCAACAAATGCGATCACCCTTCAGCCAATCCACTGAAGGCACGGCAGCAATTGCAGGATCGCGGTTTAATGTGCGAGGAATGGGGTGGAGAAACTATTTTTGTGGATGTGTCAGCTGTCACGAAGCAGGGTGTGGATTCCCTGCTGGAAATGGTGCTGCTGCAGGCTGAAGTCCTCGAACTCAAGGCCAATCCTGATCGTAATGCAACCGGAAATGTCATCGAATCCGGCTTGCAACAAGGGGGACCAACCGCCACGGTGCTCGTCCGAAAAGGGACATTGAAGGTGGGCGACTCCATAATCTGTGGCTCATACTGGGGCCGAGTCAAAGCTTTGATCAACGAAGAGGGCCAGCGACTCAAATCCGCCGGCCCTTCTGTGGCGGTGAAAGTGCTTGGACTGAATGGCGTCCCGGAGGCCGGACTGGAATTCAATATCGTCAAATCAGAGAAACAAGCTCGAAAACTGGCTGAAGAACGAGGCGAAGAAGCCCGTCAGAAATCGGCGGACCGTCGGAAAGCTGTCACTCTGGAGAACCTTTTCAACACACTGGAAGAAGGGGCCTCCAAAACGCTCAAGGTGGTTGTCAAAGCGGACACGCAAGGTTCCACTGAAGCCATTGTCGATGCGCTCAACAAAACCGATTCCGACAAGGTGGACCTGGAAGTTATCCACCATGGCGTCGGCTCTATCACCGATTCCGATGTGATGCTAGCGTCCGCTTCACGGGCCATTGTGATTGGTTTTCATACCAAACTGGACACGGGAGTAACAGAGACGGCCAAGCGTGAAGGCGTCCAGATCAAACTTTACAGCATCATTTACGAACTGATCGACGAGGTAAGAGAAGCGATGGCAGGGTTGTTGGACCCGATCACCCGCGAACAAGTCACCGGCAAGGCCGAAGTACGCAAAGTTTTCGATCTCTCCAAAGGTGGAGCGGTGGCGGGAAGTTATGTTACCGACGGCAAATTGGTGCGTGGCCGCACCCGTATTTACCGCAAAGAAAGCCTTATCTACGAAGGTCTCATCCAGTCACTGCGACGTTTTCAGGACGAAGTGCCGGAGATCCGCAATGGTATGGAATGTGGTATCCGAATTGATGGATTCCAGGGATATCAGGAGGGAGACATCATCGAGACTTACACACTCGAAAAAGTGGCCCAACAGCTGTAAGGCAGGCAGCCCCCAGATTCATGCAGTCATTGAGGCATCAACGCATTCGCGAGCTTTTGAAACGGGAAGCCGGAGATTTGCTGAGGCAGCATCTACCTCTGGAAACCTACGGTCTGGTTTCCGTTCACGAAGTCTTTGTTTCCGGAGATTTGAAACACGCAAAAATTCTTTTGGGTCACGTTGGATCGAAGGATCAACGCAAGCAGTCCGAACATTACCTGAATGAGCACAGAGGTGAATTGCAGAAGGATGTTTCCCAACGGGTTGTCATGAAGTATTCACCACAGGTTCGATTTTCATTCGACGACTCCATCGAGAAAGGCAATCAAGTCCTCAGTATCATGGATGATCTTGAGCATTCCGAGGAATCGCCCTCATGAAGGCAGCACCGAAATCAGCCATCAAAATCCTGGAGGAAATCAAGAAGCACCAAACCTTCTGTGTTGTTGGACATATCCGTCCGGACGGCGATTGCCTTGGCTCTCAGCTGGCTCTTACCATGGCCCTCAAAGCCCTTGGTATCGACGTCGTCTGCTGGAACCAGGATCCCGCACCCGCCAAGTTGAAGTTCATGGATCCGGAGGGAATCTGCCAATGCCCGGAACCGGACAGACAGTTCGACTGCGTCATAGCCGTGGATGCAGCCTCCTACGATCGATTGGGCATGGTGGGTGATGCCATCAGAGCCCACAAGGTGCTCATCAATATTGATCACCATCCCAGCAACACACGCTATGGGGATATCAATTGGATTGCATCCAATGCCTCGTCCAGTGGTGAAATGATCTTTCAACTTATCAAGGCTGCGCGTTGGACCATGACGGCCGAGATGGCCGACTGCCTGTTCACCGCCATTTCCACCGATACCGGCTCGTTTCAGTATCCGTCAACAAGTCCTGACACCTTTCAAATCGCAGGTGAACTCGTCAAACGAGGGGCAAACCTTGCCCGCATCTGCGATGAAGTTTACCAATCCTATCCCCTCCCCCGCGTGCGGTTGTTACGCCGCGTCTATAATCAATTCAAACTCACGGAAGAAAACCGAATTGCCTATTTGTGGTTGAAAAAATCGGATTATTCAAAATCCGGGGCTACTCGTGAAGATACAGAGGGTTTGATTGATCATATTCGTTCTATTGAACCGGTGGAGGTCGCCTGCTTGTTCGAGGAAATCGAACAAGGCGAAACCCGCATCAGTCTTCGCTCGAAGCATCCGGAAATCAACGTGAATGAAATCGCCAAACAATTCGGTGGAGGCGGACACAAAGCCGCATCCGGTGCGCGCATCGAAGGCAAACCGATGACCGTCCAGCGTCGAGTCATCGCCGCCATACGCAAGGCCATTCAGGCAGTTCCCCCAGAAAATCTTTAATTTTAATTTATTTCATTATCCGATGGTTAAAAACACCACTCCGGACGGCATTTTACTCGTCGACAAGCCCCCAGGCATGACATCCCATGATGTGGTGGATGCCGTTCGAAGAAAGTTTCGCATCAAGAAGGTTGGTCATTGCGGAACATTGGATCCAAACGCAACCGGTCTGCTCATCCTTGTTCTGGGAAAAGCAACCAAACTTTCGGAGCGGCTGATGGGACAGGATAAAGTGTACCAGGGCAGCATCGAACTCGGCCGGGAAACAAACAGTTATGATGTGGACGGAGAAACGGTTGCCGAAAGCGAGGTCCCGGATCTTTCTCCGGAGGACCTCAACAAAATTGCCCTGACATTCAAGGGGGATCAGATGCAGACACCTCCGATGGTATCAGCCATCAAGAAGGACGGGGTTCCGCTCTACAAACTGGCGCGCAAAGGCATCGAGGTCGAGCGACCTGCCCGTCTGATCCACATCTATTATTTCCGGATCAAGGACTACACTGCGCCTGAATGCACTTTTGAAATTGCCTGTACCAAGGGCACCTATGTGCGCAGCCTGGCGCATGACCTTGGCAAACAAGTTGGATGCGGCGCTTTTTTGAAAACATTGCGCCGAACGGTATCGGGAGATTTCAATATCAAGGATGCCAGGCCACTGAAGGACATCCTCGATATGGATCTTGGGGAACTTACCAAGTGTTTGATCACACCCACTCCTTTGGCCAGCTCGCGCTGAAGCCCCCTGTTTTCACCGGCCCATGGATATCATTCGTCAATTCCAATCTATCGGTCAACGGGATCGGCCTGTGCACTGTGCCATTGGAATGTTCGACGGACTGCACCTCGGTCACCAGTCTCTGTTAAGCCACATCATCAAACAGGCCAAAACAGACTCAGGGTTGGCGCTCGCCCTGACTTTTCAGGAGCATCCGGCTCACATACTGGCCCCTTCTCACGCACCTGGGCTGATTTACCCTCAGAGTTTGAAGGAGCTATTGCTCAAAGAAGCAGGATTGAACATCGCGTGGATCGTCCCCTTTGACGAGGCTTTGAGGCAATTGGATGCGGCCTCCTTTATCCACCAAATCAAAGATCACTGCGGCCGACTTGTCGAAATCTGTGTGGGTGACAATTTCGCATTTGGGCACCGCCGAACCGGCAATGTCGACCTCCTCAAGCAACTGGGAATGCAATGGGGATTCCAGACAACTTGTAAAACGGCGGTGACATGCGATGGCGAACCGGTTAGCAGCACGCGCATTCGCAACCTGCTTGCTGACGGAAATGTTTCAAAAGCATCCGAACTGCTGGGACGTCCTTACTGCATGGTTGGCGAGGTTGTGAAAGGAGATGGCCTGGGCCGGAAACTCGGATTTCCCACAGCCAATCTGGATGTGCAGACACTCACTCTCCCCAAACCGGGCGTCTGGGCGGTCCAAACCCATCGAGATGGAACAACCTTGCATGGAGTCTTAAACATCGGCACACGTCCCACCCTGAATCACCCGACCCCCCGCACCCAGGCCGAGGTTCATTTTTTGAATTTCAAGGGGGATATCTACGGCGAATTCCTGGCACTGGAACTCAAGGAACGTATCCGCAACGAACAACGCTTCCCCGACATCCAGGCACTGCAACAGCAAATCCTGGCAGACATTCAAAAAGCCGAAGCTTTGTTCTTTTAGAAAGAAACCGCTTGTTTCTGCTGTGAAACAAGCGCATCAACGCAGATCATCCAGCCGTAAGCGATTCAATGTATACCATCCGATAGGATTGGTCAGATCAGCTCCTGATTCAGAACGCATCCCATTGAGCTTGAACTCATACACCTTTCCGGTGAGCAATGGCAACTCAAACCGCACCCCCATCCCGTGATGGGTTACCTGGATGTTCGAAGGTTCAACCTGGGTAAGGTCCGCCTTTGGAGATCCGTATTCGGGGCGGTATAGGTAATGCCAATGGCGAATCGAGAAACTTTCCGGATCCTTGAGCAAAGCCTCGTCCATGGGTTGCGTGAAACGGATTTCGAACCCGGTTGTTGTCAAACGAATGGACTGCATTTCCACAGGGGTCGTGCGCCGATCCCAGCGGACTTTCTGAAGCCCGAAGATCTGGTCCCCCACCGAACGCCAACCGCGCCCGGTCTGCCCCACATAAAGCACCCCGTTTTTGTCGAATTGATTTCGAACGATGCCACTTTGCATGGGATCGATGAAATTGAATATGGCTCCCTGATATGCACCCTGCACTTTCTCCAGGTATATGCGCATGAGATTGGACCGGGTCTGATCCCCTACAAAGATCTGATCTTCGAAAGGACCAAACTGCCCCCCCGTTTCGTTGAATACAGGTTCTCCGGGAGAATTGGCCAGATCTCCGTGAATGAAGAAAACAGCAGGAGGCGTGCGAAGTTCCCGATAGGCATCCACCGAAATGGCATTCAGATCCTGTCCTTGAAAATCAGGATGATCCATCAGGGAAGAAGGATGGCCGTGAAAACGCCCTTTGACCACATGCTGCAACGTGGAAGATCCATTCCAATCGCCTTGATTGTCGGTGTAAAAAATCTCTTCCATTTTGTTCATCCCGATTCCCGCCGGTGAACGCATACCTGAAGACCAGGGGACGAACCGGCCATCGGGTGTGATTTGAAAGGACCATCCACGATACCTGGCGGCACGCCCCATTTTGCCATCATGCACACGGCCAACATCCCACTTGGAGCTGCCCGCCCAACCAACCCAACTCAGGCTGGTATTCAGAGTCCCATAAAAATTACCCTCCGAATCACGCACCATTCCAAAGGCGTATTCGTGATAATTGTCGGTCAATCCCCATTCGGCATTGATGGTTCGGAAAACATCGGCAGCACCGTCACCGTCTTCATCAATGAGCTTGGTCAGTTCCGGACGCTGCATGACCCAGATTTCAGAGGTGACCGGATCGATATAAATTCCAAGCACCTCATGCAATCCATCAGCGAACAAACTCCACTTTTCATCCTGAAGGCGCCAGACCTGTCCTTCCCGGGAAGTCAAAAACACAGCACCATCAGGCGCAAACGCAATACCGCCCACACCAAGTGTGATACCTTCCGGGATTTCGACCGTTTCAACGACGTACCCCGCAGGGATATTGGAAGGAGACTTTTGCTCGGCGGCAACCATGTCCCAGCAACCTGCGAGAAACAGGCAGCAAATTAACTTCGTCCAGATCGTTTTGTTTAAACTTGGAATCATCATGAGGATAAAAGTGGATCAAGGTTGATAAAAACGAGTGAGGGAAAAGAAAGCAATATCCTCTGGCTCTATTTTCAGCCAGGAGCCCTCCCATTTGCCGTGAGAAACGGTTACTTCAGCATCGCTGCGGTCCAAATGGACATAAACCGGAGTCACTAATCCGGGATCCATTTCAAAAGTGTATTTCAAACCAATTCCCCTTTCGGACGGTGTGATGGTTTCCTTGACCCAGGCACCGTTGACGGTGAACTCCAAAGTCGGCGCCTGCATGCCATTCAACCGGTAACCTTTAAAGCGCACCTGCGACGGAATATTGTTTCCGCCAAGACGAATCGGGAAAAATGGCTGTCCTGCATCGAACCGCTCCCCAAGAACGCGCACAGGGCGACCGCCGCGTTCATTGGCATTGCGCCCCCAATCAGGCCCGATATCCAGAAAAGCCCCAAACCAGCCGAAGGCCACCGTGCAAGTTTCCGCATCGAAGCAATAATTGATTCCTCCAGGAATACCAACATTGATGGCGCGCGGGGGGCCGTCCTGAACGAAAGAACGTTTAATGATCGGTTTGTGGTGGGGGTGTAAAACAAAATCAACACCCTGATCTTCATCTGGTTTCGCCTCTGTTTTTTTGACAGATTCGGGATTATTTGTCACCACCATCTGGCCTTTCATGGAAAAGGCATGTCCCGGCAAAGTGCATACATAAGGGTAAACACCTTGTTTGTCAGGCGATTTGAAGTGAAGCGTTTGCTGCTGACCGGGATTCAACACTCGGCTGTGCACCAGAACCACGCCTTCCATCTCCGGCACAAACTGTTTATCCGCCGCACCCGGCCCCATCGCCCAGGCTTTCTGCGCAACCTTCAATGTGATGCCTTCTTCTCCTTGAACGATGAGCAGGTTGTGTTGCATCTCGTCGTTGTTGATGAAAGTCAACGCCACATCCACCCCGGGTTTTACGGCAAAGGTCTCTACATCATACCTTAATTTACCAGGCTGCGTCGCAAGCCGGATGTTGGTATCAGCAGCTTGTGCCCATGCGATCGTCGCCAGGATCAAGGCGGCATACAGAAAGCATCCGTGTTTCTTAAAATGATAGGACAGTTCCATGATCAAGTTGTCAATGATTCACCTCAGCACTGTATCAGCAGCTTTTGAAAGAGGTGAAAATTACCGGCAAATCATCCATGGCCTTGGGCAGATTGCCAAGGATTATTTAGGAAACTGAAAACGTATTGAAAGCAGGAAAGGCGAAAGCCTCACATAGGACCCCCAGCGCTGCCTTCGAATGCAAGAAAAGGTTACTTCTTCTCTTCGGTTTCCTCATCGATATTGGGGTGAGCGATCACAAGAAACCAGGCGTCTCCGAAGCTATCCTTGTCATCACCAGCCACCACAAACAATTCTCCATCCTTGAGGATGGGTTTCAGAGGGTGCTTGACGGTGCGTTGCAACTGATCCTCACCAAAGACTTTCACCTGCAGTGTGTCATCTTCAATGATTTCCATGATAATTTCACACTTGGGACTTAATCGGGTTTTTTTACCTGCATGCTTGGGAAATGTGAATTGCTTGTTGGAAATCTCATAGTAGTTCATCCATTTGAAAATGTTGACGAACTTTGATTTGAGCTTTGGTGAAACAGGTTTCAGGTCTTCCCCTTTGGGCGCCTCACGGTTGGTCCCCCAAACCAGACGGGTGGACAGTGCCAGGTCGGCTGCCTGAACGGCAAACGGCGTTGTCAACCAGTGAACGACCAACACCATCATCCACAGGGACAGGCTTCGGCGTGTTATGCAAATGGAGAGGCGATTCCAATTCATAAATTGATTAAATTTAAAAATGTCATAAAGGTTAGACCGGTGTTGGGCAATGGTAAAACTTCAGTCATTACTGATCCATACAACGGAAACACCTTCAGATTCAGACCGGAAGGAAATAAATCCTGCATTCTGTTGTCGACTGTCAACTTCATGGAAACTGGGGGCGCGTCTTAGTTTGGACCGGTCCCCATCACCCGACATCTTGCCGGATGCCCCGTTGATCCAACCCTGTTGAATCCCTACCAAAGCCACGCAGGCAGCCCCAGCCGCAGGCAATAACCAGGAAAGCCACCGTTTCCAGGGCTCTACTGCCGGACGATGGTGCGAAAGCCCCTGAGAACCGGTTTCCCGGGCGATTCCTTCCGCTATACCTTTCCAAAAATATCCATGTACCACCGGGAGTGGGTATTCTTTCTCCGATACACTGCTCAATAACGCGTTTTCCGCCTGCAAAGCCGCCAAAAGCTCCCTGCCCTCGACGTTGCTGTCCAAATCGGCCAGCAATTGTTCGGATGCTTCGCGGGAAAGTTCTCCGTCTAGATACGCCTGTATCCGAATGGCCAATGCCTCATTCATGATGTTTCCCCCTCGTTGAGCATACGTTGCAAAATGGAGGCCAGGTTGCGCCTGGCGTAAAAGAGCCGCGACATGACAGTGCCAATGGAACAATCCATTGCGTCCGCTATTTCCTTGTAAGCCATTTCTTCAAACGTATGCATGACTATGACGGCACGGTGTCCTTCGCTAAGTTGTCCCAATGCCTGATCAATCTTTTCTCTCAGTTCTTCTCGTTCCAATCCCTCGGTCGGATTGGTTTCCACCACCGGCAACTTCCGTTCAACGCCTCCCGAGTTTTCGTCCAGATCCTCGATCGACTCCGCAAACTTCCAACGCTTCATCTTTCGAATATGATCCAGACAGACATTGATGGTGACTCGCGTCATCCACGTCGCAAAACTGCTGTCCCCCTGAAACTGCTTCAACCGTTTCCAAGCCTTGATCCAGGCCATTTGTGCCATATCCAGGGCAGTGTCCTCATCTCTCAGCATGCTGAGGGCACGACGAAAAATCTTGTCTCCATGCCTGCGAACCAGCTCTTCAAAAGCCAAAGAGTCACCGGCTTGAGCGGCGGTTACCACTTCCGATTCATCGAAATGTTCATATGACTGATTTTCCGACATTGGATGGGACGTTTCAGGCTGTGATAGTATTCACTCCTAAATCAAAGCTTTCCCTTGGTGCTGGGAATTTGATGAATGATACGGGGATCATGCGAGCAGGCAAAATCGACGGCTTTGGCGAATGCTTTAAAGAGAACTTCAACCACATGATGCGGCTCCTCCCCGTAAAGCAACTCCAAATGCAAATTGCATTTGGCAGCATTTGCAAACCCTTGAAAAAACTCACGGGCCAACCCAAACCGGAAACGTGATGACATGTCCTGATGCTTTTCTTCGACGGAAATACATTTCATACCAAGATCATCCATCCCGTTCCACACCATATAAGGGCGCCCGCTGAAATCGATCACACAACGGGCCAGGCATTCGTCCATCGGAACGTACGCTTCTCCGGTGAAAGGATTTTTAGGATCAAATCCAAACCCATAACGCCGAATCCCTTTCTTATCGCCCAAAGCTTCCAAAAAAGCCTCTCCCAAGGCAATTCCGCAATCCTCAACCGTGTGATGACCATCCACATACAGATCCCCATCGCATTCCAGATCCAGATCCAACACGGCATGCCGCGCAAACAGGTCCAGCATATGGTTAAAAAAAGGAATCCCGGTTTGGTTCCGGTATACCCCTGTGCCATCGATATTTAATTTCAAGCGGATGTGTGTTTCACCCGTCTTGCGATTGATTTCGGCCGTTCGCCCACTCATGATGCCATCCTTATCCCATGGAGCCGCTTGTTACAAAAGCAAAAACATTTCAAGCAGCATTGCGCAATCCGGTCACCGACTTGATCTGATCTTCGGAAACCACCTGTAAATCCATTATTTTCCATTCCCCATCCGTGCCGGAAACTTTCAGAACCGCTTGATAAGCATGCTGCCGGGTATGAATATGCCCCCAGTGCTCCACGGTTCCAGTCACTTCCCACTGGATCCTCAAAGCAAAGCCCACTTTGTCTTCCGGATAGGATTCTGATTCACCGCCCACCCACTTCACCTCTCTGACTCTCGAACGCGCCCCACCCTGATCCTGAATGACCAGACCTTTCTTGATCTGCAAATAGAGCGATTCAAGAAACTCACCCGAGGCACTACGTTCCAACGCATCGTAAACCGCTTCGTCTTCCGCATAATCAAACGCTCGATAAACGTTTTTCAACAACGCCTCAGCAACGATCGATTGATCCTTTAACGATATTTTCGGCACCTTTTGAAAGGGATGCAAAATGGCCATTAGACCGACGGGCCAGACCAAGCCGGCAACCAGAATGAATCCCACGCCCCCAGCAACCCACCACAACCTGATGCGAACCACTCCGACTAAAAGCACGATCACCCCCAAAGCGGAACAGATCAGTCCCAGGATGGATACCCTCATGATTGGCAGCTCAGGGGCTTTGGGCAGACTCAACCAGGTCGATGCACCGGGCAATTCCCCTTCGTACTGCCATGTCCAGACCGGTTCGTTCTCCGTAAAAAAGTGGCGTTCCCCTTTCCCGTCAAAAATGTAGACCATCGTGTTCAATAAAGGCGTATAATCATTAAACATGTTCCACTCAATGGAAGCAGCATGAGGGGTTCCTTTGGTACTGAAGCTCAGGATCATACCGGCACGCCCGTTCTGAATGCCCACCGGACGCTTCTCGCCTTGTTTGGCAAAATCCCGGATATCCAGGGTAAAGAAATCCAGTCGGGACAAATTGGGCGTCACCTCCACCCCATCCACCATCGCTTTGCACTTCTCACGTAAAAAAGATTCCAGGGAAAGCTGCAATTGTTCCTGTTCCTCAACCGACAGTATATCCTTCTCCTTGCGCTGAACCGGCAGCCAGGTATCCAAAGTCAAAAGTGGGGTCAGGATTTCGAAACGGATTTCATGGGGCTCCACGTAAATATAGGCATAAGTGGAACTGTAACTCGTGATCCCCAGGAGTTCTTCCCGACGTTGACGCATGAGATCACGTCGTTCGCGCCAATACATGCGATCGTTCCGCGGTGGGTTTTCCCAGTCAATGGCCACCGAATGCGGCGAACGCGGCCCGATCTGCACTGGAAAATCCAGCCGCGCTCCTCCTTGCAAAAGGATTAAATCCATCACGGACGGCACCGGAGCATCATCACCTCCGAAATTCTGGGAAAACGTCAGAAAATCGGGACGATCGTTCAAACCAATCCGATATTGAAAATACACGCCGATGTCCATCACCTGATCAAGCCTCACCCCCTCTTCCGGAATCTCAGCCGTATCCACTTCAGTGAACTCCCCTTCAAGAACGGCTCCATCCTTGGTTAACACCCGAAAGTATTTCGTTAAAAAAACACGATGAGCATCCGCACCTTTCAACAGATCTTCCCGGGAAAGGACCTGATCCTTATCCGCTTCGAGCGACTGATAGAGCATCAAATCCTCGGCCAGAATCCGCAATTCCACCTGAACATGATCCTCGTAAATATCAGCCACCGCCGTGCTCATGGAAATAGGATGCCCCAACAAGCCCAGAGGCAGACAAAGAACCGCCCCCAAAAAAAGAAAACAAATAAACTGTCGAACCGGCATCAACCGATCATCCTTCGAATACATGCCCGCCAATGTAAGCCACCCACAAAAAATGAAAAGCCAACAAAACGTGTCCCAAAACAAGTCAAGAGCCCCCATTCTCTGATAGGGGTAGGGATGGTGATACTACTCACCACCCCTCCCTCCGAACCGGACGTGCGGATTTC
>JAQCFT010000459.1 GCA_027619545.1 Verrucomicrobiota bacterium | reverse complement strand
CGTTTTTTGGGGTATGCTCCCGTTGTTCAGGAAAGAAATGTTTCGCGACAACGCACCGGCGAAACGCCAGTTTTGGACCGATGCAGTGCGCTGGAACGGGATGGGCTTGGCATCCATGTCTCTGTTAACAATTTGGAGCGGTTTAGCTATGGACTTCCGGTTGATCCAATTTTTGTTGCTGGGTTTCTATGCCATGACATACTGGCACATCACTTCCGCGTTTGTTGTTTCGGGCGCCAACCCCAATTGGATCAAGCGCATCTTCAGTACTTGACCTCTTTCTTTTGTTCTGCAATCACTGTTTCATCATGCGATAAACCATTGGATGGTTCGAGTCCATTCGTTTTACGATGTAGGTGCCGGCGGGTAAGCTGGATGTGTTCATACGTGGGGTTTCCTGGGAATAAGTTGCCAATTGCCTGCCAGACATGTCCATCAAGACCCATTGGTATCCCGCAACAGGCAGGCTGATGAAGTCCTCAAACGGATTGGGAAAGGGTGCTGGCGCCTCTGTCTCGATCTCTGCCACTTCCACCACCGGCTCGCAGTCGATGTCGAGTGGCTCCATGGCCGAGATGCCACACGCGTTGAACGTGAAAGTCGATGCGCGCTCGACGGCGAGCGAGACGCCGAGGCGGTCGTTGGTCGAAATCGTGTCGCGTTCGCACCATTGGTTCGAGGGTTGGTCGGTGACGCTGGGGTACATGGATTCGCCCCACTCGTTGACGTGCCCGAGCCGCATGGCGTGCCCGAGTTCGTGCATCAGGACATAGGCGAATTTGGCTTGCCCGGGTCCGACAGGCCCCGTGCTGTAGTCGTAATCAAAGTTGCTGTTGAGCACCACGTCGATTTGTCCTACCACGTAAAAGGTGATGTCGCCGAGGATGCAACTCCACCAAGAGGTGTTGCAATAGCCAACGGTTCCAGGGGACAATGGATTGGACGGCGAATCGAATGAGATCGTATTTTGGCCATCGCCCAAATCCCAACCCAGGCTCGTGGGCTCCGGGGCCAATCGGAAGTTGACCCCCGTCTTGCACACAAAATCTTCCAACGTGCGCTCGACCGCATCCATGCGTTCTGGGTCGTTGAAAATCGCCTCATTCACGTAGAACAAGTGGCCGCCCTCGCTTTGGTTGTTCATGTGTGTGCTTCCATAGTGGCTCCCGGGTTGCGCCCCGAGGTTGTATCCGATGCGCAAAGAGTCGGTGCTTTCGAGCAGATCGCCGCTTGCGGTCATCACGCGGACACGGTTTGAAAATGCCGAGGGCACTTCCACCGTGATGCTGTTGTTGGTCCACTCCGTGTAGTTGAACGAGGCGGCGGCTGCAGCGTCGTAATAGTTGTCATCGCCGTTCGCGAAAGTGACGTAGCCGTTGCCTTGGGCGGCTCCGAATCCGGATCCGGTGATGGTCAAAAATTGGTCGGCATTGCCGGCGGACCAATCTGTGCTGAGCGCAAGGTTCGTGCGCGATAACCCCATCCACTGGGCCTCCACGCGTTCCGCGGACTCAAAGGACTGCGCACCAAACGCCGGCTTCCACAAACCGTCCCCGAGCTCTTGCAGGTAAAAAGTGCCTTTCGCTCCCGGATTCAGGTATAGTTCATCGGTGCGGTGGCTGCCGCGGTCGTGAAGAATGCCCCCGTCGATTTCCACTGTCCACGCTGCGCCCGCATCATCGATGAGCATCAAATATGTTCGAATGCGCCCGTCTTTTTCGAAGCTGATGGCTTCGACAACTTCCGCCTCGATGCGCACATCGCTCCCGTTTGTTTTCTGAACGGTAGTGAGCGGAATTTGGTCTGCGTGAAAAGCGGTGTTGAGGTAGGCCGGTGGGAAATGAACGGGCATCCCGTCTGGGCTTTGGGCTTGAGCGCCGGCCGCGAACAGGCAAGCACATGATAGGAAGAAGACGAACTGGTTCATTTGTTGGAATTGAATGGCCTCAAATTAAGCTAGTTGTATGGTCAATTGCGCGCATCCCTCGAATTATTCGTATTTTCGAATTAAACCATTGCCAAATGAATCGCTTGTTTCTCCTCCTTTTTGGGGCGGTGACGCTCGTTGCGGACGCCCAAGTTCCAGATTACGTGCCGACAGAAGGGTTGGTGGCGTGGTGGTCTTTCAATGGAACAATTTCCGATCCTTTCAGCTCTAATTATTCGGGAGAATCTTACGGTACAGAGTTCGTGGAAGATAGGTTTGGAAATGTCGGGGCTGCGCTGCTGCTCGATGGTATTGACGACTATGTTCAAATAGAGGGTGAAACAACGATTAGCTCTTTTACCATCAACATTTGGTATAAAATTGATGATCCGGCATTCACTGGTTATGGATCGTTGGTGCACATTGGCCGTGATAATGGTGTCCCTTACTGCAGCGGATTTGGAACGGGAGCATCTGGAAACCCGCTTGAACTTTCAGCCCACTTTTCATGCCGAGGCTTTGTAAGTCCTGGACTATCTGATAATTCTGCGAGTCTCAATCAATGGACTCAATGGGTCGTGGTGTATTGCTCAAGTGACCAGAACTTTTCATTCTACAGAAATGGAACTCATATATCAACCGTTTCAAGTCCATTTTCTGAGAGTTTTGTCTCCCCAGATCCATTTATTTACCTGGGTTGCACTGACCCAAGCACAATCGGCAGATTTAAAGGTAATTTGGATGATTTCGGTCTTTTTGACCGCGCCCTCACCGAGGAAGAAATTCTTGCCCTTTACAACGCTCCAGCACCAGCACCTGGCTGCACCGACCCCGCCGCCTGCAACTACAACGCATTGGCTGAGTGCGAAGGAGAGCTTTGTGACTACACCTGTTGTCCTGGGCCGGGATGTTGCGGTGAAGGGATGTACTGGGATTTCGAAGCATCGCAGTGCGCAATCATCGAAACGTGCCAAGACGATCTCGATGGCGATGGCGTCATCGGCGTGAACGACTTGATGCAGTTGCTGTCGAGCTTTGGTACAGATTGTCCAGCGATGTTTACCTGTGGCGACCCTGTGAGTTACCACGGCCACAATTACGCCACAGTTCAGATTGGCGAGCAGTGCTGGTTTGCAGAGAATTTGCGGACAGAGCTTTACAGCAATGGGGATTCGATTCTAAATTTTTCGGAGGCACAGGCACAAGGACTTCCGCTTGATTCAAATGGCGTGATTCGCTTCAATTCTATCGATGAGTACGGTCAAAACTATACCTGGACTGCTGTGAGCTCTCCTCTTGGCCTTTGTCCTGATTCCTGGCATGTTCCAA
>JAQCFT010000458.1 GCA_027619545.1 Verrucomicrobiota bacterium | reverse complement strand
ATCGGGCGGCATTTACAACAAGCACAACGGATTCTGCCTGGAAACCCAGCACTTTCCCGATTCACCCAACAAGCCTCATTTTCCGACGGTCGTTTTGAGGCCGGGAGAAACCTACACGCATCACACCGTGCACCGATTCTCCACCCGATAGGATTCGGATAGGTAAATCACAAAAAGGGCCGGGGATTCGTCCCCGGCCCTTTTTGTTCGTAATTTCTATTCGATCACCAAACGATGAGGAAAACCTGCAGATGCATAGATGCCGGCCAACAGGTTCTTGAGTTCCTGGTCGCCGTTCCTGACTTGAAGTCGACTGGGAGCGCCGACGGCAAGGCAAGCTGAAATGCTTGCCAATTTGGCGGAACCGAAGAAAAAATCGGGATCACGATAATCACTTATCGGTTCGTTGCTCAGACCATCCAGGTCCAGGATCGCGTTTTGAATGGTGTCACGACTGACCGCCCGAGCTGCCGCTGCCAGATAAGCGGCGCTGCCGGATCCTTTCAGTTCGATCGTGCTCGAGGCGCGTTTTTCATTGGTGCGGATGTTTTCGATGCTTGTCAGCAGATCGTGGACGCGTTTGACAAAGAGGGGATGGTTGTATCCGTAAGTGTAACCCGCGAATTCACGTGGATTGTCGACGACCTGGTTTTGGTTGACGGGGGATTCATTTCCCCGGGATTCACCTTGGAAGAGCAGGTCGACACCCACCACGGTGCAGCCTTCGTTCAGCAGTGCTCGTGCTTCTGAGTTCGGTTTGCCGTTGGAATCGAGCAGTCCGTTCTTTCCATCGATGGTCGGCCAGATGATGGTGCGACCATTCCAGTCATCCGGATGGAGGTAAAGGGTGGGCACTGCTTCCCCGTGGGTGAGGTTTTTTACGACCCCGGCCATTTCCAGGTAGCCGTCCTTCTGTGATTTGTGGTTGAGTTCCAGTTCGGTCTTGCCGACCGATTCGATTGTGCGTCCGATGATGGCCTCGATGGCCGGGGCATGCAGGTTTTGGAAAGCATGGATGCTCTGGGCGCTGGGGGCCAGTTTTTCCTCCGCATCTCGTCTCCAGTATTGCAGGAGTTCCTGCTCGAACTCCGGGCCGCCTTTGGGCGCTTCATACCCATTGGTCCAAACAGACAAGTCGTCTGCTCTCAGGAATTCATAATCTTGCTCGATAATCGGGCCTCCCAAATCAAGATTGAGGTGTTTGTTCATGAATTGATACATGGAAGCGCGACTGACGTAATTGTAGTTGTGACCGAAATGATTGAGTTGGGCCAGTTGGACGTTGTCCTTGGCACCATACATCGAGTAAAGCTTCTGGAGTTCGGGGAATCCCTTGGAGGACATTTCCACCGTCCAGTCATTGGCTCCGGTCATGCCGAGGGGTTTTGGGGCGAAAAGGGCGGCGAATTCCACGTTGCCTGCCGGGATGCGAAGGCCGCAGGTGTTTTCGCAGGTACAACCACCCTGCATCGCGGTGGACACCATGACCGCCGGAAAACTGACTGCCAGGCGATCATCAATGGCCGCCAGTAAAAAGGTCTGGGTGCCGCCGCCGCTGGCTCCCGTGATGCCCAACCGGCTGCGGTCGACATCGGGAAGTGTTTCCAGGAAATCGAGCGAACGGATCGAATTCCATGTTTGAAGTCCCATGATGCTTTGCAGATGTGATTCGGCCTGCGGGCTGAAGAAACCCCAACGGTCAGAACCGTTCATTTCCGGACGTTGCTTGGCAAAGCGGTGGGCAAGGTCGTAGGAAATCTGAATGCTGTCTGCATAGCCGATCATGTCGTAATGAAACACCACGCAGCCCATGCGGGCGAGTTGGACGCAGCGGGATTGCAGGGGACTGCGGCCACCCGTTTCGAAACGTTCGGCGCCGGAGTTGATTTCAGACCAGATGCTTTCATTTTCAGTGAACCGCCCATTGTTCCAGTGACCGTGGGGGCAGAGTATGGCCGGGCGTGGTCCAGCGAACCCTTTGGGGCGGTAAAGGCTGCCGGTGACATAAAACCCCGGGAAGCTCTCGAAAAACACTTTCTCAATCGTGTAATCTCCCTGATCAACTTTGCCATGAATGACCGTGTTTAAGGCGGTTTTGGTGGGCATGGGCCAAAGGCCGTTGACAACCAAAAGATGTGTCCGCAATTGCTCGGCACGATCTTCCCATTCGGCGATGGTCTCAGGAACTTGAAAAGGGAAGTAACCGTTCAGGTCGGTTAATGGTGCATGACGATGATCCTCCGGATGTGAGCCATTGGATAGTGCGCTTGGCATCGAACCCGCCTGGCTGTTTGAAATGAAACCGCCCAGGGACAAGGTCCATAACATGTGTAGGCAAACCATAAGGGGCTGCGACGTCTTTGGGGTGAAGGCAATCTTTTTCATGGGAAATTCTGGATCATTGAAATCTTACCGGGCTTTGTTTGCAATTCATTTGTTTTGGAATCCATCGGCCAAAGTGATCATGTTCCAAAGATCCAGCCAACTACTGTCCCAACCGATGAGTTTCCGGGCGGTTTCCAAAATGATGATTGCAGCCCGACGGGGTGTTTCTGCTTCAGCAAGTTCTAGTGTCAATCGGGCCAAAGCTTCAGCTTTCTGATGTGCCTTTTTCAAACAGGCTTCTGCATCCTTGTGCTCTGTCAAATCTTACATAAAGGCACAGAACTCCGTTCGGTCGCCGACCATGACCGGTGCCATGCTCAGTTCGACCGGAAACTCTTTGCCATTTTTTTGGATGGCAAAGAGTTCCCCCCGGTGATTCAGCATTTGAGATTGTTGAGATTGTCGGACGCGTCTGAACTCCTCTTCATGTGCTGCCTGGAGCGGTTTTGGAATGATCAGATGGGAAAGTTTTTTTCCCAGTGCTTCGGCCTTCATCCATACGAAAATTGTTTCAGCCTGAGGGTTCCATCCGGTAATCAATCCCTGATCACTCATTGTGATGATGGCATCCGGTGCGCAAGATATGATCTGGCGCATGCGATCCTGGTTTCCTTCAAGCTCTTGCGAATGACCTGTCGGGTGAGTGTGGGGTGGTTTTGGCATCATAAGATCAAATACTCTTAGTGCAAGCGGTGATTGTTTGGGGCGAAAATTGATTTCAACAAATGTGATATCTGTCAGGAAACAAGCATTTTAAATGGCACTTTACAAATATAGTAACAATATTTAGACATACTATGTATGTGGACTTCAATTCAGATTTATGTTTAAAATGCGATAGGTTGCTTTCCGTTGTATCAGAAGCAATTGTCAATAATCAAATGGA
>JAQCFT010000052.1 GCA_027619545.1 Verrucomicrobiota bacterium | reverse complement strand
TCATAGTAAGAAACCGACAGCCGGCCCCGTTTCCTGGGGCTGGCTCTTTGTTTTAGCCCAAGTTCGTCCCTTTTGTAACTTAACAAAAGGGACGAACTTGGACTTGAGGTACACGGATCGATGCGCATGCGAGGGACAGCGGCGCGGCCGCGGGGTGCCCAATGCCCCTGGGTCTCCTCTTGCTCGGTGATCTTAATAATTACACCAAATGGCACGCGGCGGGACACCATGTTCTACCCGAGGGGCAACCTTTGAAAACCCAGTGACCTGTGAACGGTTGACAGCAAGAAGCATTCACGCGGACACTGACGATGAACAAAGCATTTACCTCTGCGAACGATAATGAAGCACGGTGAACTGTTCGTGGGAAAGAACTGTTTCCGGGTTCTGGAAAAAGCTCTCGAACTCAGGGAAAAATGCGTCACCCTCGAATGATCCCTTCACCTGGGTCAGGTACAGATCACTGCACAACTCCAGGGTTTGCCGGTAGATATCGCTTCCTCCACAGATGAACGGGATGCGTTCATCTCCTTTGAAACACTCCATCAAATCCTGAATGCCCCCAAAGGTCCGCAATCCGGAAACCTCATAACCGGAGCGACTGAGGATCACGGTCTCCCGTCCGGGCAAAGGGCGTCCGATCGATTCGTAGGTCTTGCGACCCATAATGAGAATCTGCCCCATGGTTTTCTTTTTGAACCATTTGAAATCCTCGGGAATATGCCAGGGAATACGGTTTTCAACACCGATCACCCGGTTCTCCGACATGGCCGCAATGGCTTGAAAGGGCTTCATGGATTAAACCGCAATCGGAGCTTTGATGGCAGGATGAGGATCGTAGCCTTCGAGCGTGAAGTCTTCGAACTTGAAATCATGGATATGCTTGATGTCCGGATTGAGCCTCATTTTCGGCAAAGGCCTTGGCTCGCGTGACAATTGAAGCCGGGCTTGTTCCAGGTGGTTGGAATACAGGTGCAGGTCACCAAAAGTATGAACAAAGGTTCCCGGTTTTAATCCGCATACCTGAGCCACCATCAGGGTCAACAGCGAATAGGAAGCGATATTGAAAGGAACTCCCAGAAACAAATCAGCACTGCGTTGATAAAGCTGACAGCTCAATTCCCCGTCGATCACAAAAAACTGAAACAAGGCGTGGCAGGGCGCCAGGGCCATCTGGTCAATCTCACCCACGTTCCAGGCAGACACCACCAAACGACGGCTGTCCGGAGTCCTTTTAATATCCTCGATTACCTGGTCGATCTGGTTGATGGATCGTCCATCGGGCGTTCGCCAATCGCACCATTGGGCGCCGTACACACGACCAAGGTTTCCTTCCTTATCCGCCCATTCGTCCCAGATGGACACACCGTTGTCCTTGAGGTAGCCGATGTTGGTTTCCCCTTTCAGGAACCAGAGCAATTCGTGAATGATGCTGCGGAGATGTAGTTTCTTGGTGGTGAGAACGGGAAACGAATCCTGCAATGGAAACCGAGCCTGGGCGCCAAAGACAGCGATCGTTCCCGTACCAGTCCGGTCGGTCTTTTCTTTCCCTTCGTTCAGCACGAGGTTGAGCAAATCCAAATATTGTTTCATGAATCGTTGCTTTGTTCGACAGTCGTTGATTCAGAGTCTGTCATCAAGGTCCAGCCGAGTGTATCCGCTGTTTCCACCAATTCAATCAGACATTCGGCCAGAAGTTTCTGCCGCAGGTGACGGTAGGCCATCCATGCGCCGCCGGCCAACCCCATTTGAAGGATCAGACACCAAACAGTCACCCCCAAAAAACCAGCCAAACCCATACCCACCCCAAGCAGCCAGAACAACCAGGTGCGCGCCATAAAAGTGGGTTTGGGATCGAGCCGGAAACTAACACGCCGTTTGCCATCCTTGAAATACTCGTCCACGGAAAACACCTGAAGATCGAAACACCAACCGCCGGGCAACCAGGCATCGAATCGATCCCAATGAGTGTTGAGCGAGATGTCCCAGGGGAGCTTGGCTAATCGCTGCCGGAAGGCGGCAAAGAACTCGGGGCGTCCCGACGATGTCTCGCTCCAGAATGAAACACGATCAAACCTCCCCCCTCGATAGGTCAGGCACATGGCTTCCATACGTTCGCGGGAAGCGTTTCCCGTTTGTCGCATGCGGGTCCATTGCTGAAGTCGGGCCAGACTCCGTGCCATGGGTTGAGCCAGGTGCAATGCGATCAACAGAAACCGTCCCCACCACTTGCGTCGGTCCTTTGGAATACGGGCTGCTGCTGCGCTCCAAATACCCACCATCAGGAAGGCCATCAGGTTGCACCAGGCCAAACCACCTAAAAACGGCACACTCGTCCCTGCCATCAGGAGGGGAAAAGTCGTCTGTAAATGGTAGTCAAACGAAGTCAGCAAAGCGGCAAATCGCGAAGGCACGCCTCCATAAAGAGGTTGAAACGGAGCATAGCCATAAAGTCCATGATACACCCTGGGAGTGCCCAATGTGTGATCCAAACGTCGCTCGGCATATATGCGACCATGCCAGACATGATCTCCATGTGCGTTGAACATCGACGGATACTTGCGAAACAAAAGCGATTCCGCCCTTCCATAGCCCATCTGCTGACGTATGAACGCCCCGATGGTCGAGCGCCGATGATGCCACACGAAAGCTCCGGGAGCGAATCCAATGGTCATATCTCGCTTTAAGAACCTCCAGCACAGATCAACATCATCACCCGCCACTCTGAACTGAGGATCAAAACAACCCACCTTCCTGAGCGCATCAGCCCGAAAAGCCATGTTGCATCCGGGAATATGCTCGGCTATGCGATCCGTCAACATCACGTGCGCGGGGCCGCCCGGAGTGGCCATGACAGCGGCAGCAACGTACCCATCATCCGGTGGTAAAAGATTTGGACCTCCCACTGCCGCCCAATCATTCTGTTCAAATGCGGCAACCAGAAATCGAAGCCATTGCGCATCCGCCTGACAATCCGCATCGGTAAAAGCAACAATTTCACCTTTGGCGGCACGTATCCCGGCATTACGGGCAGCAGACAAGCCACGATTAGTGCCAAGATCTATGTATTTAAAAGACGAAAACCGAGCGGCAATGGTGCGGGTATTATCGTTTGATCCGTCATCCACAATGATGACCTCGTAATTCGGATACGCCAGCTTTTCCAAGGAGGCCAGACAGGCCCCCAGAGTATCAGCGGCGTTATATGCGGCAATGACTACCGAAACGAACGGGAGGTTCGATGTAGTCCTTTCCGGAATAGCCCAACATGATTTCAGGACATCACATGCGGGTTTTGGCTTTCGATTCGCATCCGTGATTCCGAAAGCCCAATCAGTGACGGGTTCCCCGTCCTTGACCCAATCATCCGTGAAACCAAAGACCACTACCCCGGCACAAGCATGCCGTTCGGCAAGAGCAAGTTGCTGACTCAGATAGTCAGCTTGAGCTTTTGGTCCGTTGATGAGCGTATCCATCCCCAGCTCGCCCACCACCAGGGGTTTTCCATCCGCCATCAACTGCAGGCGAGCCAGGTAACGATCCATGGCTTTAGCTTCATGCAGGTAGATGTTGTAAGAGAGAAAATCAATTTCCTCCAAACAAAAGTATTCGGTAGGCGGGAAATTACCATAGGTGCACAAAATCCCCTGATGCTTTTGATGCAAGTCATCCACCAGATCATCCAAAAAGCGGGCAACCTTCCGCCCGCCCTGCCAACGGATCAATTCAGAGGATATTTCATTCCCCACACACACCGTAAACAAAGCTGGATGATGCGCAAAGGCTGAAACGGATTGAACCAGCCCCCGACGAATGTGTTTCACCTCTTGTACATGCTCCAAAAATAATCGATGCTGATCCCAGGGCAAATCCACCCAGACCCGCAAACCCTTGGCCTGAGCTAAATCCAGAAACCAAAGCGGGGGCACATGATATATGCGCACCGTATTCAGCCCGAGTGAGCGCATCTGATCAAAATCACGGGTCGTCTGCTCCACGGATGCAAACGCTCCTTCACCCTCACCCGGCCCAAACGGACCGTAAGCAACCCCACGCGCCACCCACAATCCTCCGTCCACACGAAAATACTTGCCATCCACCCGCACCCGGCCATCAGCCTTGGCATGCGGAAAAGCAATCAAATTCGAATCGTCTGAACCAGAAGCAGTCACGCTTCAACGGGTACCAGAAACGATCTGCGCGGGCAATGTTGGAATCAATGACCAGCTATGATGACATATGACTACAGGAGCGTGCCCCCCACCTGAAGCCCTCAAACCCGAGCTTGAATTATTCCGTTTTACACCCACTTTGGATGCATGAAGGTTACTCTTAAGGAATTTCCGGCCGACCTTCACTCTCGTCTCAAGGCCTTGGCTGAAGTAGCAAACTCAAGGCTGAAATTGGCTTACCTTCTCATGGAAAGAATAAGTTACGATCTACCCGCGCAACGTATTTTTTCAACAGCCAGGGAAACAACCCTTGCTGACTATGACAGTCAATACGTCTGTCTTGCACAAGACCTGGGACTCAATTTACACAATTACGAGGCCCGATATCATCGCACTGCCCCAAAATCGCTTGTCGTCCCTGAGACAATCTGGTCACCTATTTAAATTGTTGGCCCGACTTTGATCTTGAACAGTTCGTTCATATGACCTGATTCTATGTGCTTCATAACCCAATTAAATTATGTTCACCATATTGTCGTTTGTGTTCTTCACCGGTCTGGTTGGTCTTTTAACCTGGCGGATCACTCATGGAAAAACTGATGCCACGTCGGACGGTTACTTTCTTGCCGGGCGCTCGCTCACCGGCGGTTACATTGCCGGATCATTGTTGCTGACCAATCTTTCGACCGAACAACTGGTCGGGCTCAACGGGGCGGCATTCACCGATGGCATTGCGGTCATGGCATGGGAAGTGGTGGCTGGCTTGTCTCTGGTATTCATGGCTCTCTTTTTCCTTCCGAAATACCTGCGCAGCGGCATCGCAACCGTCCCTCAGTTTCTGGAAGAACGTTTTGACGCCACCACACGCTCGATTACCAGTTTCATCTTCATCATCGCCTATACGTGCATTCTCCTGCCCATCATTCTTTACACGGGCGCAACGGGCCTGGCTGGGATTCTGGATTTGAAAGCGCTGACGGGCATTCAATCGGACTCCACCATCCTTTGGATCACGGTCTGGATGATCGGCATCATTGGTTCCATCTACGCCATTTTCGGAGGTCTGCGTTCCGTCGCCGTATCGGACACCATCAATGGATTTGGTTTGCTGGTGGGTGGTTTGCTAATAGCCTACTTTGGTTTGATGGCGGTGAATGATGGAGGGATTTTTGCTGCGATGGGGGATCTGAAGGAAGCTCACCCTGAGAAATTCAATTCTCTCGGGTCAAAAACCTCCTCGGTTCCCTTCTCCACTCTCTTTACCGGCGTCCTGTTGCTCAATCTTTTCTATTGGACCACCAACCAGCAGATCATCCAGCGCACCTTTGGAGCCAGCAGCCTCAAGGAAGGCCAGAAAGGCGTCTTGATTGCCGGATTTTTCAAGGTGCTTGCCCCGATGATCCTGGTGTTGCCCGGCATCATTGCCTTCCACCTTTACAGTGAGACCGACATCAAAGCGGATCACGCTTACGGCACGCTGGTGAGCAACGTGCTCCCCACATGGCTGGCAGGATTCTTCGCGGCGGTCATGGTGGGGGCCATCCTGAGTTCTTTCAACTCAGCGCTGAACAGCACCGCAACCTTGTTCAGTCTCGGCATCTACCGCCATATGATCAAGCACGACCATATCGACGAAGCCAAAGTGATCTCCGTGGGTAAAACCTTTGGAATCGTCATTGCGATTCTGGCCATGGTGGGGGCTCCCATGTTGGCGGGACAAGACAGCATTTTCGGTTACCTGCAAAAAATGAACGGCCTCTACTTCATCCCCATTTTCTCGGTCATGTTGATGGGAATTTTGAACAAACGCATCCCGGCATGGGGAGCGAACATCGCACTCATTGTAGGCTTTCTGGCCATAGCACTCGGATATTTTGTGCCAGCGCTGAGCGAAAAGGTAAATGCCATGCATGAATTCCATTTTCTGGGAGCTGTCTTTGCCGTATTGATCATTCTGATGCTGATCAGCGGCATGCTCGCCCCGCTCAAAACACCCTGGGAACACAAACACTCAGGCCATGTCGATCTCACCCCCTGGAAATGGGCCTACCCGATGGGCATCGGACTTGCCGTGGCGGTGCTGGTGCTTTACATCGCCTTTGCGGATACCAGCGTGTTGAGCCAGTAAAGCATCAAATCCCCAACAACTGCTTCATGATCTTGTCCAATGTCTCAACATCGGGTGGAGGACCAAAGATGACGTGGGTGTTGATGATTGCCTGCGGGAGTACGCCTTTGCCACTGTTGCGGTAATTCACCTGGTAAGCATCAAAATCCTGTTTCAATTGGGCGGCGACTTCGGCGCTTTCCACCGTTTTCGCCAGAACGTCCTTGCCGACCAGGTTTTCGGCATGGGTCCGAACGGCATCCACTGTTTTCACTTTTTCGTGATCCGTGAATAACCATTGATCAAACGCATCGTATTTCTCGGGTGCCAGAAGCTGGACTGCCAGGCAGATCTTGGCGTATTTGCAGGCGTCGATGTGATCCCGCTGCGTTGTTTTGACGAAAGGATTGCAATTGGCGTCCAACGGCACCGGGATCAACATACAGGACAGTTTACCGTCATACTTTTTCAACAACTGACGCACGAACCCGTGCACATTGCGACAATGGTGGCAGGTGTAATCAAACATCAACCCCATCCGATGAGGTGCATCAGGAGCCCCAAGAGTGGGCAACCTGACCGGATTAAACTGAATGGTGGAATTGGGCAACGGCAATGGCGGTATCTTGATGGCAACCTTGGGTGCAGGCTGAACATCGACAGGTGGAGCAACTTCCACAGCTGGCTCATCCACTGGCTCGATTTCCGGATCTTGAGTGGGCTCAATTGGAGAAGGTTCCTGGGGTGGAGTCGAAGCTTCGGGGATTGAAGGTTCAATTTGCTCCACATTGCTGTTTTTCTCTTCCATTGAGACGATGATCGGTCCCGCCTGTTTTTTGGGAAACAACACCTGCGCCCCGGCCACAATGCCCACAAACACCAAAGCTGCAAATCCCGCACCCGCAAAATTCAAACGGACCGACAAACGGGCTCCAAGCGAATTACCCTGCATTAAGAACAAAATGGCCGCTGCCGAAGCCAAAGCATGTGCGGTGCAACAGTAGGGACAGAATGCCTTGATCACCACCGCCTGGACCCCCACGAACCACAGAGCGGCAGCCAAAATAGCGAACGAGCAAAGGACTTGAAGATTCAGGGTGCGCTTGGCTTTGTCCAACGTCTTGCTATTGATGAAGAACGTATTCAGAAGAAACACCCCGTACAAAACCAACCCCGGCAAGGTAATCGGAACCCCCAACCAGGAGGCCCATTGGCTGGAAAGCACCTGATCGCAACTGGATTCGGGACCACACCCCGGGACACCGCTGTCTTGACTCAAGGATACCAAGGACAAGTAACCAGTAATCAGCATCGCGGAGACCAGGAGAACTCGAACGAAGTGCAACCACATACCGGCTGACGGTCGTTCACTCTGTTGCGGTTCAAGAGAAGTTGTTGGCGCAGGTTTGGATTCCTGTTTGTTCTCTCTGCGTTTTTTAGAATTCTTACCCATAATCGGACTGGTAAATAGACTGAAACAAGCGTTGCTAAGTAGTGTATTAAAGAAGGTTCCAAAGCCTCAGGCGATGAAATAAGCCAAAAATTTTCACTGGCCATCCTTTTGGGATCAGGCATAGTTGCTACAAGCCGTCATGAAAGATCGTAAACATATCGAAGAGAAACTGAAACGAGCCGCCAGCCGCCGCAGATGGCGTGAGGCATGGACCGGGCTTTGGAAGGGGTTTTTCTGGGGGGCATTGTTATGGTTGACCACTCTCATCACTTTCAAACTATTACCCATTCCATTCTTCACCCTGGGATGGGCCGGCATGGCGTGGGGAGGTTTTGCCCTGGCCAGGTTTGTTTGGCCCTTGCTCAAGCCCATCAATCTGGCAGAAACCGCCCAATGGGTGGATGAGCAATGCGGACTCAAGGAACGCTTCACAGCAGCCCTGGAATTTGACGGCAAAGAAGAGTGGGGCGGATTCATCATGAAAGATGCCCAACAATTCCTGGATCGTGTGCATCCCAAAAGCCTGATCGCCTTCAACCTGCCGTCGCTGGCCAAATGGTCGGTCATGGTGTTGGCATTGAGCGCAGGACTGGGATTTGTCCCGGAATATCGCACCGAAGCTTACCTGCAGGAGAAAAAGGAAAAAGCCCACATCAAGAGCAGCGGCGAACATCTGGTTAAATTCATCCGTCAGGAAATCAAAGAACGTCCCCCCGCCCTGCAACCCACCGAAACGGCCATGCAGAAAGTGGACGAACTGGGCGCCAAACTTTCCAAGGCAAAACTCACCCGTGACAACGCCCTCAAAGATATCGCATCCGTCACGGAAATGCTGAAAAAGGAGCACACTTCTCTGGATCAAAACCCCGCGCTCAAACGCATGCAGAAAGCAGCACGCCAACCCAATGGCTCCGCTCCTTCAGAGACCATGAGCGCCATGCAGAAAAAAATGGAAGACCTGAAACGTCAGCTCGGTGAAAAAATGGCAAGTCAGGCAGCCATGCAGGAAATGCAGCGCAAACTCGACGCACTCCAAAAAGCCGTGCAAGGCATGCAGGATTCCGAAGGAGGCATGAGCGAACAAATGAAACAATCCCTTGCACAACAACTCAGCGACATGGCTCAGCAGGCTGCTCAGATGGGATTGAATTCAGAGCAAATCGAAGCCGCTCTCAACAACTTGAAAGCAGGCGATATCGAGAAGCTTCTCAAAGACCTGAATCAGGCCCAAGTCGACCTGGACAAGATGCTTCAAATGGCCAAGCAACTGCAAAACCTCCAAATGCAAATGAGCCAGATCGGCAAGGACCTTGCAGAGCAACTTGAAAAAGGCCAAGCCATGTTCGCCAAACAAAACCTCCTCGAGAAGGCCAAACAACTTCAGTCCGGAGAACTTTCGCAGGAGGATCTGGAAAAAATGCTCCAGGAATTGCAAAAAGCCATCCCGGAAGCGGCCGACTATGGCAAGGTTCAGGATTTCCTCAAACAGGCCGATCAGCAGTTGAAGAATGGCCAAAAAGCAGAGGCCGCGAAATCTCTGATGGCTGCCGCCGATGAGTTGCAGAAGCTCATGGATCAATACGGCGACATGCAATCCCTCATGGCCAGCCTGGACAACCTCATAAAAGCATCCATGTGTGTCGGCAACTGCATGGGATGGGGTCAATGCAGCAGCCCGGGTTTTAAACCAGGTAGCAAACCAGGCCAAGGCGTCGGCACATGGGGCGAAGAAGGCGGCGATTTCATGTATCGCGACCCAGGTCAGGCGAGCTTTGACAACTCTGGAATAGAACGTCCCGACATGGATGGCAGGGGTCACACCAACCGGGGTGAAGGCGAACTGGCTCCCGGTCTGACCCCCACCAAGGTCAAAGGCCAGTTCAACCCAGGAGCACCCATGCCAAGCATTACCCTGCGAGGATTGAGCATCAAGGGGCAAAGTGAGGTCGAATTCACAGAGACCGTCACATCGGCACAAACAGACGCTGAAAGCGCACTGAGTCAACAACGCGTTCCGCGAGCCTATCAAAACTCGGTGCGGGATTACTTTGACGACCTCAAACAGTAACGAATCACGGGAATCTAAGAAAACAAAATGAGCATCGAGGAAAAGATCAGTCACTTTCGCAATGACTACACGCAACTGAAATCGGAAATCGGCAAAGTCATCGTCGGACATGAAGACATTGTCGACGGCACCCTGATCGCCGTGTTTGCCGGCGGGCATGTCCTCCTTGAAGGCGTACCCGGTCTGGGCAAAACGTTGTTGGTACGAACACTCAGTGAAGCGCTGGACCTTTCCTTCAGCCGCATCCAGTTCACGCCGGACCTGATGCCTGCCGACATCCTGGGTACAAACCTCGTTGTTGAAAACGCCGAGGGTCGCAAAGAGTTTCAGTTCCAGAAAGGCCCCATTTTCGCTCACCTGGTGCTGGCGGACGAAATCAACCGTGCCACCCCCAAAACGCAATCAGCGATGCTCGAAGCCATGCAGGAGCGCAGCGTAACCGCAGGCGGAGAGATCCGAAAACTGATCAGCCCCTTCTTCGTCCTGGCCACTCAAAATCCGATCGACCAGGAGGGCACTTACCCGTTGCCGGAAGCACAGTTGGATCGCTTTTTCTTCAAACTCGTTGTGACCTATCCCTCCGGCGACGAATTGACCGAAGTCATCAACCGAACCACCGAGGGGCGCAAGATCGAGGTGAACAACATCCTGGACGGCAGCAAAATCAATGAATACCAGGGCCTGGTCCGACAAGTCCCCGTGCCCGAACACGTCAAAGACTACGCCGTACGCCTGATTCTAGCCACTCACCCGCAAACCGAAACGGCGGCGGACATCACCAATCAATACCTCCGGTTCGGCAGCAGCCCGCGCGGTGCGCAAACACTGATCCTGGCCGCTAAGGTGCGCGCCCTGACAGAAGGACGCTTCAACGTGAGTTTCGACGACATACAGAAATCGATTCTTCCAACCTTGAGGCACCGTCTCATTCCCAACTTTGAAGCCGAAGCCGAAGGGATCACAACAGACCATGTCCTGAAAGAAATCGAAGCCAAAACCCCAAGACAACCCAGCATGGCTTCTGCATCCTAACCCATATTTCAAAGATTGAGGTGGGTACAGCCACCACCCACTTCCTAAAGCAATTCTTAACAGGCGAGGCAACACCCTCCTTTATTCAAATGTAACCTGGGTTTTTATGGATCCCGTTCCATCTTGCTGCATGAATAAACCCATTTCGGCGACACGTCCGTAATATCGCGACCTTATGAAACGTTCTTTAGACCCGGTTTATCTTTTTCTGGCCTGTGTGTTGGTCATCACTTTCATCACAGGCTGCAAGTCGAGACACACCGTGGATGGCAATCCACGACTTGAGTTTTCGCTCGATTCGCCCTCGTTAACAGAAAGCGGGCACTGGACGGCTAAAGGAAAGCGGCCAAACAATCATTCCTTCTTGGCCCAGGTGGTCGAGGGCCAGGTGCACGTTTACATATCCACCATCTTCAATCACGATTTATCACCCCTGTGGCAGACCTCTCAGGCAGAAGCGTTTCCCATTGCTTTTCATCAACAAGCAGGCAGCATTGTGTTCTCAAAAGATGAGTCCGATGCCACGCAAGGTTCTTTCACTTTGCAACCGGATGAAACATTCCAGCAACTCATCGAAGCATTATCCGGCGAGCCTCTCACGGCTCGCCAGTTGTTGATGTGCATCATCCAGAAAACAGACACACAGACACTAAAGGATTATCAGAAAACAGGAATCCATCTTGCAGGCGATCAGCTCTGGGACTGGATTCGCCACAACGTATCCGGCAAGGAGGTCATGTCCTTGAAAGCACAGTTGAAAGACCTGAGTGCTACCGATGTGATCAACTTGAAACGTTTTGGAGTGAAACCGGATTTTGTTGCCAAACTCTCTCCCAAATACCCTGATTACCAAGCGGAGGATTACACCAAGATCAAACGCTTTGGGGTCAATGATTCCTATGCCTTGGAAGTAGCGGAATCAGGGCATGCGTTTTCTTCAGACGACCTGATCCATCTGCGCCGATACGGAGTCCCTTCCGACTGGCCGGCTGCATGCGCGGTTTTGGAAAAAATCCACGGGAGCGACGATCTGATTTCATTGCGCCGATACGGAGTCTCATTGGATTTCCTGAAAGCAGCACACGCCAGCAGTGCCGTGCAATCTGCAGAAGACATCGTCAACCTTCGAAGAAACGGCATCAGCACGCAGTTTTTAAACGAACTGAACGCCTCAACTTCAACCTTGTCTGTCAATCAAATCATCCAACTTAGAAATGCCGGAGTATCAGCCGACTTCTTTCTGTCCATTCAGAAGATCGGTGGATATTCCGTTGACGAGATCATTCAATTCCGGCACCGGGGCGTGGGCATTGAATTGATCCGGGCAGCCAATCCCCCTGATCGTCACACCCTGTCTGCAGAAGCGATAATGGAACTCAAAATCCGCGGTGTTTCGCCGAAATCAGTGGGTGAACTTCGGCAGTAGGAGTTCCTCAGACTTACAGACTGGATGAGACGCTCGCGTGTCGGCATGCATTCTGCTAGGTATTCTCCAAAACAGATCATGAGAATACCACGATTGTCCATGCTATGCGTGCTGTGGGGATGTTGCTTGTTGTGCACCATGCCTGCGGCGGAGTTTCTTGATCCAGATGCCCTACTGGCAGTTTGGGATTTCAACGACCCATCCAATCCAAAACGAAGTATCGATGCAAGCAACGGTGCTCCGCTCGAGTTCAACGGTGACGCAGCTTACACCTCGGACCGCCGTGGACGCAGCGGGGCGCCCGGGGATCGGGCACTTGACTTGGGCGTCTCAGGTTCCGCAGAGAATCCCACGCATGCCATTCTGGTGTCGGAATCTCCAGAAGGAAGTGATTTGGTCAAACGACTGAATACGACCAACGCGGAGGATCAACTGTCCGTAACTTTCTGGCAACGTTGGCAGGACGGCCAGATTGCCAACAGCGCATCAGTCTGGTTCACTTCGCCCTCGTCTGGCTCAGGTGACCGCGGGTTCCAAGCCCATGTACCCTGGGGAAATGGAACAATTTATTTCGATACCTCCGGCTGCTGCGATACTCCCGCCAAACGATTAAACGGAGGCATAACCGGCATCGATTGGGGTGCATGGCACCATGTCGCCCTGATTAAGAAAGGAGGCGCGAAGCAGGTTTGGGTCAACGGAGATCTTGCACTGGACCAGGCATCCGGCGCCGATACTCTGTTGACGGACTGGACCGGACTGGTCGTCGGTCAATCCCCTACCGAACCTCAATACGCGTTCCATGGACTGGTGGATGATCTGGGGATATTTGGTGTTTCCCTGACGGAAGAACAAATCAAAAAACTGTCTTCAGGTAGTTCTCCCATGGACTTGGCCATTCCAGTCGCGCAACAAGCACCAGCCATCCGGGAGGTGTTTCCCGCGGATCAGTCAGAATTTCATCCGATCGATGGAGGCCTTGGGTTCAGTGTTTCCACTGCATCTCCCAATGAAATACCGGCGCAAAACATTCGATTGTTCCTGAACGGCGAGAATGTATCCGCATCACTCAATCTCTCGGGCACAACAACAACCCGAACCGCAACTTACTCCCTTCCACTGGAATCCAATCAATTTTACACAGCCAAGGCGGAGGCATCCGATGACGCCGGACGATCCTCCTCTCTGGAGTGGACGTTCGATACATTTGATCCACTCGAAGCACGGGCCGATTTGCCCATTGATCTGGCAAGGTCCGGAACTGCAATCCATGGTCCACACAATGATTCGAATAACAATGCCCAACTTGCCTTCGATCAACGCTCGAATACCTACAGCGAATCCCCCAACGTTCCCGGCAGCTTCTGGGAATACCGATTTGAAAAACCCACACTCATCACGCGAGTGGAAATTTCCCCCCCTATTCTGACAAGCTTGGCTGGGGTATTGCAGAACACCGTTCTAAAGGCAGGTAGTTTGATGGATCAAATCCTTTACGAATCCACACCTTACACATCAAGGTCCGGGGGCCTCTGGTCGGAGAATATTCCCGGCGAAGTTTATGTTCAATGGGTGCGTTTGGAACTTCCCGCAGGAAGCACCAACGCTCTGGGGGATCATCGAATCGCTATTGGGGAAATTCAAATGTTCGGAGACCCCATGCCTGCCATCGGCCCCATTCAGCTGGACGCCATCGCGGTGGCAATTCATGAAGGCGCTGGCAGTGTGGAACCGGCTAAGCTTGCCATTGATGGCAAGCTTGAGACCTTCAGCCAAACCAGTGACACGCCAGGATCTCAATGGTTACTGACTCTTGATCGTACCAGAGCCATCCACCACATCGAACTGGTCAGCCCCCCGGGAAATGCAAGCAGTCGACAACTGGACGGTCTTTTAGTGGAAGTCCTCGATGAGACATCCTTAACCGTCGCCAGCGCACAGTCCGAAAACCCCGGTAGCCAAGGTGTGTGGACCTTCTACACACCACCGAACACGCAAGGAAAATCCATTCGAATCAGTCTGCCCGATGGATCCACCAACGGGGCGGGCAATCACATCATTTCGCTCGCAGAAGTAATGCTGTTCTCCTCCGAAAACTTTGCCCTGAACAAAGACGCCTACATGGTCCGACTTGTGGATAATCTTCCGCCGGCATCCAATGGAAACGATGGACAATACAACACCCACACCGAATCCACCGAACGAACCGTCGACGCCTATTGGGAAACCGACCTGGGCACTGAGAAAGCACTGACCTTGGTACGTGTCATTCCCGAGGACGGATTTCAACGCCGAATGACACATGCCACGGTTCGACTCTTTGATGCGGCTCATGATTCGATCTACTCACTTCACCTCGGAGGCACTTCGGAGTTCTTTGACGTTCCCCTGCCCGGTCCGATCAACGCACGCTATATCCGCGTAGGTTATGAGAACAAGGAACGTTCCGATCCTCCGGGTGTGTCCTGGCATCTCGGTCTGAAGGAACTGCAGGCATTTGGTCTGAATACCAGCAACGTTGGATTGCTCCAGGCTTCGATTGATGCCCCCGAGATCACCAGCGGCAACGAAACCACCCTGACCTGGCAACAAGAAGGATTGCGTTATCTAACGCTTTACCCAGCTGGAATCTCCCTGGGAATTTTCACCGAGCCGAATGGTATCGGTTACCACACGATCACGCCTTCCCAAAGCATCGAATACACATTCGTGGGCGGGTTGTTTGGCAGAACTGAAGTACGTCACGTAACGGCAACGGTCAACCAACAGCCTTTGCCACCCCGCATCACAGAATTCATGGCGGACAACCAGACATCCATGCGTGATGGCTTCGGAGATACAAGTGATTGGATAGAACTGCACAACCCGAACAACACTTCCCTTTCCCTTGCCGGCTGTGGATTAAGTGACGATCCGGATGCCCCCATGAAATGGATCTTACCTAACGACACCATCTTGGAACCTCATGCCTACCTCGTCGTCTTCGCCTCCTCCAGATCGGAAACACGAGATACCAAAGGACACCTGCATGCAAACTTTTCATTGAACGCAGATGGCGAAAGCATCCAATTGACCGCGCCGGATGGAACCACCGTATGGGATCGAATCCAGAACTACCCGAAACAACGACACGATCTCACCTTCGGACGCACACTGACCGGGGGGTGGGCATTTTTGGAACCCACACCCGAAGCCGCCAACGTGGCAACAATCTATCAGGGTTGGCTCCCCCCCGTAGAGTTCAGTCACACCAGAGGGTTCCAGGAAATTCCGATCAACCTGACACTCAGCCACCCGGACGAAACCGCGCAGATTCTGTTCTCAACCAACGGATCATTTCCATCACAGGCATACACCCGCCCTCTTCGCATCAACGGAAACGCAAGTGTGCGGGCAACGGTCGTACGTGATGGGTATAAATCACCAACGGTACAAACCCACTCTTACCTTTCGGTCGAGGACACCCTGAACGCATCGAACATGAACCGCACCCTCACCGGAAATGCCTCCTTTGCGGCGCGCATTCGCAAGGGATTAAGGGACCTGCCGGTGATTTCCATATCGGTTCCCGAGCTACCCGATGACTGGAACGAACGCGAAGCCTCGGTGGAAGTGTTCATGCCAGACGATTCCATCATCCAATCCAATGCAGGCGTCAAACGTTTCGGTGGCGCATGGACGGATTTTACAAAGAAAAACTATCGACTGAAATTTCGCCCAGAGTATGGAAATCGAAAGCTCGAACTCCCCCTGTTCGAAGGTTTCGATTACGGAATACCCGCTGTGGACACCTTTGACGAGATCGACCTGCGCGGGGGTGGACACGATATGAATTCGCGCGGATTTTACATGTCGGCGCGATTCAGCGAAGACACCATGCTTGAAATGGGAGCGCTCAATCCCCACGGACGATTCGTTCACCTCTATTTCAACGGTGAATACTGGGGACAATATCATGCCCGCGAACGAGTGACCGACGCCTTCCTTGCCGATTATCTGGGAGGCCAGACCGAAGACTATGTCAATATTAGAGGCAACGACAATGTGGGCAGTTCGTTCGTCTTGGGCACGCCCGATCCCGCCAATCGAACAACATGGGAAAATGTGCTGCAATTCAAAGGAGACTACGAACGTGTTCGTCATTGGGTCGATATCCCCCACCTGATCGATTTTATGCTGATGTGGAATCTGGGCAATGCCGAAACCGAATACCGCGCAGCCGGCCCCGTCGAAGCTGGAACAGGTTTCAAATTCTGGCTGGGTGACGCGGATGGACACATTCGTTCGGCTTCAGACCGGACGGGCAACCCTGGTCCGGCAGACATCTTCGGCGCATTGGTATCTGAACGCCATCCTGATTTCATGACCCTGTTGGCAGACCGTATTCATCTGCACCTCTTCAACAACGGAGCACTCACAGGGGATCGGAACGCCGAACGCCTGCGTCAGCGCATGGAAGAGATTAAGGACAGCCTCGTGGCAGAATGCGCAAGATGGGGATTTCGAAATCCGAACGATTGGGAAAGAGCGGCAAACGATGCTATCGAACAGATCCTGCCGGCAAATGCAGACCAATTGAGACAGCGACTGGAACGACGTCGATTGTATCCAACCGTGTCGGCGCCTGAATTCAGTCAACAGGGAGAAATACTTCCTTCCGATCAGTCGATCGGCATTCATCTCACTTCAGGTGATTTATACTACACCCTCGACGGTTCAGACCCCAGATTGCCCGGAGGAAACGTTTCTCCGACAGCCCAAATTCGCCGCGCCAACGGGGCATCCAACGCAACACTTGTCCCCCCCCAATCCACCTGGCGCTATCTGGACGGTGGAGAAATTCCTGGTACAGGATGGGCATCCAGCACCTTTGATGATTCCGGTTGGGACCAGGGCAATGCTCCATTAGGATATGGAGACGAAGGCATGAGCACCACATTGGATTTCGGAGGCGACTCCAGTAGTAAAGCCATCAGTTACTACTTTCGACAAACGTTCGATGCGTCCGACCCTTCGGGCATCCAACGGCTGGAGTTGAATCTGGTGAGAGATGATGGAGCGGTGATCTACCTGAATGGACGTGAGGTGGCGCGTGACAACATGCCCGAAGGACCAGTCGCTTCGGACACCCGAGCATCATCTGCCGCTGGGGGAGCGGACGAGACTGCCATCCGCACTTTTAACCTGCCCGCATCCATGCTGAGAGAAGGCGCCAATCTTATCGCTGTCGAAGTCCACCAGGCATCCCCCACGAGTTCCGACCTCCGCTTCGATGCATGGCTTCAAAGCGCGACCGATGCCTCGCTTTCCTTCTCCTTTCCAAACGACACCCACTTCAAAGCCCGCGCGTTTGACGGAAGGACATGGAGCGCTCTGTCCGAAGTATTCTTTTTCTCCGAAGTACCGCAGCCTCCGCAACCAGGTGACATCCTGATCACCGAAATTCAATATAATCCCGATGGACCAGATGAATATGAATTCATCGAAATACTGAACCGAACCACACGCGCATTGGATCTGTCGAACCATCGCTTCGCCGATGCCATCACGTTCACCTTTCCCGATCAAACCCATCTGGCAGGAGGGGGCATTGCGGTGATTGTTGAAAATGTGGATGCATTTGCGGAACGATATCAGGACGAAACCTCCCCTTATTTCCATCCCAACATTCGAGTCATCGGTCAGTGGTCCGGAAGATTAAGTGACGCGGGCGAACGTATCCAACTATGGGGAGCGAACAGCACGTTGATCACGGAAGTTCATTTCGGGGATGACAATGGATGGCCGGAACTCGCTGACGGACTTGGCAGCTCATGGGAATTGAGCAATCCTCTGGATCTGCCGGAAGATTTCATGGCTTTACAATCCCTGATCAATCAACCTTCCAGCTGGAGCGCAAGCTCCCTCTTCCGTGGATCGCCCGGACAATTGGAACTGGAGCCCCCGTTGACATACATAAGCATCACGGAAGAAGGAGCCATGCAATGGACCATCCAAGCTGCCGCCAATGTTCACCTTGAAATACAGACCACCGAAAATCTAGCTCAACCAAACTGGAAAACGGTGGACCAATTCATCACCATTGAAGCCGGACCTCTGGAAATCCTTCTCCCAATCGATAAGAACATCCAAGGCCAATTCTACCGACTGATCTGGACACGGTAAAACAGAATACTGACCAAGAAAACTCGTTTGAAAAACCAGTGTCACAGCGTCCTGAAAAGGGCGCGAGAAAACAGAAACTCAAGAAATGGATTGGCAACTTCTCTAGGGATTTTTTGACGATTCAAGCGGAGATGGAGCATTTCTCCAAACATCGGTGACGGCCCACAAGTTCTCTGGGCTCAGGGTTGTCCCGTATTTCATGAAACGCACACTACCATCTGCGAACGCATAATTGGAACCGCCACTGACATCAGTTTGGCCGCCACCATGCTTGGCTTGGTCAATCTCCTGCACATCATTTCCCTCCCCTTGGTAGAAATCCATATGTGCATGCGGAGAGGATTTCCGCTTTTCCCCAAAGGTTATGGTATCGGATGGTTGAGGAATGGCAGACATTTTCATGCCGATGGGCCATTTCCATTTTTTGTATTCTGCGAACTCTTCTGCGGAAAGCTTTACGGCAAAATAATCATTGAACCCGTTGATCAAATAACTGTGAGAAGCAAACAAACCATCTGAAGGACATTTTACGACACCACTCGCCATATAGTATGACTTGAGCGAGGAAACCCAGTTGGCTTGCCCTGAAATACGTGGTGGAAACTGGTCATCGTGATCATCAATGTACATCTGAACAGCCAAGTGCAACTGCCTCTCATTACTGAGGCACTTGATGGCATTGGCTTTTCCTTTTGCCTTGGAAAGAGCCGGCAGCAACATACCGGCGAGAATGGAAATAATGGCAATCACCACCAACAACTCAATCAAGGTAAACCCACGCATAACTGTGTGTTGTTTGGATAGAAAAGGATACATATACTGGACACCGTTCCTCATTGGATAACAGGATGCAAACATCAATTTGCAATCAACATAAAGAACTCACGGATATATGGGTATTTATTGATTTGGAAGCCTCGTCTGCACTGTCTCCCCCCGATTTAACATCCTTTTCCGTGTCGTCGATTGAGAATGGCTTTCAAAACGAGGGCCGGGCAATCGGAGAGCGGGGCTTCAGGAGAGTGATGATGATTTCACTTTGTTCAACAAACGTTCCATGGTGAGCCCTTGAACGATAATGGAGAAGAGCACAACGCAGTAGGTTGCCACCAACAGAAGATTACGCTCGGGACCGGCAGGTAAACTGAGAGCCAACGCCACCGAGATGCCACCGCGAAGCCCCCCCCAGGTGAGGGCTTTGATTGCGTGAGGTGTAAACGTTTCACCAAGTTTGCGGAACAGGGCAATGGGTAATCCCACGCATGTAAATCTAATGAATAAAACCAGAGGTATGGCCACCAATCCGAAACCAACCGCAGAAGGTGTGATTTTTAAAATCACCAGTTCGAGTCCAATAAGCACAAAAAGCATGGCATTCAGGATTTCGTCGATCAGTTCCCAGAAAGTGTCCAGGTGTTCGCGGGTCTTTTCGGACATGGCCATTACCCGACCAATGTTACCGATCATGAGCCCAATGAC
>JAQCFT010000457.1 GCA_027619545.1 Verrucomicrobiota bacterium | reverse complement strand
TGTTCAGGAATGCTATCCTGAGGAAACCCTGACGCGGAGGCATCGCGCCAGCCATATCGGCCTGCAGCGAAAGTAGCAGGCTATCGGGAACCTCAGGCTTTCCCAAACGGAAGTTGATTGCGGATTGGATCCCGCAAGGGACGCGCCAGGGACGGCACGATCTACCCGAATTTTACCAATCTTAAACTCCACCCTTGATTTGTTTTAACGTACGTTTTGCGGATTGGATCATGAAGAGCGCGTCTGTTCCTGTGACGAGCAGGGTATAACCTTTTTCTTTATATGTTTGGACTGCTTCTGCGTTCACTCCGAAGTAGCCAAGTGGCAGCTTTGCTTTTTGGCAAACCTCGGTGACCCGGTCGATGGCCGCGATGACTTCCGGATCGTCGACTTTCCCCATTTTACCGAGGCTGGCCGATAGATCGTATGGACCCAGCAGGATGGCGTCTATGCCAGGCACCTGTACGATGGATTCAACGGCTTGGACTGCATCGATGTGTTCGATTTGAACAATGACCGTCGTTTCCTGGTTGGCCTTCTCCACATAGGACTGGAATTTGGTTCCATATCCGTGCGCTCGCCCGATACCCACCCCACGTGTGCCTTCGGGTGCGTATCGGCAGTAACTCACGACCGCCGCCGCCTGCTCCGCAGTGTTGACCTGGGGGGCGATGATACCCGTAGCGCCGAGATCAAGAGCGCGTTTGATTTGGGACTCTTCAGCGGTAGTAACCCGAACAACGCAAGGAATGCGATGATCCACCGACTGAATGATCGTGGCCAGCTCGTTGGTCCCCAACGGTCCGTGTTCGGTATCAATGAAAAGCCAGTCATAACCAACATCAGCAAGGATTTCAGCCGAAGCCGCACAGGGCATGGAAACAATGGAGCCAAACAAGGTTTCACCCTGTTGAAGCTTGGATCGAAAAGTGGATGACATGTTGGAAAAGGTAAATTGAGAATGGTAAATAGTAAATTCAACATTCACTATTCGCTATTTTCAATTCTCTACTCTCCCAGTTCGCGCATGCGGTTTTTTAGTTCGGGTACGCCTTCGTCGAAAGCCGCGGCGAGTTTGATGACCTGGACGCCTCGTATTTTTTTGCGGAAGGTTTTGTAGTTTTCTTCCGCTTCTTCCATATCCATTTTGTTGGCTGCCACAACAAATGGTTTTTCCAACATTTCAGGATCGTAAAGTTCGAGTTCTTTCCGAAGCTGCTTGAAATCGTCCCAGGGTTTTCGATTGTCCGTCCCAGCCATATCAATCAGGAGAACCAAAGCTTTGCAACGTTGAATATGACGCAGGAATGCATGTCCCAATCCCACGTTCTGGTGGGCGCCATCAATGAGTCCCGGAATGTCACACACTGTCATGCGGTGGTAATCCTCGAACTCCATCACGCCAATCTGCGGATGCAGTGTGGTAAAAGGGTAGGGGGCGATCTTGGGGCGCGCTTTGGATATGGTGGTCAGCAGGGTGGATTTGCCGGCGTTGGGATATCCCACCAGTCCAATCTCAGCCAGAATACGCAATTCCAGTTGAAATTCCCCTTCATCACCGGGTTGGCCCGGCTGGGCAAATCGGGGGGTCTGGTTTTTGGAGTTGGCGAAATGCTGGTTTCCCAAACCTCCTTTGCCGCCCTTGCAAAGCAGAAATTGCTGACCATGCACCGTCAAGTCGGCGATCATTTCCTTGATGGGTTCAGATTCTTCCGGTTCTTCCTCGGGATCCTCCTCTTCCAAGTCAATCTCAACCGCTCGTTCGCTGCCTCGATGCCGGATGTGAGCCGATTTCAGGCCGCCCAAGTCAGGGGAATATTGATCATCCAATTCCTCACTGTCATCCTCAGCTTCATCCGAAGCGTCGTATGCCTGTTCGATACTCTTTGCATGTGGATCCCTGATACGCCAAACGGTCGTGCCACAAGGCACCTTCACGATGACTTTGGGGCCACTCCTGCCGGTTTTACCTTTGCCTTGACCGGGCATGCCGTTCTTGGCGTGGATACGGGGTGAGTAAAATTGTTCGATGAGGTTGTTGATATCATGACTGGCTTCCAGCACGATATCACCACCCTTGCCTCCGTCACCACCGCATGGGCCACCTTTTGGGCGAAAGGCTTCGCGGAGCAAAGCCACACATCCATTGCCGCCGTGACCGGCTCGAGCGTGAATTTTTACGGAATCAATAAACATGGATGTCGGTAAGTGTTTGAATAGGAGGAGACCTCGATTAGAGGTGCTGTTTTGGACGAAAAAAGGCGAGGCTTAGCCTCGCCTTGTGAAAGTTTGTATCGTGGTCTGATTTGCAGGTTAGACGCGCGCCTCAATTTTGAGCGACGGCTTCCACATTGACGCGGCGGCTGTTCTTGTCGAAGAAAACCTTGCCGTCTGCCAAAGCAAACAATGTCCAGTCACGTCCCTGTCCGACATTCACGCCGGGGACGAATTTGCTGCCGCGCTGACGAATCAGGATGTTGCCGGCACGCACAGCTTGTCCGCCAAACTTTTTGACGCCAAGACGTTGTGCGTTACTGTCGCGACCGTTGCGTGAACTACCTTGTCCTTTCTTATGTGCCATGATCGATTCCTCTTTATCTTATGCGTTGATTTCCTTGATTCGGACGACGGTCTGTTCCTGGCGGTGACCGATTGTCTTCTGGTAACCTTTACGGCGACGCTTCTTGAAGCTCAGCACCTTGGGGCCGCGCTTGTGTTCCAGCACGTCGGCAACGATGCTGGCCGAATCCAACGTGGGCGCGCCAATCTTCAGGTCGCCATCGTTGTTGACCATCAAAATCTTATCGAACGTGACAGCTTGTCCAGCTTCCACATTCAATCTTTCCACCACCAGCGTGTCGCCGGATTTCACTCGGTATTGCTTGCTACCTGTTTCTAAAACCGCGTACATAATCGAATTGTCTCCCTTAAATAGGAACGAGAAATGAATCAAATAACCGGGTTGGTGTCAATCACGGATCTGAAAAAAAATGGATAAAGATACTGGGGGGGGCAAACAGATCCCGAGAATACTGGCATGAGTCAGGCGCCATTTGGAGTGCGGTGTGCAGCACCGCTCTGGATACGGTCCGAATATTCATGCAGTGTTCAAAAAAAAAACAGACATAGAAATTTACGTGAAGAGGTTCCGTAATGAGGGGTGGATTGCCATTGATTTCAGAAAACCACAGCGTTTCCCTGGCGTATCCAGAGCGGTGCCGTGATCACCGCAGTCGTGCGCTGTGAAGCGTGACAGCCTTTCAAGGTGAAAGGCCTTGACCAATTGGGACGTTC
>JAQCFT010000456.1 GCA_027619545.1 Verrucomicrobiota bacterium | reverse complement strand
TTATTTTTCAACACTGTAACGATACAGTATTGAGTTTCTGTCAAATATTCGATAAGCTTTAGGCATGTCTTCTCTACCCCTGGACATCAGACGACAAGCCAAGGAGCTCGTTGAAGCAGGAAAATCATCGCAGGAGATCGGCGCCTTGCTGGACATCAAACCAGGCACCGTTCGCGAGTGGAAACGACGTTATATGTGGGATGGCCCCGAAGGTCAGGATCGCCCCCGTAACGACGATATGGACACTGATCAAGTGCCAGCCGAATACGAACGCGTCATGAGCCTGGATGTCATGGATACGCTGGACTGGATTCGTCGCATGCCGATGCCCCGTCGAATTGATGCTATCCTGAAGCGTGAACGAGCCTTGGAAATGCTCTCCAAGCGAGCAGAGCGGGTCATTGGCAGCTTGGCTCGATCACATGGACAGCAGAATAAGTTGATTCAGGTGAACTCTGTGACCGCGATTCTGAACTCTGGCGAAAACCCACCGTGTGATGTGACTTGATACGGTTTTTGGCGGTAAACAAAGCCTTGGAGAGATTATCGCTCAGTCATGGGGCTTCTTCGATTCGATTTCACCCTCCTGACCGTTTATTTTCCGGGTCTGTTGTTGCTCTGCTAATCCGGCTTCAACACCTCCAAATGCGTTTTGACATCCATAACACGGACACACATGTTATGCATAGGTGTTATGCTGTTGCATGGTCGAGGAATGTAGGCCTGACTGAAGCTTCTCTATGAGAAATACTTGAGGGGATGGCGACCCTACCGGGGTTCGAACCCGGGTTACCGCCGTGAAAGGGCGGTGTCCTAGACCACTAGACGATAGGGTCCCCTCAATGGGCGGCCCATCATAAGGAAACCTTCCGACGTGTCACGTGAAAAATGCGATTTTTTTCATTTTTTTTCTGACCGCTTGTTTCGCATCTGGAATGCATGCTGAGAATAAGCACTTGTTGAATCCCTTTTGGCACTCTTCGCGCCGGTTTTCATGCCTCTTTTTAACAAAAAACGTCCGATTTGATCGATTTTTGATGAAAGCTGCTTCCTTTTCCGTTATTTAAGATCTTCATTTATGGAAGCAACAGCTGATATTGGATTAATTGGATTGGCAGTGATGGGGCAAAATCTCGTCCTGAATATGAATGATCACGGTTTCGTGGTCTCCGTTTACAACCGTACCGTTTCAAAGGTGGATGACTTTTTGGCAAACGAAGCCAAGGGAACGCAGATCATCGGCGCCCACAGCATTGAGGAATTCGTTTCCCAGCTCAAACGCCCGCGTCGTGTCATGTTGCTGGTGAAGGCTGGACAGGCAGTGGATGATTTTATCGAGCAATTGCTTCCGCACCTCGAACAGGGCGACATCATCATTGATGGCGGTAACTCGCTTTACCAGGACAGCGTCCGTCGTACTGCCTACCTTGAGAGCAAAGGATTTCAGTTCATTGGAACAGGCGTTAGTGGAGGTGAAGAAGGTGCCCGCCGCGGTCCCTCGATCATGCCCGGTGGTTCCAAATCCGCCTGGCCACATGTCAAAGACATCTTCCAGGCCATTTCCGCCAAAGTCGACGATGGTGCGCCCTGCTGTGATTGGGTGGGAGAAGACGGTGCCGGCCATTACGTGAAAATGGTGCACAACGGCATCGAATACGGCGATATGCAGTTGATTTGCGAAGCCTACCAACTGATGTCTGTCGGACTGGGCATGACTCCGGATGAGATGCACGAAGTGTTCAAGGAATGGAACGAAGGTGTTCTGGATTCCTATCTGGTGGAAATCACACGCGATATTCTCGCCCACAAAGATGAAGATGGATCCCCGTTGGTCGACAAGATTCTCGACACCGCAGGCCAAAAAGGAACCGGTAAATGGACCGTTATTTCATCAGCAGATCTGGGAATTCCCATCACTCTGATTGCCGAAGCGGTTTACAGCCGATGCGTATCCGCGATGAAAGAGGAGCGCGTTGCCGCCGCCAAGAAATTGCGCGGCCCCAAACCTGTTATCACGACTGATCGCGCCAAATTCATCGAAGATATTCGTCAGGCACTCTACGCCTCCAAGATCGTTTCCTATGCCCAGGGCTACATGTTGCTGCGGTCCGCGGCGAATGAGTATGGATGGAAACTGAACTACGGCGGAATCGCCTTGATGTGGCGCGGCGGTTGCATCATTCGCAGCCAGTTCCTCGGCAAGATCAAGGAGGCCTACGACAAACGCCCGCGCCTGGCGAACCTGATGCTGGATCCGCATTTCAAGAAAGAGATTCGTTCCTGCCAGCGCGGATGGCGTAACGTCATCGCCACCGCTGTCAAGAAAGGGATTCCAGTGCCAGCCTTTGCCACGGCCTTGAACTTCTACGACAGCTACCGTTCCGAACGCCTGCCGGCAAACCTGCTCCAGGCCCAACGCGATTACTTCGGCGCCCACACCTATGAACGTGTCGACAAACCTCGCGGCGAGTTCTTCCACACCAACTGGACCGGAACCGGCGGACGTGTCTCGTCCTCGACTTACACGGTTTAATTCCATTTCAATACATTCGATAAGAAAGGGACAGGCGAACTCGCTTGTCCCTTTCTTTTTACAAACTGTTTTCATCTCATGGTACGTGCCAGAATAAGCTTGGTGAGATTTTTGCTTGATCAGGGACAATGTCAGAGCCGAGATGGAGCCGCTGCTTTGTCAAATGCGCCAGAGGCGATCAGAGACCGCTTGTACTCATTCGCAGTGTTTCCTTTACCGAAAGGAAGGACTTGAAGCCGTGCGCCAACTGATGAGAGTCACTTGCGGACTCGATACCCCCATCCTTGGTGACGAGTTGCTTCAGGAGAAGGTTCAGAAGTAAAGAATACCGGTTGACCTGGTTGAACCGAACACGTGTTAAGGCCGAACAACTGCAAAGGATTTCGTTGGAACGGTCTGTGATATAGTGGAATTGCCAAGAGTCATCGGTTTGACATGGTAATTTTGGACTGCGGAGGCTCGATACAGCTCTGGATACGCCGGGCGAACGTAGTAGCTACATTTCTAAAATTATCCTGCATTGCCCCAAAACGTGGCCACCCAGGTGTAATCTTGCAGTTCTATCGCTTGAAAACGACTCGAGTTGGCGGACGGTATCCAAAGCGGTTCCGATTCATCGGAACTCGCACTCCAAAAAACAAACCATAAAACGGAAGTAACAGGGATCCCTTGGGCACCAATCCTGATGGCACGTTTAGAAAAGTAGAAATCCATCACCGGAGGGGTAAGCTCCGTCTTACACCCACTTCAAACCTCAGTGCTTTGGAACCCT
>JAQCFT010000455.1 GCA_027619545.1 Verrucomicrobiota bacterium | reverse complement strand
CCCCGCTGCCGCCTGGTATGCACGGACCGAATTGACGGACAATGGTTATGTGGCCGAATTTCGAATTTCCCTGGATATCTTCGGCAACCCCGAGCCCGGCAGTGCAATCGGGTTCACAGTCGGAGTCAATGATGACGACGAATTGGGTGATCCCGGCTCCGAACGTCAGATCCTTTGGGTAGGCACACCGCACACGGAATCCACCTACGGCAACCTGATCATCGGAGAACGCACCTACACCGCGCCCAAGACCTCGGCTCCGACAGTGGATGGCAATGTATCCGCCGACGAATATGCGGGGGCTGAGAAGATCGATCTGAACATGCACACCGGTTCCTATCATATCGGAGTCGGCAACGACGAATGGGAGGACGGAGATCACAGTCTGCAAGCATGGGTGGTTCATGATGATGAAGCCGTTTATATCGGAATCATTGCCGTGGACGACATTATTTCCACCGATTCGGCGGCAGCAGGCTCTGAAGATGGCCAAACCTGGATTGATGACAGTATCGAAATTTTCTTCGATGCCAATGACAGCAATGATCAAGGCAGAGACCAGGCTTCCCTCTATGAAGGCCAGTATGTCATCACAGCCAATGGTGCACGGCGTGACAACGAAGCCAATAATCCAACATGGGGAGAAGACGCACACTGGTATGGTGCTGCCAAGGAAACATCGGACGGATATCAACTTGAGTTCAAAGTGACTAAAGAAGCACTGCTCGGAATACAGGATGGAGGGCGGATGGGTTTCAATATTGCCATGAATGATGATGACGGAGACGGTCGCAAAGCCCAATTGAACTGGGCAGGCAACCCTCATCTGGAATTTTCGTATGGAGCCCTCATTCTTGGTCCTGCTTCTGATGGCGGCAACCAAGGTGGCGGGCCTGCCAATGTGAGCATTTCCATTGCGGACAGTTCCATCACTTTGGAATGGGAAGGATCAGGATCGTTGGAAACGGCCGAGGTGGTTACCGGCCCCTGGAGCACGGTAGACGGAGCGGCCAGCGGCGTCAGCATTCCAGCAAACAACCAGCAGGCTTTCTATCGAGTTAGATAAAAGCGAACAACATTTGCAACCAACGACAAGGGGCGGGATTCACTCAATCAATCCCGCCCCTTTTGATTGCTCTCGATAATCCAATCCGCATGCTCGAGGAGATGTCACGCGGCAAATTGTTTGTCTTTCGCATCGTTTTGACTCAGACTTCTGCCATGTTTCGCTTAATCCCTTGGATACTCTGCACGCTTGTCATCACGCAGGCTGAAATCAACGTCGTGATTTGGGACGAACAGCAGCCACGCCAGAAACAGGCTTACGAAAACTTTCTGGGCAACGCCATTGCTGACCACCTGCGGCCCCTTCCTGGCATCTCAGTCAAAACCGTCACACTGGACAGCCCTGGTAAAGGCATCGGACCGGCTGTGCTGAACTCATGTGATGTGCTTCTCTGGTGGGGGCATGTTCGACAAGCGGAGATTACCCCTGAAGAGTGCAAGCCGATCATTGAGCGCATCAAAGCAGGAAAAATGTCATTCATCCCACTGCACTCAGCGCATTGGTCAACCCCCTTCATGGAAGCCATGAACGAACGCACCCGCATGCACGCAGCCAAACGCTATCCACGCACACAGGATTCACCTAATGTGGCCATTGAATTTGTCCCACCACCCGGGCGTGTCCCTCCAACTGCAGACTCGATGGTAACGCCCGCCTATCTGGCATTAAAGCGTGGTGGTGTAGCCACAACCGTGCGGGTTGATCTTCCAAACTGTTGTTTTCCAGGTTGGCGTAACGACGGGGAACCCAGTTCTCTTGAATCACTGCTGCCTGATCATCCCATTGCCCAAGGACTCCCCAAATATTGGTCCATCTCCTCTACCGAAATGTACGCCGAACCCTTTCACGTTCCCGAGCCGGATCAGGTTGTTTTCAAAGAGACCTTTTCGAAGGGCGAATGGTTCCGAAGCGGCTGCGTGTGGGAACTGGGTAAAGGCAAAGTATTCTATTTCCGTCCGGGGCATGAAACATTCCCGATCTTCAAGGAAAAGCTTCCACTCAAAGTGATAGAGAATGCCGTTCGATGGTTGGCTACAGATTTGCAGAATCCCTGAAGCAAGTTGCATCCTATCACCAAACTTGTATGGTATATCACGAACATGGACTTCCCCTACATCGCCAAATATCATTCACTGAGTCGTCGCCACTTTTTGCGTGGAACGGGCGTCGCTCTTTCATTGCCGATGCTCGACGCCATGCTACCGGCATTCGCTGCAACAAGCGAAGCCCCTTTGCCAGCCAAGCGATTTATCGGTGTCTGCAATAATCTCGGATTATTGCCCGATCGTTTTTTCCCATCCGAAGCCGGACCCAATTATCAGCTTTCTCCCTACCTGAATGAACTGGAAACTCACCGATATGATTTTACGGTCTTAAGCGGTGTGTCACACCCTGGGGTGGATGGAAGCCATTCCTCGGATATTTCATTCCTGACCGCCGCTCCTCACCCGGCCAGCGGTGGCTTTCGCAATTCCATTTCCCTGGATCAGTTCATCGCAGAAAAAGTGGGACACTTGACACGTTTTCCATCACTGACTCTTGGAGTCAATGCCAAGGAAGGTCGTCGTAGTCTCTCCTGGACGAATGCAGGCGTGCTTATTCCCTGTGAAAACAAAGCTTCCGAAGTGTACCGAAAGCTTTTCTTACAAGGCTCAAAAGAAGAAATCGAGCAACAAATGCGCCGTCTGCAGTTGGGACAAAGCATTATGGACACCTTGGCGGAAGACTCAAAGCGCCTGTCCAAAAAGTTGAACGCTTCCGACAAGGACCGGCTGGATCAATATGTCACCGCCGTGCGCGAGGTGGAACGTCGCATGGACAAAGCCAGGGAATGGGAAAAGCTTCCCAAACCCACTGCGCCCGTCCCCATGCCGGAAGATCCTGATTCGAAGGCGGCCTATATGGAAAAAACCGCGTTGATGTATCAGATGGCATCTCTGGCCTTTCAAACCGACTCCACACGCAGCATCACCCTGTTGCTGGACAGCAACAACTCGCCCACCATCAAAGTTGATGGTGAAAACATTACAGACGGTTATCACAACTTGTCCCATCACGGTAAAAACGAATCAAAACTCAAGCAATTGGAAGCCATTGACCGGGCCCATATGATGGAGTTGCGCACATTTTTGGATTCATTGAAATCTAGTCAGGACAATTCAGGATCGCTTTTGGACCAGACACTGGTCCTCTACGGAAGCAATTTCGGAGACGCAAACAAACACACAACCACCAACATGCCCATTGTAGTGGCTGGGGG
>JAQCFT010000454.1 GCA_027619545.1 Verrucomicrobiota bacterium | reverse complement strand
CGTCCACTGTTTCCGTATTGCTGCGTACCAGAGCAGAACGGCTGGCGGTGTACTCACGGATGGTCACATTTTCGGTTGTATAGGTCACGGTCAGGCTTGGACGTTTTTCGATGTCCGTATTGCTGACGGTGCTCAACTGAAGACCGTCGGTGGTATCGTTTGCGAACGTCACGGTTCCATAGTTGGGTTCACCGTCCACCCAGGATTGCACATAGTCGGTGACATCCATCGTGAATTTGGTTTGCCCTTCCACTTCACCGGTTCCGGAACCAAATGGAAGCATGGCAGCGGAGCGAGGTCCACGCGTGGCGGGAGGATCCAGGGGCCAGTCATCAAAAAGGAACAAATCATCCACTTCTTCGATGAGTTTGGCCGTGTGGTAAACACCACCGGTGCGTGCGTTTCCATCTGTTCCGGTGGTATAGGCTATCTCGGCGTGTAGGATGGTGGCATTTGAGGGGATCTGGTTGGCTCCATTTCCGAAGATGTCATCAAAGCGAAGAATGTCTACCTTGTCGTCGCCCACATTGGTGAACGGACTTCCGTCCAGGTAGTATTGCCCTTCGGGGACATCGACACCCAAGTCATTTTCTCCCGCAGCGCCAAGGCGCATTTGGAAAGTTCCCTCGTATCCGTTCAGTCCCTGCTGGAAGACCACGGTAGTGGTTTCGATACCTTGTGCTAGACCTTGCTGACCAAATGTAGCCAACAGGCTTGATGCAACAAGTAATTGCAGATAGTTTGTATATTTATTCATGGTTTCAAGGCGTCGATTTCGGGCGAATGGCCTGGGTTCGACGCATTTATTTTCTGTTTTTATTGAGTTGGTTGATGATGTGTGATGCTAATGGATTGTTCGTGAGGCGGGGATGGCTCATCGATTGAGCGGACGACCGATCCACCAATCTTCCTTCCAGTTGACTTCACCTTCCTTTTCAGAAGAAGCATGACCGTCGGCCCACATGACGTTGGCCCTGCGGCTGGTGTGGCGATACCATTCACGGACGCGATCCGGCAAACTGACCCATTGGGTCATATCAACAGGAAGATCTCCGTTCCCATCGAGCAAAGATTCCCAGGCATCCTGAAAAAGGATGGTCTCACTTGCCATAGGCAGAGTGTCGACTTTATTGGCGCGAACGGTGGTGGATGCGACGTTCACTTTCCCATCCCACAGAGCGAGCGGAACCTGATTGGCAGCGGGGTTTTTGGATTGATGTACCCCGTTGTAGGCATAGGTGACGAATACAAAGCCATCCTTGAATTTTCCGTCCTGTAGATTTCCTTGGTCATATTGATCGTCCACGAGCTTGGTGGAGGGACAGTGAAACGATTTATTCGACCACCCCATGTAAGGTGCGTAGGGAACGCCCCAATACGCCTGTAAATCCCCGGGAGCAATCATGTTCTCACGGGAAGGTGAAGGATTCGAATAATCACCACCGGTCTTGATCCATCGCATCCAATTTCGACGAGGGTGGGCGCGACCTTCATGATCATCCACATACATGGCCCAGGCGAGCTGGATCTGGCGCATGTTACTGGTACATTTAATCTGCTTGGCCTTTTCCTTGGCCTTACCCAGGGCTGGCAAAAGCATTCCCGCCAAAATCGCAATAATAGCGATGACGACCAGCAATTCGATTAAGGTGAAACCCCGTTGGCAACGAGTAGAAATCTTGTCAAGCACGCACCGGAGAATGGTGCTCCATTGTTACAGAACTCCCCACCTTTGATGAAGATTCAGACAAGAAATTGTTTCGGAATGGTTCCGGTCAGACTTGATTCAATCTGTCGATCGTCAAGTATTGCGAATTACGCAAGACATGCCTGCATGGCTGGAATGAAATGTTCAATGGGCGGGGTTTGCTTATGCGGATCTTTGGCAAGGTCATCCCATTTGCGAAGTTCCAACGCTTCGCGGTACAAAGACTCTTGTTCGAATGCCGCCAATTCTTCCTCACTCATCGGGCCTCCCTGATCATGATAGCTTTTACGGGAGGTCGGAGAGAGTTCACCTTCGTAGTGCGGATATTTGGTACAAAGATAGCGCTTCGCAACGACATGCAAGCGAATTGGATCGGCAACGACCTTTCCAAAATGCTCCTTCAACCAGGCGTTGGCAACAAACTCGTGCTTGTCGTCCAGGTTCTGATCGCAGGACAAAGGAAGCGCGTCGTCCTTGAAGATGTGACCCAGGTCATGTAGCAAGGCAGCCACAACCAACGATTCAGGCGCCCCGGATTCCTGGGCAAGCAGACCGCTCTGCAAGGCATGCTGCAACTGTGTGACGGCCTCGGTTCCATATTGATCCGATCCACGTTGATTGAAAATTTCGGTAATACGTTCGATAGCTGGGTGCATCGTTTTTCTTTCTATGGTTGATGTGAGAAGTGCGAATCCGGAATGGCGCGCAGTCGATATCCCGGAGGAGCCCAGAGAAGTGCCAGGCTCTGGCCGTCGTAGTCTTCAAAATACTCCAATTTAAAGGCATGCCAACCTGTTTTGAGCGCCACTTTTCCATGAACGGTTTTTACAGAGTGTGAACCATCATTGTCGGCCACCAGTTGGTTTCCAATCCAAAGCCGACTGCCATCATCCGAAATGAGGCTGAAATCATAAACACCCTCAACAGGCGCATTCAATAAACCGGAAAATTGAATGGCAAAATGATCCTCTCGCGTCGTTACAGCTTCCAATGATGGGCTTGAAACCATTCCGGACCATTTGGGAGGGTATTTCGCAAATTCAGGAAGTTTTTCAAAATTGCCCTCAACGTAAACGATCCTCAATCCCGGCATCAAGGACTTGGGCTGAAGACTTGTCAGGGAGGTGAGATGTTGAAATGGACGTTCAAACACGGTTGTCCAAGGTGTACCGTTTTCTTCAAAAAATGCAGCCTTGATCGTGCATGATTTCTGAATAGGAAGAGGCCCATCATACAACCGGGAGGAGGCATTCGGCTCCGATCCGTCCAAGGTGTAGCGAACTTGCAAAGGATGGTAATCATGCTGGATTTGCACCATCTGTTGCTGATGAAAGTGTTTGTCTCCTTGTATCGTCATGGATGGTTTGAGTTCGTGGAGGTTGACCCGGTAAGCCAATTCAAGTTGTTTGTTAAGAGCATTCCAAACCTGAAACATCAAGTGTGCGGGAGAATGCGAATCGTCCTTCCATTGAATATCGATCAACGCCAGACTGTGAACGGAGGTGGCAACGGGTGAAACTCGCCAAGTGTTGAATTCCGGATCTTCGATCTGATTGATGCCCGCAAATTGAAGTTCGATGGCATCGTATCGCAGAGCGCGAGGCAAGCGTGCAACTTCTCCATA
>JAQCFT010000453.1 GCA_027619545.1 Verrucomicrobiota bacterium | reverse complement strand
TGCCGGAGGCCCTGCAATGAGCAACGAACCAACATCCTCCATGAATCCAAAGCCACAAACCAAACCTGGCTTCATTGAAATCTGCTGTTTGATCCTGGCCTTGATCTCCTGCCTGTCCGCTCAGGCACAATCCGATGAAACCAAATCGACCGATGACGCGTCTAGTACCGTGGAAACCGTCATGGAGACAACCGAACAAAGTGGTGTCATCAAGGGTGCAACAGAAAAGAGCGACGCCCACTCGGCGGCCGAATTCGAGTCGTTCAAACTGATTCTGGACCGGAATATATTCGATCCGGACCGACGTGGACCAAGAGAACAAAGACGAGAGCGTCCCCCGGAGCCGCCTCGTGAAGAATCGTTTACCCTGTTGGGCACCATGTTTTATTCTGACAAACAACTGGCTTTTTTTGACGGAACAGACAGTGAATGGGCAGGTGCCGTGAAAATGGGCGAAACGGTCGCCGGTCACAAGTTGATCAAGGTTGGATTTGAAACAATTGAACTCGACTGGAATGGGGAATCGATCGAACTGACTGTCGGCGCCGCCCGGGCAAAACGCGGTGACGCCCCCTGGAGCACACAATCCAGAGCCGACTGGTCGGGCAGTTCCCGCCGTTCGGATTCGGGAAGAAGCTTTGGTTCTCGACGCAGTGATGTTGGTTCCGAAAACGAGGTTTCCGGGAAAGACGCACCGGCAGCCGATCTGGAAGCCAACGATATTATAAAACAAATGATGGAACGTAGAAGACAATCTCAGGGACAATGAAAACAATCAAAACACACCCATTTGCCCTTCACTGGGCTTTCTGCTGCTGCCTGCTTTTGAACAGTGGCATCCTGCTCGCTCAAAACGCGGAGCCCCTCACAAATACCACAACTCCCGCCAGCGAAGAACCCGCCGGAGAAGGTCTGCGCATGAACTTTCGGAATGTCCCGCTGGAAATGGTGCTGGATTACATGAGCGAAGCCGCCGGTTTCGCCATCATTGCCGAAGTGGATGTGTCGGGCACGGTGAGTGTTTGGAACAACAAACCACTCAGCAAAGCCGAGGCGGTTTCGCTTCTGGATTCCATCCTGATCGAAAAAGGTTACACCGCCGTCAGAGTAGGCAACACACTGAAGATCGTGGCCAAAAGTGATGCCCACAAGGAAAACATCCCGGTGCGCAGCGGCAACGATCCCGCCGAAATCCCTCAATCGGACCGCATGGTCACCCAGATCATCCCGGTACGCTACACCGGAGCTGTCGATCTGATTCAGAACCTGGAACCGCTTCTTCCAAGCGAAGCCAGCATGACCGCCAACGAAAGCAGCAACGCCATCGTATTGACCGGAACGGAAAACAGCATTCGCCGTATCGCGGAAATCATCCGTGCACTGGACACTAGCATTTCAGGAATATCCCAAATCAAGGTATACCCCCTGCGCTACTCCGACGCCACGGAACTGGCCAAGATAGTGAAGGATCTCTTCGAAACGCCTCAGAGCAATTCTCGCAACAGCTCACGTGGAAGCAGTCGCGGAGGTTTCGGCGGGTTTCCAGGACGGTTTGGGGGTGGTGATCGAGGGGGCGATTCCGGTCGTGGATCAAGTCGCGGAGGTGATGGCGACAGCGAAGCGTTGCAGGCTGCATCCCGTGTGGTGGCGGTGGCCGATGAACGAGCCAATGCACTCGTCGTGAGTGCGCCCGAAGAATACATGCCAACGATCGATCAACTTGTATCAGAAATTGATCAGAACGTGGACGACATTACCGAACTGAGGGTGTTCCCGCTCAAGCACGCCGATGCCTACGAGATGTCACAAATTCTCTCCGACCTCTTCGATGCGAACGGCCAGAGCAACAACAACAACCAATCACGCGGGGGCTTCCGTTTCGGACGTTCGGCATTTGGCGGTGGCTTTGGCAGCAGCCGGGGAGGCAGCACCCCGAATACCACTGAAAGTTCCCGTGCTCAAGCGATGACCACCGTGACCGCGGTGGCCGACCCCCGCACCAATGCGCTCATTGTCACGGCGGCAGCCAACCTGATGCATCAGATCGAGCGCATGATCGAGCAACTGGATTCCGATTCTTCGAAGAAACAAAAAGTCTATGTTTACTCTCTGGACAACGCCGATGTCGACAATGTGGCCACCATTCTGCGTGGCATGTTCGAATCACAAAGCAGTAACATCAACAACCGAAACAACGCCAACCGAAGCGGCAACAACAACAACAATCCGCTGAACAATCGCTCCGTCAATCAACAAAACTTCGGTCTGGGCGGCGGTCAGGGAAACAATTGATCCAACCCTGAACGGTTTGGTCGAGTCTTATAACGACAGAGGAATTGAGAATGAATTTATTGAAAGACAACAACACTCCCCCTCAGGCAGAGGGTTTTGATTGCATCACAGGGAAAGGGTGGATCACCACCGCCATCGTCGCATTACTGACTACCGGACTGGTTTCGTTACATGCCCAGTTCGGAGGGTTCGGCGGTGGTTTGGGGAATCAGCAGACCCGACAGTATCAAAACGCCACCCAGGTCGGCGAAGCCCTGATCGAAGTGGATCCTGAAACCCGCTCCGTGATCGTCATCACGGACGAAGACACCAACCTGCAGATTGACCAGGTACTGAAAACATTGGACCGCCCCAAGCCTCAGGTACTCATCAAGGTGGTCTTCATGGAAGTCACCCATCGGGATGATCTGGATGTCGGCATGGAAGGGGCCTGGAATAAAGTGTCCGGCTCAACGACCAACATCGTGCAATCGGCCTTCGGTCTCGCCACCCCCGGACAAGGTGGTCTTTACCAATTGCTGGACTCCGATTTCAACGTCACATTGCGAGCCATTTCTGAAGCAGGTAAGGTCGAAGTCCTGTCCCGCCCATCCATTCTCGCCCGCAACAACCAGGAAGCCATCATCACCGTCGGTCAAACCGTTCCCTTCATCGACAATGTCAACTTTCTGCAGGGTGGCCAGCAGGTCAACACCGTCACCTACCGTGACATCGGGATTATCTTGCGTGTGACTCCGTTCATTACCCAGGACGGCATGGTGGAAATGATCGTTGCGCCCGAAATCTCAACCATCACCGACGAACGCGTCACGATTTCAGATGGCGTTGAAGCTCCTGTTTTCGCCAAAAGAGCGGCGGAAACCGTGGTGGTCACTCCACATGGCCGCACGGTCATCATCGGGGGTTTGATGGAGAAAAATAAAATCGAAAGCAAACGCAAGGTGCCGATTCTGGGCGATATCCCCATTTTGGGATGGGCTTTCAGTCGCAAAGTAAAGGAGGACACCAAAACGGAACTCTTGATTTTCCTGACACCCTATA
>JAQCFT010000051.1 GCA_027619545.1 Verrucomicrobiota bacterium | reverse complement strand
ATTGTGATGGAGTGGACCAATCCCACGGAAACGGCCAGTCCCATGGCACCGCCCACCGTTGCGATGACCACGCTTTCGATGATGATCTGGATGAAGATATCCGCGGTGGTCGCGCCGACCGCCTTGCGAATACCGATTTCACGGACACGTTCCGAAATGCTGGCCAACATGATGTTCATGATGCCGATGCCTCCGACCACCAAGGCGATGGCTGCAATGATGACACCGCTCATGCGGAAATTCTGAATGGTTACCTGTATCCCGTCCGCCAAGTCTTCTTCCGTTCGGAATGACCAGTCCTCGATTCCGTTGTGGGAAACCTGCAAGACGTTTCGTATCTGCTGCAGTGCAGTTTCGAGCAAGCCAATATCTTTGACCTTCATGTAGATCCCTGAAAGCCTTGGGTCGGCGGTCTCGTTGAGGCCCGCTGCCGAGCGAAACTGGATCATCATGGTCTGCAGCGGAATGAAGACTGAATTGTTTTTGAGCCGGAATACGTAACCACTCGGGCCGCTTCCACTGCGGCCTTTGTCTCGGACCACACCTGTCTGCTGCTGGGGTTCTTGCAGGGCGCGTAGTCGTTCCAATTCCTTTTCCTTGCGTTCCTTTTCGGTCATGTAGTGCTCGAACATGCCGACAATGGTAAAGGGTTGGCCGTTGATGCGGATGACTTCGCCGATGGGGACGATTTCTTCGCCCGTTTTTTCGGGGTCGCCGAACAAGTCATTGCGAATGTCCACACCGATGACGCAGACGCTGCGCGCCGTTTCGTTGTCGATTTCATTGAACATGCGTCCGTGTTCGATGCGGTGGTCTTCCAGGTCAAGGATGCCGGGCCACGTTCCATATATACGCCATGGGCGTGCTCTTTTGCCCCGGTAGGTGATGTTGATGCGGGAACGATAGCCGTGTTGTTCCACCACCGGGGTAACGTTTTCCACCAGCGGAGCACCAGCCTGCAGAGCAAAGACGTCTTTCATCCGCAGGCCCGGGGCCTGATCGGTCAGATGTTTTTGATAGGACGGCAGGTCGTCCTGAAATTCCACCCGGACTTTTTCCAATCCTCCCATGGCCACCAGGGCTTCTTTCATCCCGTTTTCCATCCCTTTCACCAATGCGGACATGGCGACCAGGCTTGAAACCCCCAGGATGATTCCCAGCATGGTCAACATGGATCTGAACTTGTTTGCCCAGATCTCTTTGAGTCCAACCAGAATGGTGTCCAGAAGGTTCATGACGAGGAGGAGGGAGTTCGATTGATCTGAAAGCGAGAGGTTTGGCCGGAAAGTTTTGCGTCCACTTCCGACGCGATTTTGCCATCCCGAATCTCGATTTTCTGAGGTGTCAGGGCGGCAATCTCCGGATCGTGGGTTACCAGCATGATCGTGCGGCCTTCGTTATGCAGTTTGCAGAAGGTTTCAAGGATCATTTCCCCGGTGTGGGAATCGAGATTTCCGGTTGGTTCATCGGCGAAAATGATGCGGGGATCATTCACCAGTGCTCGGGCAATGGCGACGCGCTGCTGTTGTCCGCCGGAGAGTTGAGAAGGTCGGTGTTTGGAGCGGTCCTGGAGCCCGACGAGTTCGAGGGCATGCATGGCGCGTTTGTGACGTTCCCGGCCGGAAGTACCCCGGTAGATCAGGGGGAGCTCGACATTTTGGGCAACATTCAATTTGGGGAGCAAATTGAAAAACTGAAAGACAAAGCCTATTTTTTCACCGCGTATCTTTGCCAATTGGCGTGCCGAGGCGTTGTGAATGTCGGTGCCATCCAATTTCATCGAGCCTGATGTCGGAGAGTCGAGGCAACCGAGGATGTGCATCAGTGTGGATTTACCCGATCCGGATGGACCGATGATGGAGGTGAAATCACCTTGTTGGACATCCAGATCGACCCCATCCAGCGCATGGATGGTTTCGCCACCCAGGTGGTAGGTTTTTCGGATTTCCCTTAGTTCGACGAGCGCCATGGATCAGTTCAGCTTGGATTCGATGCGAGATTGCCTGGTGCATTGCCGCTTTCCACGATGGATTCGAGTGGGGGTTGCTCCAGAGAAACGGTTTCGCCCGAGTTCAAGCCGGACAGGATTTCCGCGAAAAAGTAGTCCGCCACACCGATTTGCACCACACGGCGTTCGAATGTGTTTCCGTTTTGAACATAAACGAATCGTTCCTGTTTTTTGAGTTGCTCGTTGTATTCAGTGAATACAGCCCCTAATGGCACCGCGGTGACTCCGGCAGCGGATTGGACGGGGATCTTGATGTTGGCTGTCATGCCGGGTTGAATGCGGGGATCAATCTTATTCAGCAGGATGCGTGCAGAAAAACCTTTGATGCCGTTGACGATGGTGGCTTGAGGAGCGATGCGTTCGACGGTTCCCTCCACGACCAATCCGGCGATCGCCTCAACTTGGATATCCACCTTCAATCCGACGCTCAGACGGCTCACATCAGCCTGGTTGACGTGGGCGTTAATAATCATGCGGTTCAGGTCCGCGATCGTGAGTACCTCGGTGCCGCTGTTGAATCCGCCCGAACCTGAGACGGCTTGTCCTGCGGAAACAGGGCGGGTGAGGATGGTGCAATCGAAAGGTGCCAGGATCTGGGTTTTATCCAAACGTTCCATCGCCAGGTCGAGGTCTTTTTGGGCACGTTCGATGTTGTTCTTAGCGAGGCTGAATTCGGTTTCCGTGTTTTCGAAGGCCTCCTTGGATACCAGGTTTTCCTGGTATAGCTTTCTGTCACGCTCAAAATTGCGCCGGGCCTTCTCCAACTGAAGGTTTGCAGCGTCGATCTGGGTTTGCCGCTGCTCGATTTCAATGCGGATGTTCTTGTCATCCAAGGCGAAGAGGAGCTGATCCTTTTTGACCTTGTCTCCGATGTCGACGGGTAGTTCCAGAATCAACCCATTGACTTCCGGGCGGACCGATACCTGTTTTTCGGGAGTGATTTCTCCTGAAACCGTCACCACGAAATTAATGTCCTTGGTTTCCACCTTGGCTGTGGTCTCCCGGCTATTTAGCGCTTCGTTCGCTGCCGAAGCGGCTTCTTTGGATTTCTTGAGGTAGGTGAAACCAAAAGCGGCGGCTGCGACAATGACTATGGCTAAAACGATGTTCTTCATTTCTTATTATGTGGCTATGACCTGTTCAAATAGCTCGATGTTACAATTTTTTTTAAGGCCTGCTTTTACCCCATTCCACAATGGGTGCTGCGAGTAAAGTGGTAAAGTGACATTCTTTGTCACTTTACCATGAGCCGTCCTGCAAGTTGATTTATCGGGCAGCCCAAGGCTGAAGCAGGTATCTTTACCACTCCGACAGCACTATTGGAAGTTCTTTGAATGGAAACTATTCAAATTCTTGTTAGTTGGAGAATCGGGGAATGCGGATCTATTTAACCCAGAATGGGCTTGAGGATTTCTCCATGCACGTCCGTCAGACGTCGATCCAGGCCATTGTGACGAAAGGTCAGTTTTGTGTGATCAATACCGAGAAGGTGTAACACTGTGGCATGTAAATCATAACACCAGATGGGGGTTTCAGCTTTCCATGCCCATCGATCACTTTGGCCCATACTGGTTCCCGCTTGAACTCCGCCGCCCGCCAGCCAGGTGACGAAGGTGCCTCCATTGTGATCGCGTCCGGATTCGCCCTGTGTGAAGGGCATTCGGCCAAATTCTGTGGTCCAGATGACCAGTGTGTCCTCCAGAAGTCCGGTGGCCTTCAGGTCTTTCAGAAATCCGGCGACCGGCAGATCCACCTGGCGGGCGATCCAGGGAAGTTCTTTGTGAATGTTGGAGTGGTTGTCCCAATTGTTGGAGGGACCACCGGCACCGCTCCAGATCTGGATGAACCGTACATCCCTTTCCAGCATGCGACGAGCCATCAGGCAGCGCGTGCCGAAATCCTTTGTTTCTTCCGCGTCCAGACCGTACAGCGTCTTAACCGCGCTCGTTTCCTTTGTAAGATCGAATAATTCCGGCGCCAACAACTGCAAGCGGGCGGCGTCTTCGTAGGATTGCATTCTGGATTCAAGGAGTTGATCTCCACCCAGGGATTGCAAATGGGCCGCGTTGAGTTTTTGCAGCAGGTTTAATCCATCCGATTCCCCTTCGGCCGTGATGCCCGATGCCATTTCCGGCGGATGCAGGAACGGTATGGGAGTCTGGCTGGATGGTTGAATGACTGTGCCCTGATGTTTGGCAGGGAGAAATCCCGATGAAAAGTTGGCCAGGTTGTTGTAGGGCAGCCCTCGGGGATCAGGCATCACAACAAACTCCGGCAAGTTGCGATTGATCTTGCCCAAGGCATAACTGACCCATGCGCCGACACAGGGGAATCCCGGCAGTGTGAACCCGGTGTTTTGCATGTAACTGGCGATGCCATGTACATTGCTGGGTGAATGCATGGACATGAGAAAAGCGAGTTCGTCCACCATGCTTCCTATGTGTGGAAACACTTCGCTGACCCATTGACCGCACTGGCCCCGTCGTTGGAATTCAAAGGGGCTGGCCATAACTTTGAATCCGGGGGAATTGGTCACGGACTCCACCAACTGACCTTCGCCCGGATCAAAACGTTCACCGTGTTGCGCTTTCAAGGTTGGCTTGTAATCGAAGGTGTCCATCGGGCTGGTACCACCGTTCATGAACAGCTGGACCACACGCTTGGCTCGTGGTTTGTGGTGGGGGAATCGTGCGTGCGATGGTGTCGTATCCGCAAGTAATCCCTGCAGAGCCAAAGCTCCGAATCCGCCTCCTGTTTTCCAGAGGAACTCACGTCGATTGATCGAAAGGTTCTGTTTCATTCCACAAACATGAAGGCATTGCTGTTGAAGAGAAACCGGCAGGCGTTGGCCAGTCCGTGTTTTTGTGCGTAACCAGTCACCGCATCGAGTTCTTCGGGTGTGGGCGTCCGTAACAGGGATAGTCGAAACCATGCGGTGATTTGTTCTTCGAGTTCTTGGCCGAAGTGCCTCATTTTTTGCGCCATACGTTGGGATCGGTGAATGACCAGATCGTCATTCATGAGTGCCAAAGCCTGCAATGGTCCGACTGAAACTGCCCGTTTGGGTGTCCAGTTGGATGCATCCGGGCAATCCATGGATTGCATGAAGGGGTCCGGCAGGGTTCTGAACAGAAAACGATAAATGCTGCGTCGGGCCAGGGACGGTGCGTCCGGCTTAATCCCCTCATAATCGATGATCGGCGTGACATGAATTCCCGGTTCCATGGAGAACTGTTTGACGGACGGTCCTCCCATCAGGGGATCGAGATCATCCGAAAGAGCCAGTAAGGAATCCCGAAAGGCCTCGGCGTCGAGTCTTCTGGGGGACATGCGCCAATAGAGCTGATTCAAGGCGTCGATTTGAGCTGCATTGGTTCGGTAAGTGGCGCTTTGGCGGTAGGTGCGACTGTTTAAAATGATCCGGTGCAGGTGCTTCAAGGATCCTCCGGAATCCCGAAGTTCGCACGCCAACCAATCCAGAAGATCCGGATGTGTCGGAGATTGACCGCTGTTGCCGAGGTCATTGGGAGTGCCCGCCAGAGGGGATCCAAAGTGGTGCTGCCAGACTCGGTTGGCCATGGTGCGCCAGAACAATCCATTTTCCCGATGGCTGATCCATTCTCCCAAAACCAACCGCCTTTGACTTTCATTGTTGAGGTCGCGGTTGTTTGGATTCCATGGAACGTGGGTGAACTGAGTCAGTGCGCCCGGTGCCATGATTTCCTTCGGGGAATGGATGCTGCCGCGGGCCAAGCGATGGATGTTACGCGGACCAAGCGCGGGTTTGAAATTGCCTGCCTGCTGAAAAAAACTGGTGGCGGCATACACCTGGCGGGCAGGGGGAAGAGACTCCAACTGCCGGTCCCAATGTTCCATGGTGGCATGGCGCGACAAGGTCAGTTGTTGTTCGGACGTTCGTTCGATTGCGGCTGTTTCAAAGGCTGATTGCAAAGATGCTTCCAAAAAGGGGTGCGTGTCCTTGGGGGAAACATCGGTAACCGATACGCGGCAGCGTCCCACCCATTGATGGTCCCCGTGTTGATGAATCAATTCCATTCGGATCAGGTCATTTTTCCTGATGGATGTTTCGGGGGGCAATTCGAAATAACACCGATGAGTTTGCCCCGTTTGCGGAAGGATACCCCAGGTGGTTTGTTCATCATCATCAATGAGGTAACGCACCGAGGTTGTGTGTTCACTGAAATCGTTTTGTGGATTGGAAAGTTTGACGGGCGTCCATGATTCGCCGTCATCAGACCGTTTGAAGACCTTGAATTCACTCAAGCGAAAATTGCCATCCGTCGCCCAGCCGGGACCGGATGCCGGCAGGCGGTCGTCGGGAAATACTTCCAATTGAATGGCGGTTGGATGGTTGTATGGGGATGCGAATGTCCAGGCTTGTTTCCCGGTGGGTGAGGCAGGTTTTGGGAAAAAGATGGATCCATCCGACCTCTGGAATTCTCCGACGCTGGCTGAATCGCCGTCGAACTCGGGTTGGCCCGCTTGCCAGGAGTCGAGCACCCTTTGGCGTGAGGATGTCCAGGATGTGACACGCTGAACCGAGGTTTCATCGAGTAGTTCGGAGTCGGGATAACGGCCTGCCAGGAGTTCTGTTTTCAAGTGCAGCAATCGCTGGCGTTTTTGGTGGGTGCCAGCGTTATGATCGTAAGGACGGTTGTTGCGGTCCACCCCGGCAAAGACCGCCTGCAGGGAGTAATAGTCGGATGCGCTGATCGGATCAAATTTGTGGTCATGACATCGCGCGCAGTGAACGGTCAGGCCCAGAAAACTCGACATGGTCGTGGTGATCATGTCATCCCGGTCGAGGTATTGGGCGACCAGCTTGTCGATGGTGCCATCCAGAATCCCCATCTGTGAACTTTCATCCCATGGACCCGCCGCCAGAAAACCGGTTCCCACCAAGGCGTCGGGATGGGCGGGTTGAATTGCGTCTCCTGCAATTTGTTCAATGGCAAACGTGGCATAAGGTTTGTCCTCGTTGAATGAACGAATGAGGTAGTCCCGATAAGGCCAGGCATGTTCGCGTGGGGCATCTTCGTCGTGACCGTGAGTTTCGGCAAAATGGATCAGGTCCATCCAATGACGCGCCCAGCGTTCGCCGTAGTGCGGGCTCGATAAAAGCCGATCCACGAGGAGGGGCCATTCTTTTTCGAATTGAGTGCTTTTTATGGATTCCAGATCCTCGAGGTTTGGTGGGAGCCCCCACACGTCGATGAAGACACGGCGCAGGAGTTGGGATTTGCTGGCCGATGGGGATGGTTCGAGGTTGTTTTCAATCAGTTTACGTGTGACGAAGCGATCCACAGGATTGATTTCCCAACCCGGTAACATCGGCGCCGGCAGTTCGGGAGGAACCAACGGCCGCATTGCCCATGACAACGGGGGCGTTTCTTCCGTCCTGACTTTGCTTGCCGGCAAAAAACCGAAAGAGAGCAACAGAGCGATCAAAGGGCATATGGATCGACCAAATTTCATTTGTTGGATGTGGGATAGTATCATTCATGGAGGTTTCAAAGGCAAGATCAGAAGACTTGTTCGAAAGGGGGGGATTTGGGGGATCAAAGTGTCTGTGACACTTTCGCTATCAAGAAAACAGCGACAGCCGCTGACCTTCGCCATAGATTCCCTGTGATTTCACATTGGTTCATTGCTGGTGTGGAAGTGACGATTACCAAAAGGGGGAAACCATTTGCAACGACCTGGACTGCACTGGGAGTTGGGTGCGACCATTTCCGACTGACCCTAAGCGGCCGGCTTTTTTGGTATCCAGCCTTGGATTGAAAACACGAATCTCCCGGGCTCCCGTGTTTCTGATCCTGATTTATGTTGCAAGGCTATGGCTTTGTGACAGAACTTATCTACAAGATATTTTTAAAAGAGCAATGACGGATCCAACGACAGTGCAGAATGACTCCGTGTTCGATTCCATTGATTCCATTCTTGAATCCATTCGGGAAGGAAAGATGGTCATCGTGGTGGATGATGAGAGTCGCGAAAACGAGGGTGACCTCATCATGGCCGGCCAATGGGTGACACCTGAGGCGGTCACTTTCATGGCCAAACTGGGCGGTGGCCTGATTTGTGTGCCGACGACCGAGGAGCGTCTGCGGCAGCTGGGGATATCGGAGATGGTCCCGGACAACCGGGATTCCTTCCGGACAGATTTTCAGGTCAGCGTGGATGCAGCGGAAGGCATCACGACCGGAATCAGTGGAGCCGATCGCGCCAAAACAGTCCGAATCATGTCCGATCCTCGCAGCACGGCCAGTGATCTTGTCCAGCCCGGGCATATTTTCCCTCTTCGAGCGAAATGTGGTGGGGTGCTGCAGCGTGCGGGACATACCGAGGCGGCGGTTGATTTGGCCAGGATGGCAGGATGCCGGCCGATCGCCATGATTTGTGAGATCATGAATGATGACGGGACCATGGCACGATTGCCGGACCTGCTCAAGTTTGCGAAAAAGCACGAGCTCAGGATTTGTAGTATTGCGGGGCTGATCGAGCATCGGCGGCGGCGCGAGAAATTGGTGGAACATCAGGAAGTCATTCAGATGCCGACCGATTACGGAGATTTTCAATTGCATTTGTATCAATCCAAGACGGATGGACAACATCATGTTGCTCTGGTTAAAGGAGACGTTGCCAAGCAGGAAAGGGTTTTGGTACGTGTGCATAGCGAGTGTCTGACAGGGGATGTGTTTGGTTCTCGGCGTTGTGACTGCGGTCCACAGTTGCAAAAGGCCATGCAAAGGATTGATGAGGAAGGCTGCGGCGTGGTTTTGTATATGCGACAAGAAGGGAGAGGAATTGGGTTGGCACCCAAGATCAAGGCATACAAACTTCAGGAAGATGGATTGGATACCGTTGAGGCGAATCTGAGGCTCGGATTCGGGATGGATTTGCGTGAGTATGGGATTGGGGCCCAGATCCTGGCCGATTTGGGGTTGAAAAGCATTCGGTTATTGACGAATAACCCCAAGAAAATTGTTGGATTGGAAGGGTATGGACTGGAAGTGGTGGAGCAGCTGCCCATTGCGGTCGAGCCCAATCCGCATAATCAGAATTATCTCGAGACCAAGAAATCCAAAATGGGGCATTTGCTGTAGCCGAAATTTGCCGATAAAAAGAATAAAAAACAGACTCAGGCGAGTTGTTAAATGATCAAAGCGCATGCTAAAAGAGATTAAAATCCACAACGTGATCGCGTCCAAGCTGCCGATCGCAGTCGTGGCGGCCAAATACAATGGCAGATATGTTCAGGGCTTGCTGGATGGGGTGGCGGAAACCTTTAATCGCGTGGGGATGGAGGAAGATGAAATCGTGACGATTCGTGTTCCTGGCGCGTTTGAAATTCCCGTCATGGCTGCCAAGTTGGCCAAAAGCCACACCAGGAATTTCGGAGCCATTATTTGTCTTGGGGTGGTGGTGGAGGGACAGACCGAGCACGCCCGCTTGATCACAGAAGCCGTCACCTATGAGTTGGCTCGTTTGCAAACTGATCATGGTGTGCCGATTGTGCATGAAGTGTTGCTGGTTCAAAACGAGGAACAAGCGCGGGCCAGATGTCTGGAAGCTAGGCACAATCGGGGGAATGAAGCGGCTCAGACCGCCTTGGAAATGGCTGAGTTGATTCAGGAGTTTGATAAACGTTATGCATAAGTGAATTTAATGCATAACAATCTTGTTTTCTTTTTTACTTATTGAATAATGATGAGGCCGACCCAGTCAAATGGCCTGTGTGGGTTCTTTGTGAAAAATTTCACAAATGGCTTGCACCTGCATTTGACAGTGATAAATTCTGTCGCAACTGGATATAAATCTTAACAATGACACGTCTACTTATGATCAAAAAAGTTACTATGTTCGCCAGTCTGGCGTTGGTATTGGGACTTCATTCTGCCTTGGGTGGAGACATTACCGGAAAAGTCACCCTCAAGGGAGCGCCTCCCGCTGAGGTCAACCTGCCTTTTGATGCGCTTTGCAAAAGGACTGTCAAACCAGGAGTTACCCCTACAACCCGTTTTTATGCTGCCGATGCTAGCGGTGGTCTGGCAGATGTGTTTGTTTATCTGAAGAAGGCACCTGCTACACCGACTCCTTCCGAAGCTGCCGTTCTGGATCAGGTCTCCTGTGAATACTCTCCCTACGTGGTCGGTGCACAGGTGGGGCAGACCATTTTGGTTAAGAACTCCGACCCAGTGCTCCACAATGTTCACCCGACCCCCAAAGTGTCTGGGAACAAGGAGCACAACAAAGCCCAACTGCCCAAGGGGCCTGCTCTGAGCTTTTCCTGGGATAATCCTGAATTATTCCTTCGCTTCAAGTGCGACGTTCATCCATGGATGTTTGCTTATGTTGGACTGGTTGAACACTCCTACTTTGCTGTGACCAAGGAAGATGGAACGTTTACCATTAAGAATATTCCTGCTGGTGATTATGAAATCGAAGCTGTGCACCGCAAAACCCACCCCAATGGCAAGGGTATTGTGTCCAAAGTCACCGTTGGTGCCGATGGTGGACAAGCTGATTTCGTAGTCGATATCAGTAAATAACCAAAATTTCGATCGGAAATATCCGCTGGCAGACCAACTTGTCAGCGGAACTCCCTTTCATTCACTCCTTTTTTGAACACCGAATTGAACCATCCACTTCCATCGACGAGTTTTCGCCTGTTTGCGTTTGCCATATGCCTGGTGACTTGGTTTCTGATCGGGGTGGGGGGAGTGGTGACCAGTCATGGAGTGGGTATGGCCGTGCCTGATTGGCCCAACACCTACGGTTACAATATGTTTTATTTCCCTTTTTCCCAATGGATAGGGGGAATATTTTGGGAACATTCGCACAGACTCGTTGCTTCTCTTGTAGGATTGATGACTCTGATTCTGACCATTTGGTCACAAGGGGTGGGGGGGCGAAAGTTGTTGCGTTATGTTCTTTTTCCTTTGGCTCTGTTGGTCAGCTGTTTGATCCTGGTTCGAGTTGAGCAGAATGCGATGCAGCATATTTCAATCACAGGTGGCGTGGCAATGGTCTCTTTGGTTTGCTCTTTTTTCTGGCCACGCATGCCGGCTGCCAGTCCCCTTGTGAGAAGATTGTGTTGGCTGGCTTTGTTGTTGGTGATTGTGCAGGGATTGCTGGGCGGGTTGAGGGTGACTCTCTACAAGGATGAGATCGGAATTTTTCACGCCACACTTGCTCAGTTGTTTCTGGTATTGATGGTGGTATTGGCTTTTTCCAGCAGTCGTGCCTGGTCAAATTGGAAGCAGGTTTCCAATGAAGCACTCGCACCAGCCAGGTTGTTTTCATGGTTGATGTGCTTTTGTTGTGTGCTCACGGTCGCCCAGTTGGCATTGGGGGCCTTTATGCGTCATGAGCATGCCGGGTTGGCTGTGACCGGGTTTCCGCTGGCTTATGATTCGCATTTGTGGCCTCCCATCAGCGCTGAATTTGTGGATCAATTGAACGTCCAGCGTATTGATCACCGAGAATTTGATCCGATCACTGTTTTGCACGTGAAGGTTCATATGTTTCACCGGCTGATGGCCCTGATTTTGTTCCTGAGTGGTGTTTCGATGGTCATTTGGTCTTATAAGCGTTTTGGTAGTCGGCATCCATTGTCGAAACTCTGTATTGTTTGGTTTGGTTTGTTGTGTTTGCAGGTGCTCTTGGGGGCGGCAACGGTCTGGAGCAACAAGGCCGCTGACATTGCTACCGTACATGTGCTCATCGGGGCATTGACCCTGGCGCACGGTTCTTTTATGGTCCTCGCCGCTCGAAGGTCTGTTTACCTGGCTGTGCAAGCAGCTGAGAGGGACACTTTGGACCGGGTGTCGCATGAAGGATTGAATCAAGTTGGAATATCCTCGGCGAGTTTATGAAAACCAACACAGAAACCATGGAAACTGAGTCATTGCCCATACGGTCGGCCTGGAACGTGTTTGCCGATCTGGTGAAGGCGAGGTTAACGGCGTTGGTGCTTTTAACCACCTTGGCGGGTTTCTATCTGGCATCTCCGCAGGGAATGCATTTGACATTGTTGGTGAACACCCTGATAGGCACCGGCTTGCTAGCCTGTGGTGCTTCGGTCTTGAATCAATATCTTGAGCGGGGTCATGACGCCAACATGCCGCGTACCGAACGCAGGCCACTACCCGCCGGTCTGATCCAGCCCGAAAGGGCTTTATGGTTTGGGGTGGCACTTTCGCTGGCCGGGGGGCTTTACACCTTTTTTTGTGTGAATGTTTTGACCAGTGTGCTGGGTGTGCTGACGACCGGACTTTACATCTTTGTTTACACGCCGCTCAAGCGGATGACTAGTTGGAACACACTGGTGGGTGCTATTCCCGGTGCCCTGCCGCCTCTGATGGGGTGGACGGCGGCGAGAAGTTCGCTGGATACGGGTGGATGGGCTTTGTTTTTGATTTTGTTTCTGTGGCAGCTACCGCATTTCCTGGCGATCGCCTGGATGTATAAGGACGAATATGAAGCTGCTGGTTATGTGATGTTGCCGAGTGTGGATCGATCGGGCAAGAAGACGGCAAATCACGCCCTGTTTTATTCAGTGATTCTGGTTCCAGTCAGTTTGGCACCTATGATTTATAACGTCTCTGGGAACCTTTATGCGGTCGGTGCGACCCTGCTTGGATTTGGGTTTGTTTGGCAGGCTTTGAAATTTTCCTGGGCTTTGGATCGATCTAGGGCTCGACAATTGTTTTTTTATTCGATTATTTATTTGCCTCTGCTTTTGCTGCTGATGACGTTTGACAAGGCTGGCGGATAATTCCAAAGCGGATAAACGACTTAAGGGCTGCCTCCAGACTGCTTGTCTGTGCTAGAGCTAAGGGGAAGTCCCATTGAATTTAACCAAAAAGATTAAAACTAAAACGAATATGGATTCGACGGAAGCGAAAGAACACCATGGTGCCGAGCATGACGCTGGCCATGGCCATGATCACCATGATCCCGGTTTCATGCGCAAATATATCTTCTCCACCGATCATAAAATCATCGGTATTCAGTATGGGCTAACTTCTCTGCTGTTCATGCTAGCGGGATTCTTTCTGATCGCGGTCATGCGCTGGTCCATTGCATTCCCTGGCGAGCCATTACCGGTAATTGGGTCACTCCTGAACACGTTCATGGCCGGCATGACTTCCCCCGTTTTGGATCCAGAGACCAACGAACTGATTGGTTACGCCATTTCGAATGACCTTTACAACTCGTTCGGGGCGATGCACGGAACGATCATGGTCTTCCTGGCTGTCGTTCCTCTGGCATTCGCCGCATTCGGAAATTATGTGGTGCCCCTGCAGATTGGAGCGATTGACATGGCCTTCCCGAGGTTGAACATGGCCAGTTATCACCTGTTCCTGCTCGGTGGCTTGGTGATGCTTGGCAGTTTTTTCATTCCCGGTGGTCCGGCGCAGGCTGGGTGGACATCTTACTCGCCGCTGGCCACGTCCATTCCGACAGACGGTCAGTTATATTGGCTGATAGCCATGGTGATCATCATTACTTCATCTCTCCTGGGAGCGGTCAACTTCATTGCCACCATCATTCAGTTGCGTGCCCCGGGCATGACTTGGATGCGGCTACCGTTCTTCTGCTGGGCGCAGTTTGTGACCGCCTTCCTGTTGTTGCTGGCCTTCCCTCCGCTGGAGGTCGGTGCTCTATTGCAGCTGATGGACCGCGTTGCCGGTACGAGTTTTTATCTTCCGACAGGTTTAGCGATCTCATCCATGCAAGATGTCAGCGGGGGGGGGAGTCCCTTGCTTTATCAGCATTTGTTCTGGTTCTTGGGGCATCCGGAAGTGTACGTCTTGATTCTACCTGCCATGGGGGTTGTTTCAGAGATTATCGCCAACAACACACGTAAGCCCATATGGGGTTACAAATCATTGGTTTACTCCACTCTGGTGCTGGGATTTCTTTCCTTCATCGTCTGGGCCCACCATATGTATTTGACGGGTATGGGAACCAAGATCTCCACCTTCTTTCAGACCACCACGATGATCATCTCCATTCCATCGGTGATTATTCTGACATGCTTGTTCATATCGCTGTGGGGGGGATCCATCAGGTTCAACACCCCTATGCTTTTTGCCCTCGCGTTTCTTCCAATGTTTGGTATAGGCGGGCTGACTGGTTTACCACTGGGCTTCAATTACAGTGATATCCACCTGCACGACACATACTACGTCATTGGCCACTTTCATTACGTGGTTGCTCCAGGAACCATTTTCGCTCTCATAGCGGGTATCTATTTTTGGTATCCTAAGTTAACCGGCCGATACATGAGCGAGTTCTGGGGCAAGGTCCATTTCTGGTGTTCATTTGTGTTCATGAACCTTACCTTCCAGCCCATGTTTGCGCAGGGAATGGCAGGAATGGAGCGTCGTATGGCTGACGGTGGAGCAGGTTACTCAGTTGCCAACAATCCAGATGCCATCGGTGCTTTGGCGGATCAATTTCTTAAGCTCAACGTCAACATCACCTTTGCGGCATATGCCTTGGGTCTATCGCAAATTCCTTTCATCATCAATTTGTTCTACAGCATCTCCAAAGGAAGGAGTGTTGAATCGGACAACCCTTGGCAGTCCACCACTTTGGAATGGCAAACTCCTACACCTCCTCCGCATGGTAATTTTACGACGCCTCCGAAAGTTTTTGCTGGTCCATATGAATACAGCGTCCCAGGAGCAGCTCAGGATTACAACCCCCAGAATCAGAAATCCTAACATCAACCAGAGACATTTTCAAAATTCATGGAAGTTCCATACACAGTTAAGAATCGACCGGACACCGGCCTTTACAATGCCAAGATTGGCATCTGGCTGTTCCTTGCTTCGGAAGTCATGTTATTCGGGGCTCTGTTTTCCTCCTACATTTTGTTGCGCGTGACAGCACAGGAAGGAGAGTGGCCAACAGAACTGCTGAATGTTCCCATTGGAACCGTCAACACCCTTGTGCTCATTCTCTCCAGTGTAACCGTCGTTATGGCCTGGGCATCACTGAAGCTGAACAATTTCAAGAAATTCAAATTTTATCAGGGTCTCACAGTGATATGCGCCATGATATTCGTTATGATCAAGTCATACGAGTATCGGGACAAGTTCACACACCATGATGTGATATTGACTAATGGCATGCGAGTGGATGGACATCTCGTTGAGGAAACGAGTGAATACATCGTTTTGAGTCATCCCTTGGAATACCCGGCTGAAAAGGGGATCGGTTATCGTCCCACCGCGCTTCATGAAGCCGAGGAAGAAGCCAATGCTCACGGCGGAGGACATCACCACACGGAAGACCGGAAGATCATGTTGTCGGACATTGAAAAACGAACCAATTGGGGGCCTTGGGCAAATACTTATTTTGCTATTTACTTCACCTTGACAGGATTGCACGCGCTCCACGTTATCGGCGGAGCTTTGGTGATGGCCTATTTCTGGGGGCCCGGAAGTCGTATGTGGAAGAAAAACCCCGAACAGTTTACGAATCGTATCGAGGTATCCGGTTTGTTCTGGCATTTCGTCGATCTGGTTTGGATCTTCCTCTTCCCGATCCTTTATTTGTTGTAAACGTGACAAACCCTTAAACATCTCAATTCTATTATGAGCGGACACGGTCCTGAAGAAATCAAGAAAGCGATGAAGATATACCTTATGGTATTTGGTATTTTGATCGTTGGAACCATATTCACAGTCTTGGCGAGTTATATTCATTTTGACAACTTCGCCTTGACGGTTGGGCTGGCCTTGCTGATAGCCACTGTGAAAGCAAGTTTTGTTGCGTTGTATTTCATGCACTTGATTGAGGAGCGTCAGTCCATCTATCTGGTCCTTGGGTTCACGACCTTCTTTTTTGCAGGATTGATGATCCTGACCTTATGGGCATCGGGTGACAAGCCTCTGTATTCGGTGATGCCTTAACGTCCATAGCGGAGGAAATCTACACACTCATGTCACTTAAAGCTTTTCACATTATATTTGTCGCCGTTTCGACTTTGTTATTTGTTTTTTTCGGAACCTGGAGTCTAAATCAATACAGGACAGTTGACTCTAGTGAAATGAACCTCGCATATATTATTATTTCCTTGGCAGGACTTTGTGTATTGCCGGTGTATGGTTGGTATTTTTTGAAGAAACTCAAACACGTCAGTTTTTTATGAAGCAACGTATTAAGATCGCATTATTATTGGGCCTTTTTGGTTTGGTGGCGCGTCCCGAAATATTTGCATGTGCCACCTGCTATGGAGAGAGCGATACCAATATGGCAGCCGGTATGAGTTGGGGGATTCTCACCTTGATGGTTGTGGCTTACGGCGTGCTGCTCGGTATCCTAAGCTTCTTCGGATACTTGATATATCGAAGTCAACGTATGGCTTCCTTGATGGATCAGGAGACGACCCATCCATCCGACTCCGTGCACCCCTAATTTAATCACTGATATCATCATAAGAGACCTATGTTACAAGAACTGTTCAATCTGCCAGCAAATCTGCCCGTTGTTGCCTCCGAGCACGGAGCGGATGTGGACAATTTTATCATTTATATCCATTGGTTGATGGCCGCTCTCTTTATTGGGTGGAGTAGTTACTACATTTACGTCCTCTGGAGGTTTAATGGTAAAAAGAACAAAAAAGCCGATTATCATGGAGCCCGAACACATGTTTCTTCCTACCTTGAAGTTGCTGTGGCGATCGTGGAAGTTGTCTTGTTGACAGCCTTCGCTATTCCGATGTGGGCCAAAGTGGTTGAAGAGGTGCCCAAACCGGAAGAATCAACCCAGATTCGTGTCATGGCCCAACAATTTGCATGGAACTTCATGCACCCTGGAGCCGACGACAAATTTGGTAAACAGGCCTTTGACCTAGTCTCCGAGGAAAATAAATTCGGACGAGACCTGGAAGATGAAAACGGCAAAGATGACATTTTCACCTTGAATGAGATTCATTTACCTGTGGACAAGAAAGTGGTTTTTCACACCTCATCTCTTGATGTTATTCATTCTTTCAAAGTCATCGCAATGCGCATTTGTCAGGACACCATTCCGGGAATGAGTATCCCTGTTTGGTGTGAGCCTCTGAAAGTAGGTCGTTATCAAATCAATTGTGCTCAGCTTTGTGGGAATGGTCATACCGCAATGACTGGAGGATTTCTCAATGTTGATTCTCAGGAAGATTACGACGCGTGGTTGGCTCAGAATACCCCTGCGGATGGAGAGGAAGGCGCGGGCGCGCTCAGTTTTGAGTAACCGAGCAAGCATTGGGTCTGACTCAGTGCATGCCATGCTGCCTATCGTTTGAGACCTTATGGATTCATTAGCCGAACAACGAGCAAGGGCATATCGGAGATTGGCAGGATCAGGGTTGGTCCTGCTTGTTCTTTTTGTGGTTTATTCTCTTTCTTTGAAGGTCCTGAAATCGGGAAACCAGCAGGAGCTTTCGGTTGAATCAAATGAATATCCAACATTGCCGTTGCTGCACACCCTGGGGGCTCTGTCTCTGACAAATCATTTGGGCGAGGCGGTTGGTCTGGATGCATTCAGAGGGGCGCCCTGGTTTGCCAACATTATCTTCACTCGTTGTCCCGGGCCCTGCGCTCGCATGACCAAGCAGATGCAGACTCTGCAGTCCAAACTTTCCACGGAGCAACAAGCAAAGTTTGTATCTATTACAACCGATCCTGAATTTGATACCCCTGAAGTACTCACTCAATACGCCCGCAAATTTCATGCCGACACCTCAAACTGGAGTTTCCTGACCGGAACCAAAGAAGAAATTTTTCGTGTGTCGACCGAAGAATTGCTCTTGGTCCTCCTGGAAAAAGACGAGTCGGAAAGGGAATCTCCCAATGACATTTTTCTACACAGTACGTTGACTGTTTTGGTGGATCCGCTAGGGAGGATTCGGGGCAGTTATGAAATGCTTGAGGAGGGTGAGCTTGAACAGGCGATCGAGGACTTGCGCTTGCTTGAATCCGAGGTATTTTGAGCGAAATTATGGAACTACAAGATTTGCCACTAATCAATGCCGTTTTGAATTTCTGCAGCGCGATACTCCTGGCGTGCGGGTTTGTTGCCATCAAGCGGGAGAACAAAGACCTCCACAAAAAGTGTATGGTGTGCGCCTTGATTACCTCGTCTCTATTTCTTACGTGTTATTTGATCTACCATGTCGGTATGCAACGGGTGCATGGATCCGCTCATACCAATTTTGTGGATCCTGCCTGGTTCCGTCCTTATTATCTGGCTATCCTGACTACGCATCTGCTGCTCGCTATTGCGATTGTTCCTATGGTCATTCTTACAGTGCTTCACGCCGTCAAACAAAATTGGGAAAAGCATAAGCGAATCGCCAGATGGACATGGCCCTGCTGGATGTATGTGTCCGTGACCGGTGTGGTGATATATTTGCTGCTTTACCAGATTTTTCCGCAAGTGCCGGGGTGAAGTTTTTCAGAGAGAATTGCCAGGATAATTTCTTTGTAGCTCAAGGATTCAGTCAGATCCAGAACCTCTCCTTAGGCGGCGATCCTCTATCCCCTCATGGGCATGATGACTGATGCGAGTAACGTGAGTGCCAAGCCTGTGATGGATATCACTGCGAGGCTGAGTGTCCAGGTTTTGAGGGTTTCTTTTTCGGTCATGCCGCTGAGTTTGCAGACTACCCAGAAACCGCTGTCGTTCATCCAAGATATCATGCCTGATCCGCTCCCAATCGCCAGGTAGATGTAGATGGGGTGGTAGGGTAGTATAGTTCCGTCGCCGATGACGGAAGCCATCATGCCGGTTGTGGTGATCATGGATACTGTGCCGGACCCTTGGGCTGTTTTCATCAGAGCAGCGATGAAGTAAGCCAGCAGGATGTGGCTTACGCCGAATCGAGAGGAAAGACCCCCAATGGCATCTCCGATGCCCGCCAGTTTGATCATGGCTCCGAATGCTCCTCCTGCCGCCGTTATCATAATGATCAACCCAGCTGTTTCGAGAGGTGTTCCCACTATTGCTGCAAACTGGGAACGGGTCATTGGGCGTTGTTGAATCAAGATAATCATCGCAATCAAGGTGGCTAAAAGCATGGCGATGTATTTGTTTCCAAGAAAGAGGAAGAGATTGGCCCAAAGCCCCATGCCAGCAGTCAGATGGAAAGCGTCGATCATGGATGCGGTTCCAATCAGGAATACAGGCAAGGCCACAGGAGTGAGGCTTGCAGTAAAGGATGGGAGCTGATATTCGTTCTTCTCGTTCTCCGTTTGGTGCTGCCCGTTTCGCAGAGGGATGAAAGTGTGTCGATCCACTTTTTTGGCTACCCAAAGCGCCACAACGGCAACCGCCGCTCCCAGCAAAATCCCCGCCCACATGCCGGTGGCCAGCTGGATGCCTAGTTTCTCCGCCATGAACAACGGTCCAGGTGTGGGGGGGACCAAGGTGTGTGTGATGACGGCCCCGCTGCAGATTGCCATGACATACAGGGCGTAGTGATGTCCGGTTCGGAGGCTGAGTCCTCTGGCGAGCGGAATCAGTAGGAAGAATACGGTGTCAAAAAAGACCGGGATGCCCAGGATGAAACCACAGATCAGGAGCGCCCAGGCTGCATGCGCTTCTCCCAGGCGGCGGATCAGGACGCGGACGATTTTGTCTGCTGCACCGCTTTCCATCATGCAAACTCCTATCAGGGAGGCCAGGGCAATGACCCAGGCGATTTTCCCTGCGGTGGTACCGAATTCAGTCATCGGCTGTTCCACCGCGGTGATCCATGCATTGACATCAGATCCGTTTTCCGTTCCGAACAAGGCAAGAATGCCCACCAGCATCGCGGCCATCATTAAGGCGAGGAAGGCGTGAATGCGAAGCCATGCGATTGAAAGGACCACGGTAATGATGCCTGCCAACAGGCACACGAATGGCCAGGTTTCCAAAGTGGGCAGAGCGTTTGATTGGGCAATGATCCAGTTCATCAGTCCTCAGGGAGTAGCGTGATCATAGAAAATCGATCCTGCCAATCCAAGGCAAAAGGCCTCACCGTAATCTGACACCTTTTGCGGAGAGGAATGATGTTTATAAAAGATTAATTTATCAAACAGGCCGGGAAGTTTTTGGTGCGTTCGTGGCCCTGGCGTTGATAGGCTCGATGCCACTTCATGGCTCAGATTTGTTTGGGAGAAGTCGTGGAAC
>JAQCFT010000452.1 GCA_027619545.1 Verrucomicrobiota bacterium | reverse complement strand
AGTCATCCAATGCCCCCGGTGATTAGCTTAATTCAGCCACTCCGTGGCCGAACTCCCGGGGCCACCTCACTCCGCTCGATCCAAAGTTGTGTGTTTCGAAACGGAAGACCTCACCGGCTGAGATTGAGAACAGACATGTTGAGAGACCGGAAAAATTAAGGATCACTCAAAAGGTACTATGTTGAACGCCGAAAGGAGATGAAATTGCCATGAATAAAGACACCACAGAAATTAATGAAATCATTCAAATGGCTTGGTGTGACAAAACCTCTTTTGACGACATCCAAGCACTCACAGGTTCGACCGAGCCCGAGACCATCTCGATCATGAGACGTTTCCTGAAACCATCCAGGTTTCGTTTGTGGCGAAAAAGAGTATCGGGTCGCATAGCCAAGCACAGGAAAAAGCAATCGGTCAAAAATCAACAAGCACTTTACGAAACATGGGAATAAATATCGTCTGGTTCAAGCGGGATTTGCGGATCGCAGACCATGAAGCTTTGGCTGAGGCCTCAAGGACAGGTCCTGTTTTGCCGTTGTATATCTTCGAGCCAGAGCTTTGGAAAGAACCCGATATGAGTCGGCGGCATCTCGCATTTTTGAAGGATTGCCTTCGTGAACTCAATGATTCACTCCAGGCGACTGGGCAAAAACTGATCATCAAAAAAGGAAATGCGATTGATGTATTGGAGAAGCTCCATCAGCACCTGGACATAGAGGCACTTTGGTCGCATCAGGAGACTTGGAATGGTTGGACTTATGAACGGGATAAGATGGTCAAACAATGGTGTCATGACAGGAATATCCCCTGGCATGAGCCCAGTCAAAATGGTGTTATTCGTCGATTGAGTGGTCGCGATGGTTGGGCGGCAAAATGGTACGGACGGATGAAAAAGCCTGTCATGCCGCCTCCAGAGGCGCTCGAAAGAATCGAAGAACGCTCAGAATCACTGCCTGATGCTAATGAACTGGGTCTGGAGGTGGATGCTTTCAAGGAGTTGCAAAAAGGAGGTCGTAAGAAAGCGCTGGAATTACTCCAGAACTTTCTCCATGAGCGAGGAGAAGGTTACACGCAGGAGATGTCTTCGCCTGTTACTGCATTTCAAAGCTGCTCACGTTTGTCTGCTCACCTGGCATTCGGAACGATTTCAATACGTGAAGTTTCGCACGCATGCGAGCACCGTCGTCAGGAAATCAAGCAAATGCCTCGTGGCATGAAAGGCAAATGGCCGAGTGCCCTTCGCTCTTTTTCAGGCAGACTGCGTTGGCACTGTCATTTTATACAAAAGCTTGAAGACGAATCACGCATTGAATTTGAAAACATGCACCCCGCTTACGATGGCTTGCGCGAACATGATTTCAATGAAGCACTTTTCGAAGCATGGAAAGCAGGGGAAACGGGTTACCCAATGGTGGATGCCTGCATGCGAGCGCTGAGATCCACAGGTTGGCTCAATTTCCGCATGCGCGCCATGGTCATGAGTTTTGCGAGTTACCATCTGTGGCTCCACTGGCGCAGCCCTGCGCTGCACTTGGCCAGACTTTTTACCGACTACGAACCCGGCATCCACTACAGTCAAGCACAAATGCAGTCCGGTACGACAGGAATCAACACCATCCGCATCTACAACCCTGTCAAGCAAGGCTTCGATCACGATCCTGAAGGAAGTTTTATTCGTCGATGGGTGCCTGAACTGCGGGGGATGGATCACGCCTTCCTTCATACACCATGGTTGGCCAAATCACAGATGGGCAATTATCCCATGCCAGTCATCGACGAAAAAGATGGACGAAAATCAGCCGCAAGCAAGCTTTATGGGCTCAGGAAAAATAACAAAACACATCAAGCTAGCGCACAGAAAATCGTCAACAAACATGGAAGCCGCAAATCCAGTCTCCGTAGAAGCGTAAACCGCCATGCAAAAAAGATCAGCCAGCAAGAGGAACTGCCTTTATGAGCACACTTCGTTTGATCCTTGGGGATCAGCTTTCAGATTCGATATCTAGCTTGATTGGGTGCGACTCGTCTCGAGACATCATCTTGATGTGTGAAGTGTGGGATGAGGCCACTTATGTCAAACATCACAAGAAGAAAATTGCCTTTATCTTTTCAGCCATGCGTCATTTCGCGGAGGAATTAATCAGGCAGAATTACAAGGTAGAGTATACGAAAATCGACGATCAAGATAATGCGGGGTCTTTCCAAGGAGAAATCGAGCGCATGCTCAAGAAACATGACATCAAGCGTCTTGTTGTTACCCATCCCGGGGAATATCGAGTGCTTCAGGACATGCTGCAATGGCAAGTGGCTTTTGGGCTTCCTGTTGAGATTCGAGCTGATGACCGTTTCTTGTGTTCGCTTGAAGAGTTTGAGGCGTGGAGTCAGGGGCGCAAGCAGTTACGCATGGAGTATTTTTATCGAGAGATGCGAAGGAAATTCGATATTCTCATGCAGCAAGGCGAACCGGTTGGAGGACAGTGGAATTACGATGTCGAAAACCGCAAGCCACCCAAAACCGGATTGCACGTGCCGGCTCCTTTTATCGTGGAGACAGATTCCATCACGCAAGATGTGATGCATGCTGTTGCACAACGTTTTCGTAATCATTTTGGTGACCTGGATCCCTTTTATTTTGCGGTCACACGTGAGGATGCTCTCAAGGTGCTCAATTTATTCATCAAAGAACGCCTTGCATCTTTTGGCGATTATCAGGATGCAATGATAGAAGGGGAACCCTGGATGTATCACTCTCATATCAGCTTTTATTTGAATTGCGGCTTGTTGTTGCCATTGGAATGTGCAATGGCCGCCGAAGCTGCTTATCTATCAGGAAACGCGCCCTTGAATGCTGTCGAGGGCTTTGTTAGACAAATCATCGGCTGGCGGGAGTATGTTCGGGGTATCTACTGGCTCGAAATGCCTGATTACGCGCAAAAGAATTTCTTTGAAGTCACTCGTCCTTTACCGGAATTTTTCTGGACTGCCAAGACTCAGATGAACTGCCTGCATCAGTGTATTTCAGAGACCATGCAGCACGCATATGCCCATCATATTCAACGTTTGATGGTGCTGGGTAATTTTGCATTATTGGCGGGGATTGATCCAACATACGTGAACGAATGGTTTTTGATCGTTTACGCCGATGCTTACGAATGGGTGGAACTCCCCAATGTCTCCGGCATGGTTTTATTCGCAGATGGTGGTTACCTAGCCAGTAAACCCTACGCCGCGGGAGGCAGCTATATCAACAAGATGTCTGATTATTGCAAGCATTGCAGTTACAAAGTGTCGAAGAAGAATGGGCCTGATGCTTGTCCCTTCAATTATCTCTATTGGGATTTTCTGGA
>JAQCFT010000050.1 GCA_027619545.1 Verrucomicrobiota bacterium | reverse complement strand
TTTGACATTGATTCATGAAACTCTGCAAGAATTCAAAGAGACCAAGCCCGGCGGAAAGGAACTCCGACAAGCCAGGGATTACCTGATCGGTCAATTGGATTTGCACCTGGAGAACACGGAAAACCACATGATCTGGCTGGGGGAGCAAATCCTTGGTTATGGTCATTATATAACGGTCGAAACGATTCGAGATCGATTGACGCAAACGACTCCGGAACACATACGAGCCACCGCCCGCGAATACTTCCAGCCGCAGCACCTCAATCTGGCCGTGGTTGGAAAAGTGGCCAAGCATCGTTTTTCATGCCTGGGCAACTGGCTCGCATAACCCTCAAACCACCTTGAAAACCCATGGCTAAAACTCTATTGGCATCTGCTGACACACTGCAAACTGGACAAACCCTCAAGTTCAAATACACCCAAAACGGTGTTCCAAGGGAAGGATTCCTCGCCCGTCTGAAAGACAAGTGGGTTGCTTATGAAAACCGCTGCCGCCACATCGCCATCAGTCTGGATTTCGACAACAACCAATTTTTCACTCAGGACGGCAAATACCTTTTCTGCCAAACCCACGGCGCCGTCTACGAACCCGACACGGGCTTGTGCGTTCAGGGCCCCTGCACGGGTGCCAGCCTGTTTGCCCTGCCTATCGAGGTGGATGAGTCGGGAGTTTGGCTGGACATGGAGTGATGTTTTTGAACCGCAGATTTCACAGATTAACGCAGATAAGGCAAGAAACATGTGAGAGCAGTTTTCAGGATTGGAGTATCTAGTTAGAAATAAATCTGCGATCATCTGAGAAATCTGCGGTTCAAATAAACCAACATCAGCAAAACTCATCTCCCCTGCATCGGATCCAGATCGGGGTCATCCAGGTATCCGCCGGGAGGTAGATCTCCGTAGCCTCTGAACAAGTCAGGACGCAGGTCGTCGGAGATCACCATTTCCTCTTCAAACCATTTACCCAGATCCACCCACTTGCAACGTTTGCTGCAAAAGGGCCCAAAATCTCCTCGAAACCACGTCCCCTTTTTCCGGCAAGTCGGACACACCACTTTCAAATCCTTTTTCATTTGGTTTCGTCACTTTTTTTCTGCGTGTCTGCGCCTCAAGTCCCGTCAGGGACGAGCGTGAACAAAAGCTTCAACCTCGACGAATCTCTGACCCCTGGAATCGAATGGAGATGCGGAAAACCTTTTTGGCTCGACAGGTGATGTGCCCCGTCGTGAGATCAAATTTCTCCGGCAGTTCGATACGATGCAAGTCGACCACCGCGTGGAATCCACGCTCAGAAAAAATATCGATCAACATCGCCAGCGCCAAATCATTGTGCAGTAAAGTGTCCTCGGAATTGACACTGGCCAAGCCGGAGATTGCATGACGCACGACGATGGGCATGATCTTGTTCTGGATGAATTGAATGACCTGATGAAACAAATCCGGGTGTTCCACCGCGTATGCATCCAGACGCCGCACAAGGTCCTGTCGTGCATGCAGGATAATTTCACTGGCCAAAGGAAGAATTCGAAGGCAATCAAACGTTTCAGGGTCCAGCTCAAGCAGACTTTGGTAGCGGACCTCATTTAAGATATTCTGCTCGACCTCCTGGATCGATCCCTGGGCATTGATGAAATGATAGAAAAAGGTCTGTTTGAGAGACTGCAGGGCATCCCAAGTCTGCTCCTTGAACACGCGATATCGTCGACGCGCCGCTTCCGGATCACGGTCGGTCGCCCTCAGCTCAATGATTTCCCCGACTCCGGTGGCATTCACCTCTTCATTGTGTTCTTCAATCTGCTTGCCACGTTTGATTTGACGGTTGATGCTGGTTTTTTCATCCACGAACAACACCATGATGTGGATGGTAGCCTGCCGGAAATGAATCCGCAAAGGAGTCTCGTAGTAACGAGCCCGCAACTCCTTCATTTTATCCACCAACATTTTAAGACACTCAACCTGAACTTTTGTCCTGGGAAAACCATCCAGAATGGCGCCATCACGATAATCCTTCTCAAGCAACTTCCTGAAGATGATGTCGATCACCTCCCGATCCCCTACCATACCGCCTGAATCCTTGATTTTCCTGGATTCAGGGCTATCAAGCAAGGCACTGACCACAATCGACTTACAGGTTAAACCTCTGGCCTTTTGTATGAAGCGGGTATGTGTTCCTTTGCCGGAACCGGGAGCTCCCCCTAACAAGATGATTTCTTTTGGAAATCGGAGGTTTTCAGGGCCAAAGTCCTGCTCCAGTTCCGCCCATACAGCGTTGAATATCAGATGGGCGTCCTTGATTTCCAAATCCTCGACTGGAGGTTTTGCTTTTTTGGACATATGCAGCGTTTCTCCTGCAAGATCGGCGGTATGTGAATGAGTTGATGCAACCATGCTTTTATAAGCAATGTCATACCCAAGCCAAGGCGACATTTCAAGGGGCAGGCTCAAGTATTATCAGGGATAATAAATCGCTGCCACTGGATCAATGACCAAGAATACGAGCAACCGCACCTGTGAGGTCATCCACAATGATGCATGCATGCCGTTTGTCATTCATAGCCCGTTCCGTCTCGGAGCCATATCCGGTTCTCAATAGAATGGAAGCCTGAACACCTGCGTTCCAACCACATTCCACGTCACTCAGTTTGTCTCCGATCATGTAGGAATGTGCGAGGTTCAGATCAAATTCCGCAGCAGCATCCAACAGGAACTGTGGCGAGGGTTTTCGCCCATAGCTGGGGATTTCCGGGGCTTCCGGCGCAAAATAGATCTTCTGAAAAGTGATGCCTTCCGGCCTGAGCACCGCTTCAAGCCGCTTGTTCACTCGATGCATGTCCTCTTCCGTGTAATATCCCCGTCCGATTCCGGACTGATTGGTCACCACAAACAATAAAAAATGGTTCTCTATGAGTCGTTGCAGGGAAGGAATGACATCCGGAAAAAGAACCAATTGATCGGGATCGCAGAGATAGGATTTCTCAATGTTCAACGTCCCGTCTCGATCCAGGAAAACAGCCTTGCGCGCGCTTATCATGCTTCCGGAAAGGTGGCTAACAATTCATTCGTGGACGTGATTGCCGTCCCGACCTTCCCCACCACCACACCCGAGGCATGATTGGCGATGGTGGCAGCCTCGATTGGAGACGCCCCCCCGGCAATTGCCACGGTGAAGGCTGCAATCGCTGTATCGCCGGCACCGGACACATCGTAAACCTCTTGCGCTATGGTGGGGATATGGAAGGGTCTGCCTTTTCGGCTGCACAAAAGCATACCGTGTTCCCCCAGGGTCACCAGCATCATCGCGGGCTTGCACCGCTTCATCAAATGACGCACTACTTTCAACAAAGCCTCATCCTTCAAAGGATCCTTTGGGCCGGGAGTCTCAGTCATTTGAGCCAATGCAAAGGCTTCCTTGCGATTGGGAGTCATCAGCGACAGTCCATGCAGCCTCAACGCCCTTACGGGCTTGGGATCCATGCTCAACCAGATCCCCCGATCGCGGCACAATTCAGCCAGTCGATCCAATAATGCCTGGGTAACCACCCCTTTACCATAGTCACACAACACCACCGCCGCCACATCCGGCTTCAGTGCCTGTTCAATCTTGGTTATCAGTTTGGCAGTAAGCGATTCGTCCAAAAGCTCCTTCTGTTCACGATCAACCCGAACTATCTGCTGGCGCTGGGCAACGATACGTGTTTTTAATCCGGTCGCACGACTGGCGGATCGAATCAATCCCGAACAAAGCACTCCCCAGTTGCGCAGTTGTTCTTCCAATTGATCTCCCGCATCATCCCGACCGATCACAGAGTAGGCAGAAGTATGAACATCCCAAGCGGTAAGATTGCGAGCCACATTGGCTCCGCCGCCCGGCATGTAGTTTTCACTTTGAAATTCAAGGACCGGTACCGGAGCTTCAGGCGAAATGCGTGAAACACTGCCCCAAATGAACTGATCCAGCATGACATCGCCAACTACCAGCACACGTTGCTTTCGGGCTTGTGCCAATATCTCCCTGACACGATCTCGTTGAAGGGGGGGATTCATAAAGTTACGAAGCTTCCAAAAACGCGGTCAAGGGACTCGTGGCACGGGCGGTTCTGGAAACAACGCCCACCCCGATTTCAAACGCTTCCCTGCCCGCCTCGACAGCTTTGCAGAAAGCTCGCGCCATCTTGACCGGATCTTCGCACACGGCCATGGCGGTATTGATCAACACCGCATCCGCTCCCAATTCCATCGCTTCCGCGGCATGACTTGGCGCGCCTATTCCAGCGTCCACCACGACGGGCACCTGTGCTTGTTCAATGATGATCCTGATCTGATCCCGGGTTGCAATTCCCTGATTGGAACCAATGGGGGACCCCAAGGGCATCACCGTCGCAGTCCCCACTTCCTGCAGGCGTTTGGCGAGCACCGGGTCGGCATTAATATAAGGCAGTACGGTGAACCCCTCCTTCACCAACACCTCTGCCGCCTTGAGCGTTTCGATGGGATCAGGGAGTAAATACCGTGGATCCGGATGAATTTCGAGCTTTACCCATTTTGGCAAACCAGCCGCCACCGCCAGGCGCGCAAGGCGAACCGCTTCATCGGCATCCATCGCCCCGCTGGTATTGGGCAGCAACAGGTATTTTTGGGGATCAATAAACTCAAGGATATTGGCAAATGGATCACGGTTACCTGACAGATCGGCGCGCCGAAGTGCGACGGTCACGATTTCCGTTCCACTTGCGGCCAAGGCGTCCCGCATGGTTTCAGGGGACGCAAATTTACCCGTTCCCGCCAGTAGCCTGGATTGGAAACGACGATCAGCAATTTGAAGAAATGACTCTTTGGATTCGGTCATGTGGCCCAAAGCCTAAGCCAAAAAACAAAAACGTCCAGTAACGATTGAAGATGAAAATTTAAAAGCTGCCACCGCGTCAGGTAACTGAGATTGACCAATTCCGGCAGGGCTATGCTGCTGCGGGGCTGCGAACACCCCAACGGTTTAAGAGTTTAAGAATGTCCGGCTCAATCCGAACACCCCACCGCACACATTGCAGGGCGTCCCTGTTAGCGCTGAACGCCCTCCATCAACAACCGGACTCACACTAATAATCCTCCCCGTTCAGGCTATCCACCACGGATCCCAACCAAGAGGCCAAGTCATTCCTCAGTCTTTCGACAGGAAATCGGCCATCTGCTCGCACCGGGCGTGAAAGCAAATCATCGGTTTCGGCAGGGTCGCTGTGCAGATTGTAAAGCTCCCAAGTTACCTGACTCTGCTTATTTTCGATGCGATGCAACTTCCAATCCCCATCAATCCAGGCGGAATGCCCGGGAAATAGATCCTTTGGGTAACGGGGATCTGGCAACAGGGCTGCATTTTGGCTCGAAACGTGAGGTTCCAAGTCCCCACCGTTTTCCTGGGCATCCAGCAACTCACTCATCCACTGGGCCGAAGGCGTCCCAATACCCGGGGCAACATAGTCCCAGAACCCCATGCCTCCCCTGCGCTGACGATTCTTGTGATTCAAATAAGGGACCAGGCTCACTCCATCCAAAACCGTTTCGTGAGGTACAGGGATATCCAACCAATCCAGCAAAGTGGGAAAAATATCGCTGGTCGTGGCACGAACTTGAATGGCAGTAGGTTGTTTGATTCGATCAGGCCATTCCAAAAATGCCGGAACCCGCAGGCCTCCTTCGTAAACCTTGCTCTTGTTTCCTCGATAACCAGCGGTGGAACCAACTTTTGGAAGGGCTCCATTGTCGCTGCAATACCAAAGAATGGTATTATCCCTCACGCCAAGGGCTTCCAACCTGTTCCGCAGGGTCCCGAAAGCACGGTCCATTCCGGTCACTTCGCCAAAGAAATGTTTCAAGGCGTCGGGCTGATCCTTGTATAAAGCCTGATCCGCCTCGATGGCACGATGAGGCCCATGCGGAGAACCAAACCAGATCACGGCAAAAAAAGGCCTGTCCCCCTCGGTTTGATCCTGAATCCAGTCAACAGCCAGATTGACCGCCAATTCAGAGCTTTCACCATGATGTTGCACGGCTTTACCCTGATGGCTGAGTATTGGATCATTATCATAAAAATTGGGAGCCGAAACCCAGTAATCAAAACCATTGGCACCAGGATTTGCCGGACTGCTTTGCCGCACCGACCCCAGATGCCATTTCCCAAAATGCGCGGTCGCATATCCATTCTCCCTCAACACCTCTGCAATGGTTGTCTCCTGCGGACGCATTGGGTATCCCCATTTGAAAACTCCCATTCGATTTGGATGCCGCCCCGTCATGACACTGGCTCGAGTCGGAGAACAAACCGGGGCAGCAGCGTAAAACTGGTCAAACCGTATGCCACTCCTGGAAGCCTTGTCAAAATGAGGAGTCTTGATGAAAGGATGCCCGGTGTATCCCATGTCGCCATACCCCTGGTCATCAGCCATGACCAAAACTATGTTGGGACGATCACTGGCCGATAGAGTAAAACAACAAACACCCCCCAATCCAAGCACCAGCGCCAACGGTAACAAAGTGGATTTCATAAATACCATCCAACCTCACCCATGAAAGTTTGCAAGTGAAAACCAGAATCTCAATGAGATCTGCATCCCAAACAAATCCGGCTCATCCTGTCCAAAAAATCAATTAGGTCGAGGTGGCCAAACTGTATCCGGGTTCTTTGGCTCAGAGGTACGCACCTGCAACCACGGCACGTCATGAGGTCCCATGGGATTGTTCACAATCTCTTTTGACAAGGTGTCGGGATCCACCCATTTCTTGATTTCGGAATGTCCGTCCGCGAATGAAAAGCCACAGGCGCCATTATGGTAATTGGCAGGCATGTTGCCCCATTGGTGAACGCGATTGACGAAAGTCAGGTGATAGCCGTCATCGATCGCATCCGGATGTTCATCCAGGAACACATATTTGTTGGCCGGGTTGATAATCGACGACTGCTTGCGCCAGGTGTAAAAGTCCCGGTCGATTTCGGCCGTATACCAACTATCACCATTGATGCACCCATTGATCGACATGCTTCGCACGCGGGGATAAGCGACGTTTCCAAATTTCACGGTGCTCTTGTCTGCGGGACATTTGTATATCTTCAGGGATTGATTGTAATCCCAGAGCATGCCGCGTGGAGCCATCAGGAGGTTGACATTGGTCGCATCCGTCGGAGTCTTGAGCCAGCCTTCTACCCACCCCTTTTGTCCTCCGGTTCCGTTTGGAACCAGTTTGTCATCGTTGTCACTCGGGTACATGTACCAGGCCAAACCAAGCTGCTTAAGGTTGTTCATGCAGGCGATGCCTTGTGCCTTGGTCTTGGCTTTGGAAAGCGCCGGAAGCAACATGCCTGCCAGAATGGCAATAATGGCAATCACCACCAGCAGCTCAATCAGCGTAAATCCACGTCTTTCGGTTGGATGCATTGTTTTCATATCAATCCTTTTTAATCCACGGATACATTCTCAAGGTGCCACCAATCTGAAGAACGTATTTCCTTCTTCGATGGACATGGTGACCACATTTTGATCACCGATAACTTCAGCCACGGCTCCCACGTCGGTCCAGGCTCCATTCAAATTGTCCGTTTGCTGAAGCACAAACGACGACGCTGCAGCGGGCCAACTGAGTTGAAGATTCCCACCATCTGCGAGTTGATAAGCCAGCATGACATCGGCCGGTTGTGGTTCGAGCGGAACGAAATCGCCTTTGACGATGTGAATATCGTCCAGCAGCAATGTGTGATCACCTTGAGGGTTGGTATCAAACTGCAACATACCGTCCGAGAACGCAGGAACGAAGGTGTGATAGCGAAGGTGAAAAGGATTGTTCCCACCCACAGGAAGCACTTCTTCTTCATGCAGGATTTCCTCATCAAAGCTGACGGCATAGGCTGTCACACCGCCTTCCCCACAACAGTTACGTGCATTGACGTAGTAATACAGAGTGTATGTCTCCCCGGCTTCCAATCCTTCAACAAACTGGCTCATACTGGAGGCATTTTGAATGAACAACACAGAATCCTGATCCAACCCGGCGCCATTGTCGGAGAAAGGTCCTTGACCGGTTACATTGACCCCACGTCCACCTGATGTAAAGTCCCATCCGGCCATGTTCGCCGGTTGGACATAACCCACCCCTACAGGACTTCCGCTAGCCTCGAAACTTGGATTTTTGATCACCACTTCATCTTCGCCCCGTGGAACGATATTGACTGCATCCAGCAAGATGGTGGCATCGCCCTCGGCTGTTGTTTCAAACTCCAGCAAACCGCCGGATGCGGAGGCTTTGAAAGGAATGTTTTGGAAATAATACGTCTCCAAACCTTCTGCAATGGCAGGGAAAACGTCTTCAATACTCCACAACTCTTCTCCCGCCAAACGCACTGCCAGATTAATCGTACCTCCGCAGCAGTCCCTTGAGTTGTAATAAAACTGCAACCAGTACGATTCACCCGCTTCGAGTCCGTTTAGTTCCTGGGATAGTATCTGACTTCCCTGAAGCACGGCGACTTGTCTGCGATCAGGAATCGCCCCGTTATCATGGAAAGGACCTGCGGCAGGATTGAGTCCGGTTCCTCCCATCCAGGAAACAATGGGACCGGCACCAATACCGGGAGGAGCGTCATTGCTTTCAAAGCTGGCATTCCGCACGATGGAACTGACGACATTGACGCGCGTGTCATTGGTAATCTCAAGCCCATTGGGGGGGGCCACCAACATCCGTGCAGCACCTCGGCCAACACCGACGACCTCGATCACTTTGACGTTGTCGCCGCCCTTTTCAAATGCAACCACCAGGGTGCCCTCTTCATTGGCACCCACCAGATTTGCGACTCCCGGGTTGGGACTGGTCATGCTTAATTGCCCCGATTTCAGAGCGATGTATTCAGCAGGAACCGTCACGGTAATCTCTCCTTTTTGTCCGGGAGCCAACTCCAAAGCGGGTGGTGTGATTTCGACCGGAGGAAAGGATTGTCCAAGTTCTCCTATCAGGTGAATCGAATCCAACAAAAGGGTATGATCACCTTCATCGGTTTGTCGAAAGCTGAGCAGCTTCTGAACATCATCCGCGACAAAACTGATATTCGCCGTTTCGTAACCCTTGTTGCCCACGACAGGCGAGACGTTCTTTTGAAAGACTTCTTCTTCCCCAAGGAACACGGACAATTGTGGGTTATCACCGGATCGGGCATTGTATTCGAAACTCAATTCATAGCTGTTCCCAACCACCAGATTGTCGAGTGTCTGGCTCAGAGATCCGGGTCCGGAAATGAATCCGACAAAATCCGGTTCGGAAGAGCGCCCGTTATCGGCATAGGGGCCAAAACCATCGAGGTTGACACCATAGATCCCCTCACCTGTCCAACCGGCCATGCCAGCCGGACTGATGATTCCGTCCGGATCCAGCGTTTCACCGCTGGCCTCGAAACTGGGGTTCATCACCGGCACTTCATCCTCACTGCGTTGAATAATACTCACCGCATCCAGGTTGACGGTGGCATCGCCGTTGGCCACGGTCTCAAACCTGATCACACCCGCATCAAACTCGGGTACAAAGGCAATGTTCCTGAATTTGTAGGGATTCCCATCAGTGGACGCCCGAACGTTGTTGATACGATCCAATTCCACATCGTCCAGTTTCACGATCAGGTCAATCGTTCCGCCACAGCAGGCACGTGCATCATAAAAAAATTGCAGCCAACTGGTTTCACCAGGAACCAAGCCGAATACTTCCTGCGACAAGGAAGTAGTACCTTGCATAAAAACAGCGCGTGTTTGATCAGGGATCGGCGTTCCTCCGTTGTGAAACGGACCATCCGCCTGATTCACACCCGAGCCTCCGTTCCATTCGTCTATTTCACCGTAATGAGGCCAGGTTTCCGGGTAATTGAATTCGAAACTGGAATTCAGGAAGAGGCTTTGAGCAAATCCCATTGAGCTTTGTGCCAGCAAGGCAACGATCCCCAATCTTGCTAGTGTTTTCTTGTTCATGATGGTCTCGTTATTATGGTTTTCTTATAAGATAAATTGAATCAACGAATCGTATTGGGCTTCTTGAAATCCATGATCACCTGATTGGTGGCTTGCGATGGTTTCATGGCGCTGATGTGGGCATCCATGAACAGAATATTGGCCGCGCCATCCGGATGCTCACTTCCGTGTTTGTAACCGACATCATAAGTTCCATTAGGTTGTGCTCCAATGAGGATCACCGCAGGATGATTGAGGTCATATGAAATATCCGATACCAGGTGTGTATTGACCGGATTCGGAACCGAAGAAAGTTTGGCGGTGTTGGATGACGGGAAATCTCCGGAGTTGTTGGGGAAATTGGACGAAGTATGCTGATTCATTCCGTAACTGATCTTCCACGGATTCCCCTGCCCGTTGTAATGTTTGAATCCACGCCAATGGTTTTCCCTCATTCGAATCGGGCAAATGGAAACGCCATTGGTGAAATTCATTCCCTCCTGCCCGGCATCAAACTTTTGACGTCCGTAATATGGAACCAGAAGCGCCTCAAAATTATTGATGTTGGCATTGTGAATAAACGTGTTTTCACCGTGTCCCCAGGCGTAGGGCAGCTTATCATCATTGTCATCCGCATACATAACCGTGGCAATCCCCATCTGTTTGAGATTGCTGATGCACTTGGTCGCATAAGCTTTTTGCTTGGCCTTGCTCAGCGCCGGCAACAGCATTCCGGCAAGAATGGCAATAATGGCGATCACCACCAGAAGTTCAATAAGGGTGAAACCCCGTTTCATTTTGTCGAAATAGACGACGGACTGACAGCATTGCGATGTATACAATGGTACAGTTTCTACCTGACTGTCATGACAGTTTTTCATGGAATATGCATATGAAACTCCTTCCATATTGGAACGTCAAGGCCAATCACAAGCCTTTCACACACATGGGGCGCAGTTCATTTTTCAGACAATGGAGGGGCGAGTTCCACCTCGCCCCAAACTTTCCCCTTGAAAACGTTTCTGAGCAAAAGGAATGGAACACGGGGAAACTATTGTTCATCGATTGACTGAGGTGTTTCCATTGCAGCTTGAAAAGGTTCCCAAAGCACCGAGGTTTGTATTGGGTGTAAGACGGAGCTTACCCCTCCGATAGTGGATTTCTAATTTTTGAACTGCACCCAACATCCTCACAATTTGATAACTTGGCATGATCATCACAACACCTACGACATTTGCCGAATGGATTTGGAACGGATCGTGCTGAATATTATGGCAAATTTGGAAAGTCACAACCAAAGCCAAGGAGTGTCATGAAGGAAGACAAATACCATCATACTTTGTTTCGGTCAGCCACCTGTTCAGTGGTGATCCTTTTTCAATGCTTTTCCAGCTTTGCACAAGTTACGGACGAAAATGTCTCACTGAAAAACATCACGCCTCAGGAAGTGATTGAAGGGGATGATGGCGATCGAGTCATTGAAATCCTTCCACAGTTACAGAAAAGCCTCCCATTCCCCGTCGTAGTGGGCATCACCACTCGGCCACAAACCGCCACCAGCATCGAGGACTACACACCGATATCAAAAACCGCCACGTTTCCCGCAGGCAGGATTCACACAGGGCTTCCCCGCCCTGAATCCTCCGGGGATGCCCTCGCCCGGCTGATCAACATCCAGCTCGGTTTCGGTATGGAGATGCTGGCGGATATCACCCGCCCCACATCCCTGGCCATCTCAAGAAATCAACCGGATTTTGAAGAGGGCATCTATGTGGCACAAACCATGCACAACAACGACACGAAACCCGATCAGATCTTCCACGTATCATTCGACGGCACTTCAGTGAAAACTTTTGTATCGTTGCTCCCTGAAGCGGATCCGACCGGATTGGATTTCGCTCCTCTGGACGGACCGTTCAAACCGGGACTTTACGTGAGTTCGAACAATCGTGACGGGGGACGTCCAGGAGACTGGGGTGGCACCATACAATGGATCGATTCCGAACAGAACATCGTCGATTTCACAGGCATCGGCACACCCAACGGACCGGGTGAACCGGGTGAATTGGCCTTTGGCACACACGGTTGGATGTGCGACCTGCTTCTGGTCGTCAACTCGGTAGGCAGCCCGGCCGATATTTTGAACATCTCTTTTGATGGAGAACTGGAACCACTGTTCAGTGATGGATTATTCGATCAAAGCAATGCAGGAAATGCTTTCCGATCCCTGGCGATACCTCCCGAGGACAGTCCCTTTGGAGATTGGGTTTACATGGGCGAGTTTGGACGGGACTGTGTCTGCATTCAACGGTGGCACCCTGAACGTGGATTGAAACCGTTCGTCTCAAACCTCGAAGGATCGCCACATGGCATGGCATTTACATCTGGCAGCCTGTTTGGAAACAACCTTTACGTAGCCATTGATCTCGGGAATGAGGGCAAAGTGCTCCGCATTGATTCCAACGGAACCATCTCGGAATTCATCTCGGGTTTGCAGGGGTTCCTATATGGAAACGGCAAAGATGTCCTGCAATTTGACGAAGAACATGAACTTCTCTATGTGAGCGACTACTACGGACACCGGATCTATCGAATAGGTGAAGAGGAAGGACCACTGGAAGTAACCATCCACGGGGACACAACACCAGAACCAGACGAAACCCTGCTGGTCGAAATGAACACGTCGAATAATGATGTCCTCCTCCAGATCCCTGTAACCATCCTGAATGATGATGGAGCCATCCCTGAACTTGGACCCGAACCTGAACCCGAACCCGAACCCGTACATGAACCTGAGCTTCCACCGGTAATTATTCCGACATTACACATCGCTTTTGAAACGCCATTGAATCGGCAATCATTCGAGATGGATTTCACTCAGTCCCCAGCGTTTGCCAGGATCCCCATAAGCCTCAATGTTGAGGGAACCGCGCGAGAACCGACCGTAACGGTATTTGTGAATGAGCAACGCATCCAAACATTCACTTCGCCTCCGTATACCACCCAATGGGAGACGGAACAAATCGGCGAGTATTTGCTGACCGCCATTGCAGAGGATGGAAATGGACATCAGGTCACCGCAACACCCATCCGAATCCAGGTTGTCCAAAGTTCCGGAAACATATTCATCATCGAAGAAGCCCGGGATCTCCAGAGTGAACGCATGCAAGCTGCACTCTTCGAAATGGGTTTGACCGGATGGTCCGTCCACCCAAGCTCCATCTCTGCCGAATGGCTTTCAAAGGCAGATTTGGTGATCTGGAAACAATCACTGCGGGACTCGGCTGATCATCCGGAACTGGCGACAACATTGCTGCATGCACAAGCTGCAGGAATGCCTTTATACGTCCTGACAGATGCACCTGCCTTGAACACTCCCACCCCGCTCTTCCCTCTACCAGCGTGGACAGAACTGACAGGAATACCTCAGCTCGACATGTATCCGGCACAAAAGCAAACGCTCCTGCCTGCATTGGATTTGGCACATGCATTTCTTCTGGGGCAATACGGGACTGTCAAAGACATCCAGCCGCAGACACCGATTTACCATACGTCTGTACATCCCCAATTTGACACTCGTATTCTAAACACCGATGCCGACCACTTTGCCATGGCTGCTTCTGATCCATTCAGCACATCAACTCCCCATCAAGATCGCATGGTGGTCCAGTTGTTCCCCGTGTTTCCGGACGTTCCATCTGGAGACAGGTCGGGTCAGACATCCCTGTTTCAAAACACGGTTTGTTGGCTGCTCCATTGCACGCCGTGTGAAAACATGGATCTCGCACTGAGCAGTCGCCACCAGGAACCAGACATTTCCCAAGGCAACTCATGGGAAACAGAATTCACACTTCAGCACGTAGGCGAATGTGTCGCATCGGGTGTGTATGTCGATTTTGCGTGGAGCGACCACTTGACCGCGACAGAACTGGTTTCTGAAACAGGATGGCAAGAACACCTCCCCCACACCATTCGTTTACACCTCGGAACCGTGGCCAGCGCCAGCAGACATGCGTTTGTATTAAAGATGAAAGGCCAGGCCAATCAAACCGGGTTTGTGACCGCCACGGTTCATGCATCCAACGGAGAGGCTATCCGGGAAAATAATCTAACATGGAGCGGCATCGCGATTGAGGAACCGGAGCCTTGGTTGAGAGCCATCATGCTTCCGGGAGACATTCCAGCCTTGATCCTTCCCTCGAACCTTGATCTTTCCAAGCCCATCAACCTTCAATGGTCCATGGATCTTCAAAACTGGACAACATGGGAATCCTACACCCGGGAAAATGTTACTCTCATCCCAGAAACATTCCGGGATAAAGAGGCTTCCTTTTACCGAGTGGGACCTTAGCCATGTCTATGCAGTTTATCCACACCACCGCAGACGCGGGATCTACGAGATGTCACAGATTTACGCAGATATAGAAGGAAGATCCATTCGAATGGCAACTGAAATTTGAGACACTATTTGGTGAATCCCTTTGAAGACATCAAATCTTTGTTTATACCCAATATCTGCGTTCATCTGTGTTATGTGCTGATTCCTAATTGAATGATTACGGCTAAGGTCAATGCTGAGAAAACCGGACTTCCAAAGGGCGATGATCAGATCCCAGATCGGGCCCCCGGTTCAATGCGTGTATCGATATTGCTGGTTGAGCAAGAAACAGGTCAATCGGGATCCCAAAAGGCAATAAGCCAATGGGCCAGGTCGGCAATGACAGCATGGATGTCGGTGGGCAATAACTCAACTGATGTCGTTTCATCATCTCTCTGACCGGGTAATGCCACGGCGTGGCATTAAAGTCTCCCACGGCAACGAAAGGATGGCGCGTCTCGCTCATGGTTTCTGAAACCTGACGCAAGTAATCGTCTCGCAAACCCGTAAAACGATTTCCGATCGGCGGAACAGGATGTGCAACAAACACCGAAAAGGTTTTATTCATGTCATGCTCAACATCGAAGCGAATACAAGGCACGCCCCAATCCAATTTGAAGCGGTCTTTGAAGGGATATTTGCTATAAACAGCCATCCCAAAATTATCATCACGTGGTTGCAGAACTTGATGCGGCCATCGTTCATGCAAGGGCGTCAATTGTTGCAACCACAAACGATTGACCTCACCGAGACATATGAAATCAGGATCCCGTTCTTTCAGATAATCCAACACTTCCGACTTGGACCTATTTCCCGTGTGGACATTAAACCAGATTAAGGAGTAGCTCGCCGAATTCGATGGCGCATCCGATACTCTGCTCCATGCCCACGGTTCCATTACCCCCACCTGCCAGGCAATCAACACCAACAACAAACCCATCGTCTTTTTCTGCCGCCACCAACAACCAGGGATCACAGCGCTGGCCAGGAGAACCAGGTAATGAATTCGAAAGTGATCCACGAGAGCAAGCAACCAGAACCAGCGACCGGCGAAAGCCATCAGGGTGAGGCTTAAAACGACACCCGCAATGATGACCGGGTAATCCTTCCATTTCATTTTTCGCTGCAGCAAACCTTTCGCCATTGTCTTACTTACCCCAAAAGGCTATACTGCGTTTCATTCGAATCCATGGCATTGCTTGAAATCAAACAACTCAAAAAACGCTATCGCACACCGGAGAACAAACTCCATACCGTGCTGGACGTGCCTGCGTTTCAAATGGAAGCAGAGCAACAGGTGGCATTGTGCGGTGAAAGCGGCACCGGCAAAACGACCTTTCTGCATCTGATTGCCGGCATCCTGTCAGCAGATGAAGGAGAAATCCTGCTCGACGGAACCGATCTTCACAAGCTTTCCGAAGCCAATCGCGACCGGCTCCGGGCCAATCAAATCGGCTATATCTTTCAAACATTCAACCTGCTGCAAGGTTATACCTGCCTGGAAAACGTGATGTTGGGCATGAGTTTCGGTCCGGGCGTTGACAAGGACTATGCCTCACAATTGCTGATAAGAGTCGGCATGCAGGATCGCATGCATCATTACCCGCGACAACTCTCCACCGGTCAACAACAGCGCGTGGCCGTGGCGCGGGCATTGGCAAATCGGCCCAAACTGGTATTGGCGGACGAACCCACCGGCAATCTGGACAACACTCGCGCGGAAGAGGCCCTGCACCTCATTCGTGAGGCCTGTAAAGAAAACAAGGCGGCTCTCTTACTGGTCAGTCATGACTGGCATATTTTGAACGCATTCGAACACTGCCAGGATCTGGCATCTCTCAACAAAGCCACCAGGGAGGAGAAAAGAGCATGATCCTCAAGATGGTATTCAAAAGTCTGCGGCAACACCTGTTGTCCACCACCATCACTTCCTTTTCGATCGCCCTGGCGGGCGGGTTGATTTTGTCTGTATGGGTGATCAAGGATCAATCCAACGCGGCTTTTACGGGAGTGAATGCGGGATTTGACGCCGTGCTGGGCGCTCGGTCTTCCAAGCTTCAATTGGTTCTGAACTCCATCTTCCACGTGGAAGCTTCACCCGGAAACCTCGCTTTGGAAGATTATGAAGACATCAAGAAACACCCGGGCGTGGAACACGCCATCCCCATCGCCGTGGGAGACAACTTCAAGGGCTTCCGACTGGTGGGGACACTTCCAGAACTCTTCACCGACACTGAATATAGTGAAGGTAAAAAGTACGCCACCTTGCCGGGCGGACGCTGGATGGATACAAGCCGTCGCGAGGCAGTGGTAGGAGGTTTCGCGGCGACACAACTGGGTTTAAAAGTGGGTGATACCTTTCATCCTTACCATGGCCTTCTATTCGACGAAGAAAAACAGCACGCCGAAACCTATGTGGTGGTGGGAGTGATGGAACTGACCAACACGCCCGCTGACCGGGTGATTTGGATTCCTCTGGCCGGACTCCAGAAAATGAGCGGACACGACCCCAAAACAGCCAACGATATCAGTGCGGTGCTTGTCAAATTACGCAATCCCCAGGCTGGTTTCCGACTCGACCTGATGTACAACAAACAGGGAGATCGCCTGACGCTGGCCTGGCCCATCGACCAGATCATGGCCCAGTTGTTCTCGAAGATTGGTTGGTTCGATCGTGTTCTTGAGATGATCGCTTACCTGGTAGCGGTGGTCGCCGCCGGTTCGGTCCTTGCCGGAATTTACAACTCCATGAACGAACGGAAACGAGACATTGCGATCCTGCGTGCGCTGGGGGCGGGACGCCGGGTCATTTTCGGTTCGGTTGTGCTTGAATCCACGGCGATATCCATCATCGGCATGATCATGGCATTCGGAGTGTACGCCATCATCTTCAGCACGGCGGCGGCCGTCATACGCGTTCAAACAGGGGTTGTCCTCACATTGGGAACATGGCACCCGGCGTTGCTATGGACCCCATTGGGCATGATCCTGTTGGGAGCCATTACCGGATGTGTTCCCGCCATCAAAGCTTATCGCACCCATGTTGCCGAAAACCTGATCCCCGTGTCATGAGCAAAACCCATCCATATCCAACAGGCCTGTTCACTTGGCTCTTCAGTCTGCTCTGTCTGATTTGGACAGGTTGCGGGGATACATCCGATGTCGCCGAACATGATCACGATCACGGTGAAGAAGCCAACCACGCTCATGCAGGACACCACCATGATCCCCCTCATGGTGGCACGGTGATCCGCCTGGGAGACGAACTTTACCATCTTGAATGGGTCAGGGACGAAGAAGCCGGTCTGATGCGATGTTATGTATTGGATGGTCACATGGAGCAATTTATCCGGATCGATCAAACTGAAATCATTGTTCTGGTGAATGGCCCGGACGGAACCATGCTCCCCTGGAGCTTCGTCGCCGCGGAAAACCGGGCAACGGGTGAAACCATCGGCAACACCTCGGAATTCCAGGCACGCCTCCCCGAGTTACCCAATCAAAATAAGTTTGAAGGAACCATTCAGGAGGTCCATATTCAGGGTAATCGATTTGAGAACATTGCTTTTCAGTTCCCTGAAGGCAACGAAGGCTGAGAAAACGAACAAACAAGCGCTGCATTACTCATCTCCAACAACATGAAGAACAAGCACCACTCACCCCTTTCATTGATCACCACTTGTTTACTCGCGGCCCTGTGCCTGACATGGACCCTGTCGTCCGGCTGCTCCAAATCCTCCGACACCACAACGGAAGTGGCACAAGCGCCACAAGGAGAACCGATTCAGGGCGAACTGATTCAAGGTGATCCCATTGAGCCTGAACCAGCAGCCGTTTCAGCCTCTTCCACTATTACAGATGAAGGCAAAGTGGTTGATCCACAGCCATCCCCTGAACCTGAAAAAACGATCGGAAAAGCACCTGAGAAAGCCACGGAAGTCGTTAATTCGGACGAAACCGACAATACAACTCCTGTCCTTGAAGAGGAGAACGATCAAGAAGCAACCATCGCACAACAATCGGCACCCAGCGAACCAGCCATAGAGGAACAGTCAGCAGACACCTCTGCAGCCAAACTCATTGAGGAACCCCTGGTCGCAACCACCCTGCCCGATGCAAATGGTTACCTTTCCGTCAGCTTCGACAAACTGGCCTCTTTCGAATACCAGATGCCGGAGGACCTGACAGCCCCGGTGGCGGATGAAGAAGGAACCGTTTACAAAGAGCAGATTCCAGCCGACATCAAAGCTCTCAACGCAAAAAACATTTCACTCAAAGGCTTCATGCTGCCACTGAAGGTCGAAAAAGGCTTGGTCACCGAAATGCTGATCATGCGCGACCAATCCATGTGCTGCTACGGCACCGTCCCCAAGATCAACGAATGGGTCAGCGTCCGCATGGACGAACAAGGCGTCAAACCCATCATGGACGAAGCAGTGACCATCTATGGAACGTTGCAAGTCGGTGAAGTCCTGGAAAACGGCTACCTCGTAGGCATCTACGAAATGGCCGGCCAGAAAATGGACGAGCCACAGGCAAATTAGGCCGGGCTTTTTGGCCCCGAACACTAAAAGGGGTTGTTTTAAAATCCATTTATCTGACTACTTCGTGCCCTCCGTACTTCATACTATCCGCAAACACATTTGACATTCAGGTTGCTCTCCTGGCACCCGGCCCCAAAAAAATCTCCGAAAGCCTAGACAAATCCCCCTTCCCCATGCGTCTTTATAAGTGAATGGCGGGAACCCGGACATTGGAACAAATCTACGATGCGCACGCGGACGCTCTTTATGCGTTTCTGATGTATGTGCTCGGTCATGAATCCGATGTGCGCGACGTCATGCAGGATTTGTTCTGCCGAATCGCTCAGAAACCGGATCTGATCAGTCAAGCAGTTCACGAACGTCCGTTCCTCATCCGCATGGCACACAGCATGGCCTTGGACAGTCTGAGACGCCGCGACGCTCGATCCAGAGCCCACAAATCATCAGGAGAACATGGCGAAACAAGCACGACACCTCAAACAGAAACAAGCGATGCAGCCGCGATTGATACCGAATTAATAAAGGCCCTGAAAGCCTTGCCTGGCGATCAATCGACGGTGATTCATTTGAAATTGAAAGAAGAAATGACCTTTGAACAAATTGCCGAAGCATTGGACATACCACAAAACACCGCAGCATCCCGCTATCGCTACGGTCTGGAAAAACTCCGAACCCTGCTGAAACCCCTCTACGAAGAAATCAAATAGTCCAGCACCATGAAACCCTACGAACCTGAATCCAGCGAGGATCACCAGCTCAAAAAGTTGGAATCACATATCAAGGGCCTCCCCGAGCCTTCGCTTCCGCCGTCATGGAAATTAGACATCCTATCCGCTGCCCAACAAAAGGCAGTTACCCTGTCCGCAACCGGGACCGAAGACCTGATTCAGGACAGACAACCAGCTTGGCTATCGGTCCTTAGCGCAGGATTCAGGCTCATTACTCCCGTCCGCGCAACCATCGCAGCCATCTGGCTGTTCGCCCTTTGTGGCGCCAAATTCGACACCTGGCTGAACGGAACAACAGATCCCAACACCCCATCAAGCCACCCCGCAACTCCCTACACCAGCCTATCCGACCAACTCATGCAATGGGAAATGGCCGGACTGGAAGCAACCCTTCCAGAAAACGACACTGCCCCAACAAACCACCAGCAAACACCCCCAGGCCCCAGAAGCCACCGTAAGCAAAAAAATTCACCATTAACCCTTCACCATTCCTAATCCCATGTCTCCTCTACAATTCTACTGTCGCCTCACCGAATGGCTCCTATCATGGGTCACCATCCTTCCGGTTGATCGGAAAAAAACATTCCCCTTAAAATGGGCACTCATTTTATGCGGTTCGACTATGATTGCCTGGCTGGCATGCATCAGCGCTTTCCTGATGAAGTGGCTACTTGCAAAAGAATGGAACAATGG
>JAQCFT010000049.1 GCA_027619545.1 Verrucomicrobiota bacterium | reverse complement strand
GGCAGTTTGTTGTGGGTGTCGAGACGATCCAGGAAGGCGGACAGGGTGACGCCTTGGGGAAGATCGCCGATCGAATCGAATCCGGTGTCCGGTCCAAGAGCCGAAAGCAGACGGCGGTTGTTGTTGCGCAACGCTCCGATGTGCATCTGCATGGTCCATCCTTTTTCGGCGTATCGTTCTCCAAGGTGACCCAGAACAAAAGTTGTGAATTGTTGCTGTGCTTCCGGGCTGGCACCGCGTCCGGCGCGGGCACTGTCAAAAATGGATGACACCTCTTGTTCACTGCTGAAACTGGCCGGGCATTGACCCAGTCCGTGATCCGACAGTCGGCAGCCTTGTTCGTGGAAGAAATCCAGGCGATTATCCAAAGCTTCGATAAACTGGGTGAAATTGGAAATTGAGATGCCGCTTTGAGCTTCGAGTTTGCCGACCCATGCATTGAAGGCTTCCGGGTTGTCGACGCCGAATGATTTGTCCGGTCTCCATGTGGGCAATACTCTGGTGTCGATGCCTGAGGCCTTGATCGCCCGGTGATGGCTCAGGTCGTCGGTCGGATCATCGGTGGTGCAGACGGTTCGTACATCGAATTTCTTCAGGATGCCATGCGTGGTCAGGTCATCGCCGGCTAGTTGTTCTCGTGTTTGATTCCAGATGCGTTCGGCGGTGTCTTCATTCAGCAATTCGGTGATTGCGAAATAACGGGCCAGTTCCAGGTGGGTCCAGTGGTAAAGAGGGTTTCTCAAGGTGTGAGGAACCGTGGCGGCCCAGGCCTTGAATTTTTCGAATGGATCAGCATCTCCCGTGCAGTATTTCTCCTCAGCACCGTTGGAACGCATGGCGCGCCATTTGTAATGGTCGCCTTCCAACCAGATTTCGAACAGGTTGTTGAACTTTCGATTGCTCGCGATGTCTTCGGGCGGTAGATGACAATGGAAATCGAATATAGGCGCCGGTTCAGCATAGGCATGATAGATGCGTCGCGCGGATTCGTTCTGCAGGATGAAGTCGTCGTGAATAAAGTTGCTTTGACTCATATAATTGTAAATCGATTTAATTCATGCCGAAAATGGCGGGCAGCCAGTTTGTCAGCGCGGGCACGAAGGTGACAAGCATCAAGGCCGCCAAAAGGGCGATAAAAAACGGAATGGCCGCCGGAGCAACCTTGGCAATGCTGGTCTTACCTACACCACACCCCACAAAAAGACAGGTACCCACCGGGGGGGTGCAGAGTCCGATGCAGAGGTTTGCGATGAGCATGATCCCGAAGTGAACGGGGGTCATGCCGAAATTCTGCACGACCGGCCAATAGATCGGTGTGAAGATCAATACGGCCGGAGTCATGTCCATGAAGGTGCCTGCCACCAGTAGCAAGAAGTTGATGAGTAACAGAATGATGATGGGATTGTCGGAAAGTCCAAGCATGAAACCCGATACCTGCTGGGGAATTTCCTCCAGCGTGAGAATCCAGGACATGGCCATCGAGGTGGCGATGAGCAGGAAGACCACAGCGGTGGTGATACCTGTCTGCAGAAGAATGTTGGAAATGTCTTTCCAGGCTACTTCACGATAGACCAGCACCGATAATACGAAGGAATAAGCAACGGCAATGGCGGCCGCTTCCGTGGCGGTAAAGATCCCTTTCATGATCCCACCCAGCACAATGAAAATCAGCAGAAGACTCAGAAAGGCCCTGTGAAAGGCCTTCCAAATCGCACTCAATGGCATCGGCTCCGAAGCTCCATACCCGTTTTTCCTGCAGAGAATTCCAGCGGCGATCATGAGCAGCAGACCGAACACCATCCCGGGCAAAATACCGGCAACAAAAAGAGTGGCAATGGAAACCGCCCCACCCGAAACCAGGGCGTAAACGATCATGATGTTACTGGGAGGAATTAAGAGTCCGGTGGTGGCCGAGGTGATCGTGAGCGCCACGCCGAATTCGCGATTGTATCCTTTTCGTTGCATCTCAGGAATGATGAATCCCCCGATCGACGAAACTGCCGCCGTTGCAGAACCGCTGACCGCGCCGAACAACATGCAGGAAAGCACATTCACAAAAGCCAAACCGCCGGGAAAACGACCCACCAGGGCGGTGGCCAGATCGGTCAATCGACGTGCAATGCCGCCTTGTCCCATGAGCAGTCCGCTCAGAATAAAGAAGGGAATGGCAAGCAAAGAGAAACTATAAACACCGGTCGCCATGCGTTGAGCGATGGTCGCTGCAGCAATATCCATCGTGCCTATGGCCACTGCTGCGGTGGCGAATGTGGATAGACAGATCGCCACTGCCACCGGCACATTCAGCACCAGTAACACGACGAACAGCAGTACCATAATGAAAGCTGGAGAGATCATTCGGACACCTCCACGGGCACTTGGTTCAGCGCGCCGATTTTCTTAATCGCCGTTTCAATGGAAGTCAGTGCAATGACCAGTCCACTCAAGGGCAGGGCCATGTAGACATGTCCCATCTTCACCAGAAGGGCGGGGGAAACCTGCTCGGTCAGCAATGTTAACATCACCAGTTTGGCTCCCCCCAGAAGCAGCACCACCACTGCGAACAAGCAGATAAGTATCTGTACCAGTATTTCACTGATCAGGCGCGGGCGGGGTTTGAGTTTGCCGACAAAATAATCCACACCCAAATGGTTGTTTCGAATAAAGGCCACACTGGCTCCAATCATGGCGACCCAGATGATCAGGAGAGTGGCCAGTTCATCGGTCCAGGAGCTGGGATCATTCAACACGAAACGCGAGAACACCTGCCACAGCACGTCCAGCACCAACCCTGCCACCAGAAGGATCAGGATCCATTCCAGCAACTTGACCAGGCATTCCCTGATTTGAACGAGTATGTTTAACATGATGTTTTAATATTGTTCGAGGACAGCCTTCATCCATTTGCCGGCTTCGGTTCCTTTGAATGAATCGTGGAGTTCCTTCACCGCGTCCTGAAAAGGTTTTTTATCGGGACGAATGATTTCCACACCGCCCTCCTTGAGTTTGTCCATGGTTTCCTGAGTTTTTTGTTTCCATAGATTCCGTTGGAAAGTGACAGATGAGTCGGCGGCATCCTGCAACCAACCGCGTTGCTCTTCGGTCAGGCGATCCCAGGTCTCAGTGCCGATCAACACGATGTCGGGCACCATGGTGTGTTCGTCGAGTGAATAATACTTGCAGACCTCGTAATGACGGGAGGTCAACAGGCTGGGAGGATTGTTTTCCGCGCCGTCAACGACTCCCTGATCCAGGGCGGTGTAAAGTTCGCCAAATGCGATTGGTGTGGCTGAACCTCCCATGGCTTCAATCATGCGGATCGAGGTCTGGCTGTTTTGCACGCGGATTTTCAGGCCTTTCAGATCGGCTGGAGATTGAATGGGTTTTTCCTTGGTGTAAAAACTGCGGCTTCCGGCATCGTAATAACAGAGACCACGTAGTTTCTTGTCCATGCCCAGTTGCATGAGTCGTTTGCCGATGTCCCCATTCAATACATTCCAGAAGTGTTCTTCGCTGCGAAACACATAAGGAATTCCGAATACCCCCATGCCCGGAATGAACCCTTCAAGAGGAGAGGTCGAGGTCTTGACAAGATCAATCGCGCCCAGCTGGAGGAGTTCGATGGTCTCCCGTTCCGACCCGAGTTGACTGCCGGGATAAATCTTGAGTTCCATCTGGCCTGCTGAGGCTTTCGTCAGGTGGGCGGCCATGTGTTCCATGGCGGCATGAACCGGATGGCTCGTGTCGAGTGTATGGGCCATGCGCAGCACCAAGCCGGACGATTGTTTGCCGCAGCCGGTTGTCAAGGCGATGGTTGTCAGCACAACGAGGCTTGCAAATTTTCGTATGTATCCGGATCGCAAAATATTCATGATTCAATCAGGGTTTGCCTTTCAGGTGCCTGGCCAATTCTGGGATGTTCTTGCGCATTTCGATTACTGCCAGGTCACACATGCGGGTGGCGCCCAGTGCGTTGAAATGGGTGTTGTCTTTGTTGCCGTCTGGAAAGCGCTCATACTCCCCGGGGCGCGTCCAGATGAACAGTCCTTCCGAGCGTTCCTTGCCGAGTCGTGTCAGCAGATCACGGGAGGTGCGGGTCATTTCCAGCAACGGCAGGTTCATTTCTTTGGCCAGCTTTCGGACGGCTTCCGGGTATTCGCCGTGCGTGGGTTGAAGTGTTCCATCTTCGTCAAAATTTCGACGCACCACCGGATTGGCCAGTATTGGATGCGCCCCGCGCTCGATGGTTTCGTTCGCAAAATGACGGAGGTTTTCTGTGTAGGTGGTAAAAGGATCGGTTTGACGGGCTTTATCCGGTTTCTCATCGTTGTGACCGAATTGTATGATCACCCAATCGCCGGGCTTGATCTTATTCAACACCACATCCCATCGTCCTTCACTCCGGAAACTTTTCGAGCTGCGTCCATTGACCGCATGGTTGTCCACCATCACAGAGGATTGAAAATAAAGCGGGAGCAACTGACCCCAGCCCCGCTCGGGGTTTTCAGGGGTCACCGGTTTGTCTGCCATGGTTGAATCACCGATCATGAATAAGGTGATCGGATCATGTGCCATCATCCCAAAGGGCCAAGCTGCACTCAACAAGACTAGCAGGATTCGGATTGAGCGGAATTTCATGCTTTGATGATTCTCAAGGGCGTTCGACCACACGATTCGAAGCCTGACTGAGTTCGTTGGTACCCCGTTTAAGTTCCTTGCGGGAGGCTGCGTGCATGGCCTTGCGGATGGCTTCGGTGGATTTGAACTCACTACTTTTCACGGCGCCATAGTCCATGATCTTAAATTCGGTGGAAGAAACTTCCTACACCGACACCCTCATCCAAAACAAAGAGGTAATGAAACAATTCAGAAACGATTTCATGTTATGCCTTATCAACCATTAGAATTCTTAAATATCAGCTCCCGGTGATCATGAAAGTGCCAGCCCGGAGAGGGGATGCCGTCCACAGGATGAAGCATATCGATCTTCAGGATCTGAACATGATTAAACGTTGATTTTCAAGTATGGCAATGGAATTCTGAAGGAGCATGCCTGAAACTATGCTCCCATCCCTTCAACGATGAGCCTATGACTGAATCTCTGTTGAGTATTTGAAAGAAACCCATTAGCATCGGTTTCCATGCTCAGGGCCCGATTCCCCCACAAATTGAAGACACGGCACCCATCATTGACTGACGATCATCGCCCAGGAATGGGATGATACAACCGCGGTCTGGTGGATCCAGGCGCAATTTGAGCGAACGTGGTGCCAGAGATTGAGTCCGCCTCGTTTAATGCACATCCGCAATCAGTGTTTCGTTGGAAGATGGTACCGCCTCGATGAACGTTTGTTCCAGATTGTGAAGCAAAGTGGCCTTCTGAGGGTGTTCACCCAACCAACTCACCACCCCGGAATCAATGTCATAGATGGCGCCCACAATCTTGACGGCACCTTCCTTGGCCAATTGCAGGACCTCCGGGCTGCCTTTCAACAAATCCTTGATGGAATTCCACACGTTCGACTTGATGGCTTCCATGATCAATTGGTCCTGTGATTCCCCATGTTCGTTTTCCTTGGCTGAAATGACAGCCGGTGTGATGTTATCAACCAGAGAGGGAATGCACCCGTGGAGTTCTTCCTGATTGAACACCGCTGTGACAGCCCCACATCTGGTGTGACCCATGATCACCAGTAACGGTGTTTGCAAATGGCATACCCCGTATTCGATGCTACCTATTTCGTCGATATCGGACACATTGCCAGCGACACGAATCACGAATGTATCCCCAATTCCCTGATCAAACGGCAACTCCACAGGAACCCGAGAATCCGCACAAGTCATGATGGTAACAAACGGATGTTGCCCCGATGCCAGTTTGTGCCTCAACTCCTTCGTAAGGTGGGGGTGCTCGCAATGTCCTTCGACAAACCGTTTGTTTCCTTCAGTCAAAACCGCCAGAGCTTGATCAGAATTCAATGGGGCTTCCCCATACGTCCGCGTGGAATTGCTGGTAATGAGGGTGATGCATATGGCTGCTGCTAATAGGGATTGGTTATGCCAGTTCATTGCGTTTATGGGAGTTAATTATGAGCAGGATAAGTAAAACATTACATTATATGTAAATCATTGAAAAATACTCCGAATCCGAAATATTTCTGTTGTATTCTCAGTCCCATCCAGGTCCAGTTGCGATGGGGCGGGCAAAAAGCTTTGTAGCTTTGACCAAAGACTAAGGGACCGGAGTACACTTCAGCCACTTATATTTTGTCGTTTTCTTCCGTCATTTTGGCTGATGTAACCCCGAAACGGCAACCGGCCTTTTAGAAAAGGACACCGACAACACTCAATGCTGCCCTATCGACAGAGGAGCACATGTTGACGAGTTTTGGCGTGACATCCCTGATGTGCATATTGGCCAAATATTTCTTTGAATCGATCATTGAAAAACAAATCCGGTCGGCGAGCCTTGTCCCGCATGCACATCTCGCGGTATTGGCGATGGAATACGGGTTAATCCTTTGCTCGACGGACGATGACTTTTCACGGTTCAAGGATCTCAGGTGGACGAATCCCATGGCGGAAGGTATGGATCATTTCTCCGCCATTCGTGAAAGAGATTTCAGGCCGAGGTCTTGTTCGTTGTAGGTGACTTTGTCTCTGAGTTCTTGATAGACAGTTTCGGCACGCAATTTTTCTCCCATGGTCAAAACCGTGTTCAGATTCTGCAGGGGCTTGGCGTAATTGCCGGTTTGGTCGGAAGTGGCTGCGAGTTTGGCCCAGGCGTAGGCGGTTATTTTATCTGTTCGGGGTTTACCGTGGAGACCCAGCATGATGGCAAGTCGGGCTTGCGAAGCGGCATCGCCTCGAACGGCCGCGTCTTCATACCAGCGAACGGCCTCGTCCGGATTGGGAACAACGCCGTTCGCTCCTTGTTCGTAGAGGTTGCCCAAAAGAAACTGAGCATCTCGATCTCCGTGCAAATATTGTTCTTCACGGTGGGACAGTAAGTTCTTTTTGTAGTGCTCCATCTTTTGGGTCGCTTCCTTCCCAAACATGGCTGCACGTCGATACCAGTAAAGGGCTTCGTTCATATCCGGCGCCACGCCCTGACCCTTTTCATACATCAAGCCAAGCCCTGTTTGTGCTTCCGGCAGTCCGGCACGGGCGGCTTTGGACATCAATGAAAAGGATCTTTCCAGATCCAAGTCCGTGTATTTTCCGGTTTGATGCAGAACAGCGAGGTTGTAAATGGCTTTTTTATTTCCCTGGTCGGCGGCTTTGCGGATCCAGGACAAACCTTCTTCGATGTTTTGAAGGGTGCCTATGCCATTCAGCAGTTCGTAACCCCACTGGTTTTGAGCGGCCGGATCACCTTTGATAGCGAGTTCTTCCGTACTGGGGAGTTTCTCTTTGGACACCGATAATCCCGCAGGTCCACAGCCTGCCGTCCACGCCAACAAACCTGACACCAGGATTGAATGAATCCATTTTCGATGCGTCTGGTTTGTATGTTGGGCGGTCATTTCACTTTACCATACAGGCCTCATCCGCTGAACGAATGGCTTGCTCGATCATCTGGAATGCCGTGGGCATGGAGGCTTGAATCCGGTGCAGGTTTTCGGTGATTTGATGCACGGCGCCAGCATCTTGTTGCTCGATCAACTGGCGAAAGTGTTTGATGAAGGCAGCACTCCTGCTGCGATCGTTTTCCTGGCTGAATGGTTTGAATTCCATGCCACTTACCAGATCGGTCATGATGGAAAGTGCCTCTTGTTCGGGAGTGGTCGGTTCCGGTAGAAATCTGGAAGACTTGGAGGATTTCGAAGCTTCCGAGGATTATGCGGATGAAGTGCTGAGCTGAGCGCTAGTTCCGCGCGGTTCTTCCAATCGTATCAGCTTCCATCTGGCAGTCCGTGCCAGAATACACTTCTCCAGCCCATTCGTCCACGTGGTCCAGCAGGGTTTCCTTGATTTTCCACACCATGGTCATGGTCAGTGCCACCGGCATGACGACCATGAAGACGACCAGCCAGGATCTGAAGGCTTCAATGGTTCGCAGAAAATAGTAGGCAGGCGCCGGGATGGATGGAGTGAACCAGAAGACATGGTAAACGATGACCAGGATGGCCATGAAACTGAGGATCCGGCGATTCAATCCCGTAAACAGCTCGGTATCGTGCTGTAATGTTTCGTTGGGAATCATGAATGCCAGCCTTCTGAGCACAAAATTGAGCTGGTAAAGGTAGGCCATGCCGCAAACAAACAACAAGCCCACACTCAGGCTGAAAAAAGGCATGTGCGGGAAGTCATGCCAGAAAAAAAGGAACGGTGTGAGGCCGATATTGATGGTTCCGATGAACAAGGCTCTGTCCACCGAAGCTGTCCAGATACGTTCCTGAGGCTGGAACCCGCCTATCTGTTTGATGCCAAACAACAGCATGCCGTTGGTCAGGAGTGGCAGCAGCATCCCGATTTCACGTGCGCGGTCGTAAAGATCGGAATGGGCTTCCGCCAGTAACGCAACCGGGAGGCCCCAGAAAAGGGCCGAAAGCCCACGGATCAGTTTCCCAACAGACTTGAGAATGGCCTTCTTTTGTATCAGATTCGACCTGGCTTTCGTGTCGATCATCAGGCACTCAAGTAAGTGTAGTCCGATAAACCGCGGTCAAAATCACGTAATAACCTCATGCCTTCGCTGGGTTTCATCTGGTCCGCCTTGATGGCTTTGTCGACCTGTTTTTTCATGCGTCTCTTCATCTCGTGCTGGTCGTATTGAACCGAAGCAAGAGCCATCCCGACGGTGCTGCCTTCGATGACCTCTTCGACGTAGTAACCGCAGGGTTCGTCAGGATCCAGAAACACATGCACTTCATTGACCCGTCCGAACAGGTTGTGGAGATCTCCCATGATGTCCTGATAGGCTCCCATCAGGAAGAAACCCAGATAATAGTCTTTGGTAGTCTGTCCGTCCGGGCCGGTTTTGATGTTGTGCAGGGGCAGGGTGTTGCTGGTGTCTTCGAAATCGATAAATCGATCGATCTTGCCATCCGAATCACAGGTGATGTCCACGAGTGTTCCTTCCCGGGACGGCGCTTCGGTCAGGCGGTTGATCGGCATGATCGGGAACAATTGATCCAGAGCCCAATGGTCCAGCAGAGATTGGAACACGCTGAAATTGCAGAGGTATTGGTCGGCCAGGTGATCTTTCAGATTTCGGATTTCCTCTGGAATGTGTGCTTTGCCGCGGTAACTTTCCAGCACGCCACGCCCAATTTCCCAGAAGAGGGTTTCGATCTTTGCCTTGTCTTCCAGTTCCAGTAGTCCCAACGAAAACATGTTATGGGCATCATCCTTACGTTCCACGGCGTCGTGGTAGGCTTCCAGTTTGTTGAGCTGGTCGAGATTGGCCCGGATATCCAGCAGTTCTTTGACCAACGGATGTTCCGCTTTGCCATAGCTGAGGTGATCGGCCGGAGTGCCTTTCCGTATGGTGCCCATGACTTCGACAATCAGCACGCTGTGATGGGCCACGATGGCGCGACCACTTTCGCTGGTGATTTCCGGGTGTGGCACTTCTTCCGCATCGCAGACGTTGCCCAGATAATAGACAATATCGTTGGCGTATTCCTGCAGGGTATAGTTGGTGGAACTCTCGAAAACGGTCCGACTTCCGTCGTAGTCCACCCCCAGGCCGCCGCCCACATCAACCGTTTCGATGTGAAATCCCATTTTATACAGCTTGGCATAAAGACGGCCGGCTTCCTGGGTTGCTTTCTTGAAAGTCAGAATATCCGGCACCTGAGAGCCGATGTGAAAGTGCAGCAATTTGAAACAATGCTCCAGCTTCTCCTTTTTGAGCAGGTCGGTAGCGGCGATCAGTTCGGCCGTGCTTAATCCGAATTTTGCGTTTTCCCCCGCGCTTTGCGCCCATTTGCCGGCGCCTTTGCTCAGGAGCCTGGCTCGAATGCCAATCATGGGTTCCACTCCGACCTTCTTTGAAATCGTGATGATGTGGTGGAGCTCTTCCATTTTTTCTACAACTAGGATCACCCGGCGGTTGAGCTTGATGCCCATGAGAGCCATGTGGATGAAACTGCTGTCCTTGTAACCATTACAGATCATCAGGCTGTCGCTGGAATCCTGCAGGGACATGGCTGCGAACAGTTCGGGTTTGCTTCCGACTTCGAGCCCCATCCGAAACTTTTTACCCGCATCAAGGATTTCCTCCACCACCTCGCGGAGTTGGTTGACCTTGATGGGAAACACACCCCGGTAGGCATTTTTGTAGTCACATTCCTTGATGGCTTTCTGGAATGCGTGGTTGATGGACTCCACCCGATGCCTGAGGATATCCTGAAACCGGATGAGAATCGGAAATTTCAACCCTCTGGACTTGGCTTCCTCCACAATGTCCATTACATCGACCGATGCCCCCGCTTCCTGCAAAGGATGTGCGACTGCGTGACCGTCCGGATTGATTCCAAAGTAACCGGCTCCCCATCTGCTGATGTGGTAGAGCTCGCTGGCTTGGTCAATGGACCAGGATTCAAAAACTTCCTTATTCTTCATTACGCCTTTAAAAGGATGCGACGCACTATATCGGCGGGACGAGGGAATTCAATAACCAGAGTGTTTTTTTTAAACATATCTCTCCTTGATTCGGGGGCTTGGTTTGGATTGCATGGGAAGGATGCAAGCCGCCGAACTGAAAAAAATCGTCAAAGACTGTAATCGGGAACTCAGAATCGCCGAGGTGGAAGACTGGCCCGGCGCCGTCAACGGCCTGCAGGTGGAGAACAATGGCCGTGTGACACGTATTGCCGCCGCTGTGGACGGGACATTGGCCACTGCCAAACTGGCGATTGAGCAGGGGGCCGACCTGATGATGGTTCACCACGGCTTGTTCTGGAACAAAACCCACCCCTGGACCGGACAGCGCTACAAGTTTATTAAATTGTTGCTGGATCATAATGTGGCGGTTTACAGCTCTCATCTGCCTCTTGATATCCACCCAGACTTGGGAAACAACGCCTTGCTTTGTCGCTCATTGGGACTGAACCGAACCAAGCCGTTTTTCACTGATAAGGGAAGGCAGTTGGGGTTGAGGGCTGCGAGGAAAATGGACCGTAACAAGTTGGTGGAGAAACTTGGGGAAGTGCTGGGAGTGTCTCCCATCTTACTTCCTGGCGGACCGGAAACGTGTCGGCAAATCGGTGTGGTAACCGGTGGTGCGGGCGCCGAGTTGACCATCGCGGCCAAGGAGGGTGTGGATACGTTTATCACGGGCGAAGGACCTCATTGGACCTTTGCCCTGGCGGAGGAAATGGGGATCAATGTGATTTATGGAGGGCATTACGCCACCGAAACATTCGGCGTCAAGGCTCTGGCCGAATTCATCTCGCTTAAACACCACATCCCCTGGAGTTTTGTGGACCATCCGACCGGGCTTTGATGCTTGTCGGGTCATGACTCAGGCAAACGGTGTCGGCCGGTGTTTCTCAACCGAATCGATCGCAATCCTTGTTGGGTGTCAATGTCGCGATGGCCTCCATGATCTGGTCGGCGGCTTCCTGATAGATTTCTTTGACCCTGTCTTTGGTTGCATGTTTGGCCTCTGCCCGCAGGGATTCAAGATAGATGGGATGTCCGAATTTGACGATGATCCGTCCCGGTTTAGGCCATTTCAGATGTCTTCCATAGGTTTCGTAGGTTCCAAAAACCCGGATGGGCACAATGGGGGCATCGGATTTGATGGCCAAAAGTCCGACCCCGGATTTGGCTGGTTGCAAGGTGCCGTCAGGCGTTCGGGTTCCTTCCGGAAAGAGGATCACCGGGTTGCCGCTGCGTAATTTGCTGGCGATGATCTTGAGTCCTTTTGGGTTGCGTCCCCCACGATCAACCGGGATCACGTTGATATACCGAAGGATATCTCCGAACACGGGAAATCGGAACAGTGTATCACGGGCCAGGTAGCTGATTTCGCGGTTAGCGCTGCATCCGATAAAGGGTGGGTCGAAATAACTGGCATGGTTGGAAGCCAACAACGCCGGTCCTTCCGACGGAACGCGTTCAGGATGGTAAACCCGGCACAAAAAGAATACGCGGAAGATCAGGCGGAAAGCGCACCAAAACAGAAAATATCCAAATCGCATGATCGATTCCTTGTTGGTGCTTTGCTCGTTTCGGCGCATTTCCGTGTCCGGTTTGTCAGGAAGCAGTCGGTTCGTTCCGGTTGGAAAACTGTTCCTGAAAGGTGTCGATGATGTGTTGACTGGATTCCTGGGGAGTCTGTCCGGATGTATTCACGACACAGGCCCCAAGTGGCACCATAAGTGGCGCCGTGGATCGCTGACTGTCCCGTTGATCGCGCTTTGCAAGATCCTCCTGGACACCTTCCGCCTCCCTGCGCTTTGAGCGTTCGGCAAGGTTGGCGTCCAGATAAAATTTGTATTCGGTCTCGGGAAACACATTGCTTCCGATATCCCGACCTTCCATGACCAGGTTGCCGAACTGAATGCAATCACGCTGTTTCTGCTTCATCCAGTCCCGCACCTTGGGGACGGCAGCCACGTGTGGGACGGCGGCGCTGGTTTCGGCTGTTCGGATTTCCTTTTCCGGGTAGTAGCCATCGACCATCAGGCGGACATGTCCGTCCAGGCACATCAATTTGGTTTTCCATTTTTTACAGAGCTGACCTACCGCTTTGGGATCATGGATGTCGATGCGAGATTTCAGGCAGTACCAGGCGAGTGTTCGATACATGGCGCCGGTGTCGACATAGGCATAGCCCAGTTTGCTGGCGACCAGTTTGGCATTGGTGCTTTTGCCGCTGGCGCTCGTGCCATCGATGGCGATCACGATGGGTTGGTCATTCTTCATGGATTCGGTATCAGGCAATCAGGATTTAGCAAGTTCCCGGTGGCGGCGTCATGTATTTTCATGCCCAGGCCGTCCGGGGCAGGAGAAGCTAACTTTTGAAAGAAATTTGGCAAAGTCTTTTTCACACAGCTCGGGTTATTAATGATGATATCCGGCACAAAGGAACCCACGACTGCAAAACACATGGCCATGCGATGGTCGTTGTAGGTGTCGATTTGCGCTCCATGCAGGGGGCCGGGGTAAATGGTCAGGGTTTCGCCCGATTCCTCCACCCGGGCGCCGCACTTGGTCAGCTCGGTGCGCAATGCGGCAACGCGCTCGCATTCCTGAACCCGCAGGCGCGCCAGGTCCGTGAATCGAACGGGTTGCGAAGACCATGGGGCCATGACAATGGAGGTCATGATGCTGTCTCCCAAATCGGTTTTACGTGAAACGGTTTCCGGTAGCGGCCAGTAATCCGGGAAACGAGTGTCGATCTGCCAGTCGGTTTTTGGCCAGTTGGGAATGCTGATGTGTTCTGCCGGATTGGCATTCAGGGCGCTCATCAGGTAGCGGATCGCCCAAAAGTAACTTCCGCCGGAAGCATCGGGTTCGATCTGGTAATCATGGTTTCCTGACATGGGGAATCGGTCCACCATCGCCTGGGTCATGGCCACATAGGGTGCGTTCTCGGTATCCTCGGCCGGAATGTTGATCCGCCATTTACCGGTCGCGGCGCAGAGCAGCAAGGCCGAGGCGAATTGTGAGCTTCCCAGGGTCGAGACCTTGCAGGTGGCTCCTTCCTTCGGTCCCTGCCCGTGCACAATTGCCGGCAGTCTGCCATTTGTGGTTTCCACCACATATCCGAGTTGTCGGAGGGAGGAGACAAGTTCTTCCTGTGGTCGCTCATGCATGCGTTCGACACCTGAGAGTCGATATAACCCGTTGCCCAGGCAGACCAGAGCCAGCAGAAAACGGGCAGCGGTCCCTGCGTTACCCACAAACAGTTCAAGTGGTTCGCTCTCCGTGCCGGCATTCGGGATGGAGCCCCCGCTTCCTTGAACCTTGATGGAACGGTTTGCCGGATCGCTTCGGTCGGGTCTGACTTCGATTTGAATGCCAAGCCGTTGCAGACAATCTACCATGACCTGTGTGTCCTCGCTCCAAAGGGCTCCCTTCAGTGTGGTGCAACCTTTTGACAGCGCCGCCAAAATTAATGCGCGATTGGTGATGCTTTTCGAACCGGGGACCCCCAGCGTTGTCCGGATGGGGGCCTGGAGGGGCTGCAGTCGTATGGATTCGGGAAGTGCCATGTATAGGATAGGTGAAATGGATTTTTGGATCGCCTGTTTGAAGAGGTCTAAGCGCCATCCTCCTGACTGGGACGCTGCAGGTATTGCTTCAGCCAGTTGTCCCGCCGGCGCTTGCTTTCGCTCAACCAGGCGAGGATGGCGTCATGATCGTCGGATTGGATCCATTGGCGTAATTTTTGTGATTGATGCTCGTGAGCTTCCAGGGATTCCAGAAGTGCTTTCTTGTTGGTGGAAACGATGTCTCCCCACATTTCCGGGGAACCTGACGCCACGCGGGTGGTATCCCGGAATCCGCTGCTGCAGAGGGATGCTTGTTGCTCGCCATGATCGGGTGAAAGAGTCGAGTGGGCCAACAGCGCCGCCACGAGATGAGGGAGGTGGCTGCATTGGGCGACCACTTGATCGTGCTTATCCGGGTCCATGAGGACAGGAGTTCCCCCCACCAGTTCCCAGAGATTGCTTACCTTTTCGGTGACGTGAGGCGGAGTTTGTCGTGTGGGCGTCAGGACGCAGGCCGCTCCTTTGAACAGGTCGGGATCCGCATGGGCCATCCCCTGACGTTCGCTACCCGCCATGGGATGGGAACCGATAAAAAATCCGCCCGATTGGGCGATGATCGGCTCCAGTTCCTGAACCAGATAACCTTTGGCACTTCCCACATCGGTAACAATGACGCCAGGTTTCAGATGGGGGATCATGGCCTCGACGATGGGACGCATTTTCAGGATGGGGGTGCAAAGTATGATCAGGTCTGCGTCCCGGGTTATAACGTCCAAATCCATGGAAGCTTGATGGACGACCCCGGTCTCCAGCGCCTCCGCAACCGCTTCGGGACGACGCACAAAACCGGCAATCTTTTGAGCATGATTGCCGGCGATGATCGCCTTTCCAAGGGAACCTCCCAAAAGGCCTAATCCCATCAAACTGATCTTGTTCCACTCCATCTCATTGTGGTCGGGGAGGCTATGATGCTTTGGCTTCGATACCCTTTCCGACATCAAAGGTGCTGAGATTAATGCCAATTCGAAACGGAATCAATGCATCAAAAATAGTTCCCGTTGCAAGTCAGTTCCGTCAGATGCCTGATGATGAGGTCGGGCAGCAGTGGGGATAAGCCAATCGGGGGTGTGGTCCAGATGTATCCGGCGGTTTTCAGAGTGGGATTGATCCATGTCGCTTCACCTCTGGACACCCTCTCCTTGACCTGTTGCTCTGGTTGCCCAAGGGCGATGGGGATATCCTGGATGGCGTGCGGACCGTCTGCCGCCATGAAGGGGACAACCACACAATGCCTGTTTTCCACTTGCCAATCGAGCACCTCTTTCACAAAGGGTGGCTCTTCGATGAAGAACGCTCTGCCTGCCCCGCAGCGTGGATCGCCATCCAGAGCTTCCGCCAGTTCCTGCGTGGTCTCTTTTGACTGGCTGTGGCGTGGTGTGCCATGTCCTATCAGGGCAATATTGATATCAGACATTGGGACAGGTGTCTTGGGGGGGGATGATTTCAAGGTTGCTTCGACGGATTGTAAAATCAGATCGAACATGCCAGGCAAGGAGCCCAGAGGTTTCGTGTAAACAATGGTCTTTTTCCCGTCTTTCAGGATGTGAGGAAAGTTTGTTATGCTGTCCTCCGCGAGGTTCAAAAAGCCGGGGAATACTTTTCGCGCAAAAAAACCTTCGCTCATCAACATGGGCAATACACAGATCAACCGACCCTTTGCAGCATTCAATTGGTCGTTCATGAATGGGGCGTGCTTGTAAAACCCGGCCAAAACGTCTCCAAACATACCGCTTGCCTTCAGTTTTGACGCCAGGAACTGACCGGCTTGTGCGGGACGGGGGTCGTCGCTTGCTCCATGGAAGGCCAGCAGGAGCGTCGCCTCTGAAAGTGACTGGTTCATGCCTCAATTGGTGTCAGGAACTCAAAAAATGAATCCCCGTGCTTCATGGTTTTACCTTGTTGCCACCATGGAGTGATGGTGATCGAATCTCTTTTGGTGTGTCCCAGCAGAAACAAACCCGATGCGGAAAGCAGTTTGGGAAGATCCGGCAGGTCGAGGAGTCGTTGCGAGAGAGATTGGGAGCGGCGGTTCACGTTTTTTTCCCCGAACGGCGGATCGGCCATGATCAGGTCAAATGTTTCACCTTGTTCCACCAGTTGTTTCAATACGGGAAACACGTCCGACACTTTCATGCGGTGTCGTTCTCCCGGTATGTTGCATTCCCTGACATTGCCTTGAATCCATTTCGCATGTTTGGCGGATTTTTCGATACTCAGCACATAACTGGCCCCTCGGCTGAGGCTTTCCAGGCCGAGCGCTCCGCTGCCGCTGAACAAATCAAGAACGCGCGCATCCAGGATGCGGCCGCCCAAACTGTTGAAGATTGCCTGTTTAACCAGGTCTGGGGTGGGTCTTACGCCCAGCCCCTTGGGGACTTGAAGGATGCGTCCCGCTGCGATGCCTCCGATGATGCGCATTGGATTATGTTTCGCGCTGGATGAGCATCCACATGTCCTCAAAAGGCATGTCCACCAGCAGCACATCTTCGCCCTGCATGTGTACGACGCATTTGCCGGACGCATTGTGATCCGGCGTGATATATATCACGTGGCTGGTGTTCAGGATGATGTCGCGGGGATTCAGGTTTTCCCCCGACACCTGAGGTTTGCCTGTCACTCGTATTAATGCCATAACCGCGCCAGCATGACCTGAATGACAGCGGGGCTCAATCTTTTTAGAAAACAGGATTGTCCAGAAAAGCCGAGATGAGATGATGGGGCCATGGCAGATGTGACAAGGAAGTGCCTGAGCGAACTGGAGCAGGAAATTTACAGTTGGCAGTATGATGTGGACGGTTTTGGCCTGGAAGGTCAGGAGAAACTCAAGCAATCCACCGTCCTGATCAGCCGGTGCGGCGGTTTGGGGGGGGTGGTGGCTTACGAGTTGGCGGCTGCCGGCATCGGCAAATTGATCCTGGCTCACGGAGGCAACATCAAACCCAGTGATCTGAATCGTCAGTTGTTGATGACGCGAGAGGGTATCGGGCATTCGCGTATGGATTCCATTGTGCGTCGACTGAAGGAATTGAATCCGGACCTGGAGATCCGGGCCGTACATGAAAACATCTCCGAACAAAATGTCGAAGACCTTGTGGAAGCCTCTGATCTGGTGGTGGATGCGGCCCCCTTGTTCGAGGAGCGTTATGCTTTGAATGCCGCTTCGGTGCGGTTCGGCAAGCCCATGGTTGAATGTGCTGTTTATTCCCTTGAGGCTCACCTGACGGTTTTTCAGCCCGGTAACACTCCTTGTTTGAAGTGTTTGTATCCGCAGCAGTCGACGACCTGGACGCGTCGGTTTCCTGTGTTTGGCGCGGTTTCGGGGAGTTTGGGGTCCATGGCTGCGATGGAAAGCATCAAAGTGCTGTCAGGCATCGGTCAACCATTGTTCAATGAATTGTTATCGTACGACCTTCAAAATGTCACTTTTCGTCGTTATAAAATCCGCCGTGACCCTGAATGTCCGGTGTGTGGCTCGGGGAAATAAGTCGATGATGCCAGCCATAGACAGATTGATCCTTTCACACAGATGTGCTACTGGTCTCTCCATGACAACCTTTCTAGCTCGGTGGGACCGTCTGGGTAAATGGGTCGCCTGCCTACTTGGTCTGTGGGCCGGGCTGGGTTCCGTGTCGCTGTTGGCGTGCAAATATTCGGTGCGTGACGTGGCCTTTGTGGATTTGTCCCGTGAGACCTTTGATTTCCTTACTTTGGTTCCGTCCAGTCAAATGGATGCGGTGAAGGCCCGCCTGCGACCGGTTGCGAATGCGGTTTTGCTGGACTCCAATGTTCGACTGTCTTGGTTGGCAGCCGAAAACGCTTCCAGTCACCCGGCTTTTTCAACAGCGGAGCATCCATTGGAATCACCGGCATTTTGTCTCTACCGGGAAGGATACGCTCCTTTGTTCCTGAACCTTCCGAAATCGCTTTCGACGATGGAAGACGCCGAATGGTGGGCCTGGCTGGAGAACTTGGTCCAAAGTCCGACCCGACGTGTGATGGAGGAACAGTTGCTTGAGGCCTATGCAGTAGTGCTGGTGGTGGAGGGATCGGACGCCCGCGAGAACCAGCGTGTCCGGCTGGCCGCTGATTCGGCGGCCGCATCCATTGCCAAGCTCATCCCTGGCATGCCCAAACCTGTCGATGTGCCGCCACAGGTGGTTGTGGTTGGCTCCGATCGAATCCGCCAGGAATCGCCTTTGTTGTGGAGTTTGGGTTTGAATTGGAAATCTCCAGATGTTCCTCAGGCGGCGGTGGTGCTTGGCAGAGGGCGGCGGTTGGGACCTGTTCTAAAGGCGGATGAAGTGACCTCAACCCGGTTGCAGGAAATTCTCGCTGTGGCCGGTCAGGATTGCGAATGCGATCTGGATCGATCCTGGATGCAGGGTCCCATGATACCTGTGCGCTGGGGGCCGGACCGTGAGCAGGCGGCTTACAAGGCCTTGGGGTTTGATCCGGAAAATCCTTTGGTCAAAGCCGAGATCAGTCGCATTCTGGCGAGGGGAAAAAACCCAGTGACCGGAGAGGAGAACGACACGATTGGGACGGAGCTGGACATGTTGTTGCTCGGTTACAGTGAAGAAGTACTCGAATTGGGGACCGAAGAGATCCCTGACATTTCACATCACGATGCACATATTCACGCCGAAACACCCGGTGCCCCCGAGGAAATGTCTGACGTCCGGGCGATCGAAAGATCCGCATCCTCTCCTGAAGGTGAAGAAAATGCTGAAGCTATTCATTCCGACTCGGAAACCGTAGCGACCTCTGCGACTGCTTCGACACCGGTTCAGGCACAGACGCAGGCGCATCCAGGCATTCTGCGACGATCACTTGTTATGTTGGCCGGATTTTGTGTTTTCGCTTTGCTTGGCGGGATCGGTGTTTTGATGTTTGGACGCAGACGTGGTTAAGGAGAGAACATGCTTCGATTGATCCTCAGGGAATTACTTTTCAGAAAAGGGCATGCTTTCCTCATGCTCAGCGGGTTGGTGTCGGTTTCCGCTTTGGCGACCGCCTATTTCACGACTGAAACGGCCGCGGCCAGGGAGACAACCCGGGTGGCCCGTGATCTCGGGTTCAACTTGCGCATCCTTCCCAAGGAAACGGATATGGACGCCTACTGGTTTCAGGGGTTTTCCGATCACACCTTGCCCGAAGAATCTGTCAACAAACTCGCCAATGCCGACGGGGTGTTCATGACCTTCAATCACCTGATGGCTTCCCTGCGGCAGAAAATCATGATCCAAGGTCGTGAAGTGGTGTTGGTGGGGGTGGCTCCCACGGTAACATCTCCCGACAAAAAGAAGCGTCCGATGGGATTTTCCATCGACTCCGGCAAGCTCCATGTCGGGTATCAGATCGGGGTCCGACTTGGTTTGAAGGCTGGGGATACGCTGAACATTTCGGGTCAGGATTTCGAAGTGGAAAGGGTGATGGTTGAGTATGGAACCGAAGAGGACATTTATGCGTACGGTTCCTTGAAGGATGTCCAAACCTTGACCGACAAGGAGGGCCGGATCAACGAGATTAAAGCTATCGACTGTTTGTGTCTGACATCGGATCAGGATCCCGCGAGTATTCTGCGCGCAGAATTGGAAAAGATGCTTCCCGACGCCAAAGTGATTCAGGATCGTGTGCAGGCCGATGCTCGAGCTCGGCAACGACAGATGGTGCAGAAGAAATTTGCCTTTCTGAGTCCGTTTCTAATGACGGTGGGAGCTGTGTGGGTTGCCGTGCTGTCGGTTTTGAATGTAAGGGAACGGCGGTCAGAAATCGGTGTGTGGCGCGCCCTGGGCAAGGGGGGGGTGACCTTGGGGGGGATGTTTCTTGGGAAAGCCATTCTGCTGGGTTTGCTGGGGGGATTTATTGGTTTTTGGATCGGCAATGCGTTGGCTTTGAGCGTGGGTCCCGGCATTTTTCAAGTCACGGCAAAAGCCATTCAAACCGAGTGGTCCTATCTGGTTTGGTCGGTTATCGCTACTCCCGTTCTGGCTGCGGCAGCGGCTTTCATTCCTGCCATGATGGCCGTGGTGCAGGATCCGGCCGACACACTTAGAGAATCCTAATAGTCATGCTGATTTGTGAATCATTGAGTAAGCATTATCGTT
>JAQCFT010000451.1 GCA_027619545.1 Verrucomicrobiota bacterium | reverse complement strand
GCGGATGTGTATGATCAATTGCAACTGACCGATGGAAGCTTTGAAAAAACCTCCCTCTACCCTGAGGGCACCCGTGCCTTGGAATTGTACGACGCCTCGGTGGCATCTTACTTCCTCAATACCTTTGGTCGGAACGAACGCGCCATCACCTGCGAATGCGAACGGTCCAATCAACCCAGCCTGGTGCAGGTGCTGCATCTTTCCAACGGTGACGCGATCAATGAAAAGTTGAAGCACAGTGGCAGCCGTGTTCAACAACTGCTGGCCGCCAAGGCATCACCGGAGGCATTGATCGACCAGGCCTTTCTTTGGTGTCTTTGTCGATATCCGAGCGAGAAGGAGCGTGCCTCCTATCTGGAAATCTTGAAAGAAACAGAGTCCGATCAGTTACGGACTGCGACGGAAGATCTGTTTTGGGCTTTGATGACAAGTCGCGAGTTTTTGTTTCAACACTGAAAGGATGATGATGCATAGGTTGAATAAATGGTTCATGCTGCTTGCAGCCTTTTTGGTGGGAATACCTGTCACGCGTGCCGAAATCGATTTTGGAGCGGATGTCGCTCCCTTACTCAGGGATTATTGTGCCGGCTGCCACAATGATCAGGATCTGGAAGCGGAGTTGTCCGTTGAGACCTTTCAAGCGCTCAACAAGGGGGGCGAAAGCGAAAAGACCATGATCGTTCCGGGCCGTCCGGATGAAAGCTACTTGATCCAGGTGTTGACCGGTGATGCCAAACCCAAGATGCCGCCCAAGCGCGAGACCCAAATGGAGCAGTCGCAGATAGACGTTATGGTAAAATGGGTCGAAGAGGGAGCCAAAGGACCGGAGCTTTCTGAGGATGCTTCTATATTGAAGACACTTACCTTGCCGCCAGTGAAACCATCGAAGAAAGTGACGCCCATTGTCACAGCTGCCGAATTTTCTGGTGATGGGAAATGGCTGGTGCGTGCCGGGTTCGGTTTTGTTGCACTGGCATCCATGCCGGATTTGTCCGAGCAATGGAAAACAGAAGACATTCCGGGAAAAGTCGGAGCGGTCCATATTCGTGGTGACCGCGTGATCGTGGCATCGGGTGTGAGTGGATTAAGAGGAGAAGCGAGTGTCCTGGATTTGCAAACTGGTGACTTGATTCGCCGATTTGGCAAAGGGCATGGCGATTTACTGTATGATGCCGACCTTTCACCCGACGGGACGATCCTCGCAACGGCAGGGTATGATCGGGTGATTCGATTTTGGAACCTGGAATCGGGTGAAGAAGTGCTCCAGATCGACGGACATTACGGAGCGGTGTTTGACCTGGCCTTTCATCCTTCCGGTAAGTTGATTGCCAGCGCCAGTGCCGATCAAACCATAAAGATCTGGCGGGTTACGGATGGTGTTCGCATCGACACGCTCAACCAACCGCAGGGCGAACAATACAAAGTGGCGTTTACACCAGATGGACAATTTGTCCTGGGTGTTGGAGCTGATCGGCGCATCAGAATGTGGGAACAGGCCGATGCGGACATGCCTATCCTTCACCCGGTGAAGTATACTCGCTTTGCTCACGAGGGAGCCATTGTGGATATGACCTTGTCGCCGGATGGAACACGTCTGATCACTTCATCCGCCGACCGCTCCATCAAGGTTTGGTCACTGCCCGGTCTGAATCCACTGCACGCATGGGAATTCGGGCCCGACGTTGCTCAGTCCCTCGGTATACCCAATGGGGGTGAGGCGGCGTTGGTGCATTTCATGGACGGTAGTCATGCCTGGAAAGATATACCAAAGACCATGAATGGTCAGGAAACCTCGGTGCTTTCTAAAGCTTCGGAACCTTCGTCCGCAGGAAGTGCCGGGGAACCATTGAAACAAGAGAAGGTTGCTATCCAGTCGAATGGCGCCAATCAGGAATGGACGCAGGCACAACAAGTCGTAGCTCCCGTCGAGATCTCCGGGATTTTAAGCAGTTCCGGTAAGCAGGCCAACTTTCGATTCCACGCTGATGCTGGTCAAACGTGGGCGGTGGAAGTGGATGCCTCCCAATCGGGATCGGCTCTGGATTCACGTATTGAGATTTTGGACGAGCAGGGGAACCTTGTTGAACGCGTTCGACTACAGGCCTTGCGTGATTCATGGTTCACCTTTCGAGGGAAAGATTCCACGACATCGGGTGATTTTCGTTTGCAGAACTGGCGTGAAATGGAGTTGAACGAATACCTCTATTCCAACGGGGAAGTGAATCGACTCTGGTTGTATCCGCGTGGGCCAGATTCCGGTTTTCTGGTTTATCCTGGTTTTGGAAACCGGCATACCTACTTTGGTACCACTGCGATCACCCATGCTCTGGGCGAGCCTTGCTACATCGTTCGTCCGGTGCCCGCGGGAGTCGATCCGGCCCCCAATGGACTACCGGTGTTCCCGATCTATTATCAAAACGATGATGATCCCTATCGCAAGCTGGGCAAGGATTCAAAACTCATTTTTGAAGCGCCCAAGGAAGGGGATTACATTGTTCGGCTGAGTGATGTGCGTGGGTTTGGCGGGAAGAATTTCCATTACCGCCTGACCGTAAGGCCGTCACAACCCGGATTCACCGCACGGGTCGAAGGTTGGAAATCGGAAGTCAGTCCGGGAAGTGGAAGGGAATTCATGATTCAGGTGGAACGCCATGACAATTTTCAAGGTCCCATCCGCATCGAAGCGACCCACGTGCCCGAAGGTTTCAGCGTCCCAACGCCCATACTGGTGCAGGCGGAACAACATCGAGCCTTCGGCGCGGTTTACCTGCGGGAAACAAAGGGGACGGCAAATGAAACGCCCGAAGGTGAGATTGGTTTCAAGGCTATCGCAACGATCAACGGAAAGACTGTTGAACAGAATCTTGAGTTTGACGGGAACGTCAAAACAGGATCCTCTGCAAAAATTCAGGTGGAAGTACTGCCGCTGGATGAGTCCGAAGAAAACGATGGGCCACTTGAATTGACCATTGCTCCCGGAGAAACCATTTCTGCTCGAGTGCGCATTCGACGCAACGCATTCGACGCCCGTGTCCCGTTCGGCAACGAAGACGCCGGCCGCAACTTGCCCCACGGACTCTACGTCGACAACATCGGACTCAACGGCCTGATGATTGTCGAAGGCCAAACCGAACGCGAATTCTTCATCACCGCCGCCAAATGGGTCCCCGAAACCACCCGCACATTCCACCTCCGCACCACCGAAGACGGCGGTCAATGCTCGCAGCCTGTGATCCTGCACATCAAACAACCCGAGTGATTGCTGTGAAGGGTTAAAATTTCGTTCTTTTAATCTCGCAGAGACGCGGAGACGCAGAGTTTTTTAGACGAGATGAACAGTCGCCGCAGTGTCGGGATCAGGGAGATATACA
>JAQCFT010000450.1 GCA_027619545.1 Verrucomicrobiota bacterium | reverse complement strand
TCCACCATCGATCGAAGTGAATAACATGATTGGCCGCAGTGAGGTTGAGTCCGGTTCCACCAGCCTTGAGGGACAAGATAAAAAACGGCGGACCCGTCTCGCTTTGAAACTCATTGACCATTACCTGCCGTGACTTGATATTTACGCCGCCATGCAAAATCAGTCCCGATCTGCCGAAGACCTTTTCCAAATGACCGGCCAGGGGCTCTGTCATTTCTCTGAATTGGGTAAATACAAGTACCTTTTCCTGACGATCCACAATTTCCTGGCATATCTCCTCGATGCGAGAGAACTTGCCGCTTTCTGTCGGCTTGTAGTTTCCATCGCCAAGGAGTTGGCTCGGGTGGTTGCATAGTTGTTTAAAGCGCATCAAGTAGGCGAGGATGATTCCCCTTCGTTGAATTCCGTCCCGTTGTTCCAAGGCTTCTTTCATTTCCTCGACGAGTTTTGCGTAAAGCACGGCTTGTTGTTTCGAGAGTGAACAAAAGGACTGCATTTCCGTCTTGTCAGGCAGATCCTGGATAATCCTCTTATCCGTTTTGAGTCGGCGCAGAATATAAGGCTGAACCAGTCTGCGAAGAGGGAGGTATTGATCCTTTTCTCTGGATTCCAAATCTTTGACAAAGGACTTGAACTTGGCAAGCGACCCCAGAAGCCCCGGGCATATAAAGTCAAAAAGGGACCACATGTCGGACAGGCGGTTTTCGATGGGTGTGCCTGTTAAAGCAATGCGTCCATCCGCCTTGATCTCCTTAACCGCTCGGGTTTGTTTGGTGGCCGGATTTTTGATAGCCTGCGCTTCATCCAAGATGACAAACTTCCACGATATATCCTTCAACCCCGGCATTCTTGTCACCATGCCATAGGTCGTGATGACAAGATCAACATCTTGAAATTCCTGTAATAAATTGCCATTGCCTGTCTCCATTCTTTCCGAAGGATGCAGAAATTGTATGCGCAAAGTGGGAGCAAATTTTGTGATTTCCGATTTCCAGTTGCCAAGCAGAGAGGCCGGGAGAATCAAAAGCGAAGGCTTGCTGCCTCGATCCTTTCGCGTCGCAAGCAGCATGGTGATCACCTGAAGTGTCTTGCCCAATCCCATGTCATCAGCCAGACAGGCCCCGAGCCCCAGCCTGGAAAGAAAGGTCAACCACTGCGAACCGGTTTTCTGATAAGGACGAAGAGTGGCAAGCAGCTCGCCGGATGAATTCAAATCACATCCGATCTGACTTGGATCTTGCATTTTGGCCAATACGTCCTTCAACCAAGCACCAGCATCGACATGTGCCCAGGCTCTATCTTCCTCCTGCCACTCCGAACGATCGGCCAAATCTCGAGGAGCCCCTGCCAACAAGCGCATCCCCTGAATAAAATCCAATCCATCCGCACTAGAAGCTTCCACTTGTTTCCAATGCTCCAGTGCTTCCGTCAATCGATCAGGATTCACCTCAACCCATTGACCTTTTAAAAACACCAAACCTTCCTGTGCTTCCATCAATTGACGGATCTCATCCTCGGACAATGCTTCCCCGTTGAGTAGCGTTTGCACTCTAAAATCCAACATGCTCTCCGCTCCAAATTGACCTGATTTCTGGTTACCGACCGTCACGGTTACTTGTGGACGAGGACGCTTTTTCCACCAGTCCGGCAGCTTGACCACAATTCCGGACTCTTCCATCAAAGGCACATCCTTTAAAAACTGATATGCTGCTTTGGGCGTCAAAGCCATGGGGCGATAAACGTTGCCCGATTCGACAAGATCGGAGACATACGAACTTTTCTTTGAAGCCAGGTGAACCGGGCTCAACAAGTGGATGAGCTTTTGCTTGTCCTTGGAAGTCCCGTATTCCTGCAGGGCTTGTCCAAGAGGCTGGTATTGTACTTTTGCGTGTGCAGACAGGCCTCGTGAATAGGTGGCCATGAATGCAAACGGCCGATCGGGCATTCGTTTATTCTCCGCCAAATGAAAACAGATGCGTCCTACTTGATGCCACATGGGCGCCTGTTCCTTTAAAAAATCTCCCAGCGAAATACCTTGATCCTCAAGTTGAAGGCTGACCCAGGAAGCCATCTCCTTCCAGTGCCGATCCAATATATCCGCATCCACATACTCTCCTCCATGCATGGGGGGCAGGCACAGAAGCAAACGGGCATGATCCGCCGGAGACAATGTCGGCAACCCATTCAAATCATTGGAAGTATCTTCAGGAAGATGACACAGAGCGGTCAACATCATCCCGGCAAAATCGCGCCAATAAGCAACGGTAACCGAGAACTTCAAAGCAGGTTGGGTTGCTAAAGCGAACAAGCCAGCGCCCGTTGAAGCGTTAAATCCGTTCTGAACCACAAGCACCCACTTGGAGCGAGTTCCCTCCAAGGCACCTTGCTTACTGTCCTTCAAAGTCAGATTTCCAGAAGGTAAAACTCCGAGTTCCATTTCCATATGTGTCAGTTATCAGTTGAGAATGTAGGGAATCCGAGCCTGTAGCCCATTTTGCGTTGCAAACCTTCCCAATCATTGAGATTCACGTATTCAATCGTAAATGCTTTCGCTTTAATATGCGTCCTGCTTACTAAAACAAACTCAAGTTAAATTAATTCTGGTTTTTTTGTTTGGCTGGAGTCATCCAAGGCATGAAGATGGTTCACCTACCAGCTCCCAGGTGATTTAAGCCATTGGTCACAGGACCTTTCTTCCTTCGCACAGGTTGATTAATTCGGCAAGGGCCAGCACATGCGGGCGGCGTCCGGCTCCTTCGCGGACGGTATGGAGGATACCATCGCCTCTGAGCTTGTTGAGGAGAGTTGCCACCATCGGGGCACTGGGCATGTGCTCGAGTTTGGCCACATCACTACTTCGAAATATGGGCCGTTCAAACATGTAGTCAAGCAGCGGGACAGCGAACTGTGAGTGTGTCAGATCTAACACCTGTTGCTTTAGCCGTTCGTAGAGATTCTGAATAGCGCGCGCTTTCACTGTATTGGCTTCGGATTGTACAAACACACCCTCAATGAAAAACTTGCACCATCGGGTCCAACTTCCAGGTGTGCCGAGGTCACGTAGGCGTGAGATATATTCCTCACGTCGCGCTTCAAAGAATGCGGAAAGGTAGAAGCAGGGGCGATTGAGGATCTTTTTCTCGAAGAGAAAAAGTGGTATCACCATTCGACCAAGTCGACCATTTCCATCAATGAACGGATGCAATATCTCAAATTGAGCGTGAACCAAGGCGAGTTGGATGAGATGATCGGGAGCTTCAGCGTGCCAATAGGCTTCCCAGTGGTTTAAATGTTCATCCAAATGTAGGGGAGAGGGCGGGACAAAAGCCGCTTCCTCAATGGAACTGCCCGGCTTACCAATCCAATTCTGGATGGAGCGAAACT
>JAQCFT010000048.1 GCA_027619545.1 Verrucomicrobiota bacterium | reverse complement strand
AAACGCAACCAACAAGGTTGCTGTCTTGATATTGATTTGTTTCATAATGAATGGATGAATTCCTGTTTTTACAATGCTTCTGTTATGCTTGTTTCAAATTGAACATCGGGTATGGATATGCTTTGGACGCCACTCATTTTATCTCTATTCAATCACCCCACCTCCCCCCTCTGCTATTGCATGCTGCAATCCGTTTCCCCCATAATCTCTCCATGCGCACCGTATTCCATACTTTCCGGCTGACGGCAATCCTGCTGGCATGTGCCTATGCAACCGTTGCACGCGGCGGTGACTGGCCTCAGTTCCTCGGCCCACACCGAAATGGCGCAGTCACCGGTGAAACCATTCGGACCAACTGGAAAAACCAGCCACCCAAAAAACAATGGGAACAAAAAGTCGGAAGCGGTTTCAGCGGACCGATCATTTCCGATAAAACAGTTTTTCTTTACCACCGCCTTGGAACTCAAAGCACCCTGGACAGCATCGACCTTAAGTCAGGTGAAAGAAACTGGCGTTACCAGCACGCAACCCAATACCGTGATGACTTTGGTTTCGACAACGGCCCCCGAGCCACTCCTTGCGTGGATGGTGATTCAATCTTTCTCATGAGCGCAGACGGCATGCTCTCCGCTGTCGAGAAAAACTCCGGAAGAAAGCGATGGGAGGTGGACGCCAAATCGACCTGGAAAAGCGGAAAGGGATTCTTTGGCATGGCCCCATCACCGCTGGCCGTAGGCGACGTGGTGGTGTTCATCATAGGGGGCCAGGATGACTCGGGTGTGATCGCATTGAATCGTAATACGGGGAAACTTGCATGGAAGGCGACAGCGGATGAAGCCGGCTATGCATCCCCTGTCTTGGAAAACCAAGGCAAGGATCCCGCCTTATGGGTTTGGACGCGCGAGAAACTTTACACCATGGAACCAGGCTCAGGCCATATCCTGGCCTCGTTGCCCTGGCGTTCCTCCATGAACGCATCGGTCAATGCCGCCACGCCTCTCCTGCTCCCCGAAGGTGTGTTTGTCTCCGCCAGCTATGGAGCGGGCGCTTTATTGGTCAAACGTAAAGGGAATTTGCTCAATCGCATTTGGTCGGGGGACGATCACATATCCAACCACTATGCCACCTGCGTTTACCATCAGGGATATTTATACGGATTTCATGGCCGCCAGGAGTATGGACCTGAATTCCGTTGCATCGAGGCAGCCACCGGAAAGGTCCAATGGAGTGAGGACAACCTGAGCGCTGGATCGGTGATCTGCGTCAACGATCAGTTGCTGCTCATGATGGAATCCGGTGAATTGATCCTCCTCGAAGCTTCACCCGACGCCTTCCGAACCTTGGGTCGCAGACAAATCCTTCCTTCCGGCGTGCGTGCGTTTCCGGCTTTTTCGAACGGAATATTTCTGGCACGAAGCCCTGAACGATTGGTCTGCATGGAAATGTCAGGAAACCCATAACCATTGTCGAAAGATTCGCAGCGCATGTCTTATCAAGGCAATAAAAACATTGTCGAACTACTGATCGGCCCCGCCGGCAGCGGCAAGACATACGCATGCCTGAACGCCATCCGGACGGAACTCAAACAGTCCCCGTCCGGACCTCCCCTGCTGCTCCTCGCTCCCAAGCAGGCCACTTTTCAGATGGAGCACGCCCTACTGAGTGATCCCGACCTGCATGGTTACAGTCGATTGCAGATTTTGTCCTTTGACCGCCTGGCCGAGTTCATCCTGTCCCAATCAGGACAGGGAGCCCGCGGGCTGCTTTCCGAAGAAGGCCGGATCATGGTCATGCGCGCCCTGCTGAATCAGATCAAGGACCAACTCCGCCTCTTTCATGCTTCAGCCAAATTGCCCGGCTTGGCACAGGAACTCAGTCGCGTGATTCGAGAATTCCAGCAAAGCCGCACATCCCCCGCGCGTCTGCTTGAACTTGCCGAATCCGAATACCTGCCAACCCGCATCCGATACAAACTGCATGATATTGCCCTGCTTTATCAGAACTACCGATCCTGGATTGAAAACAAACAACTGCACGATCCCGATTGCCTGCTGGACCTGGCCGCTGACGCGTTGCGCACTCTGGGACGAATGAATCATTCGTCGATTCCTTTCTGGTTGGGCGGTCTCTGGATGGACGGATTCGCTGCATTGACCCCGCAGGAACGTCAACTACTGACGCTCCTGGCTCCCCTGAGCAAAAGAACAACGCTGGCCTTTTGTGCGGATTCATTCCCGGATCACAAGCGTGAAATTTTTTCCATCTGGCTTCCGACACATCAAACGCTTCGGCAGTGCATCCATGACTTTAGTGCAATAGACACTATCACGGTGAAACACACCGTCCTCCATCGCACTCAACATAAAGGTCGCTTTGCCGAAGATCCCATGCTGGCTTATCTTGAAGAAAGCTGGACCCGGCCTGCCCCTTTTGAAATCTCCTCTTCAATAAAAACTTCGGGCAGCAACCAGCTTCAACTGGGCCTCGAAGACGGGGATTCGGACCAAACCAGACAATCCATCACCATCACCGCCTGTCAAAACCGGGAAGCGGAAGCCATCCATGCGGCACGTGGCATCTTGAAACACGTGCGTGAGGAGGGCATGCGCTTTCATCAAATCGCCGTCCTGGTGCGATCATTGCCTCATTATCAGGAAATCGTTCGGCATGTTTTCGATCGATATGACATTCCCTGTTTCATTGACCGACGTGAATCGATCGCGCACCATCCACTCATCGAACTCACCCGAAGCGCCATCCGGCTGCCTGCCTATGGCTGGGCGCACGAAGACTGGTTTGCCTATTTGAAATCAGGGTTCACTCCCCTGACAATCGACGCCATCGACGATCTGGAAAATGCTTCCATCGAGCGCGGCTGGCGAGGTGCCCGTTGGTGGCAGCCCCTCAAAGGCCCGGACAAACTTGTCGAACGATTTGAACCAATCCGGGACAAACTGCTCCAACCCATCAAACGATTCCTGGGCACCCCAAACAACAACCGATTTCCGGGCACCCTCCAGCCTTGGAACGGACTACAGTTGTCAGCGGCTTGCCGGGCCCTATGGCAGGCACACGGGGTGGAATCCCGTCTCCAGAATTGGGATACCGATTCCAAAGACCAACCCGGCATGTCCATGCATACCGGATTCCACATGCGCGTGTTGGAATCTCTGGAATCCTGGTTGAACAACATCGAACTGGCATTTGCGGAAACACCTCTTCCCATCAGGGAATGGATTCCCATCCTCGAAGCCGGGCTGAATCACCTTTCCGTGGGCGTTTTGCCTCCCGCTATCGACCAAGTCCTGGTGGGAGCCATTGACCGGTCACGCAATCCTGACCTGAAAGCCACTTATCTCCTGGGATTGAACGAATCCATTTTTCCTGCCAAACCAACCATCCCTTTGATCCTCGACGAACGGGAGCGGTTGCGACTGGAAGAAGAAGGTGTCTCAATCGGCAACCGTTATCGCACCCAACTGGCCACCGAACGCTTCCTCGGATACATTGGCTGCACACGTTCCACTGATTGGCTTTCACTCTCATACGCACTTAACGCGGAAGATGGCCAGGCCCTGTTGCCTTCCGCCTTGATCCATCATGTCAAACGTCTGTTCCCACAATTGGTCATTGGATCTTTCAAAGAAACGATCCCACTCGAAGATTCGTTGCATGAACGTGAGTTGTTGCTTTCCCCTGAGTTTTGGTCATGGAAGAAGCACCATTCAAAAAAAGACATCCAAAACATCATCCCCCTCTTAAGAAACGAACGATCGATCGCCTTTATTGGCAAGGAAGGCGGCACTGAACAAGTTTCAAGATTGGACGCCAACATCGCCCGCTCGTTGTTCTCGGAGACGCCGGAATCCCCCAAACTGCGTACATCGGTCAGTCGAATCGAAGCCTTCGCCGAATGTCCATTCCGGTTTTTCGTTCAATCCGGATTGAAAGCCGAGGAACGTCTCGCGTTTGAGCTGGATGCCAGACGTCTCGGCAGCTTTCAACATGCCGCCCTGGAGTCCTTTCATCTGGCCCTTCAGGAAGAAGGGCTGACATGGCATGACCTGACCTCCCATCAGGCGCGCGAATTCATGTCCCAGATCGTGCGCCAGACCATGACTGTGTTCCACGATGGACTGATGGAAGACAAACCTGCCAACCGCGTCACAGCGATCGCGTTGGGTCGGGGGTTGGAGACCTTCATCGGCGTGGTGGTGGATTGGATGAAGCAATACGCATTCGAACCAAACGGAGTCGAAGTGGCGTTCGGAGGAAAAGATCCCAAACTCCCCGCCTGGGAATTGAACCTCTCCGACAATGCAAGCATGATCTTCAACGGGATCATCGACCGTGTGGATTTGCTGGCGTTGCGGGACGGCTCAGTGATGGGCATCGTGGTGGATTACAAATCCGGAAAAAAGAAACCCGATGCGACGCTCAGTTGGAACGGGATTCAACTGCAATTACCCGTTTACCTCAACGTTCTTCGTCACCCCGGCATGGCCAAGGCGTTCGGCGTTGAAAGCATCCAGGCGGTCGGCGCCTTTTTCACGACATTACGTGCACGTTATGAAGGCAAAAGTTCACGCAAAGAAGCGCTTCATCAAGCTGTCGCGGAAGAAGCCGTCCGCAAAGCCTATCAGCATGTGGGTTGTTTCAATCTGGACGCCCTGCCCTGGATGGACCAGCGAGAAGGCGCGACGAGTGGAGACCAGTTTCAGTATCAGCTCAACAAAGACGGTTCCCCCCGCAAGACGCACTGGCATGTCATGCCTTCGGAAAAATTCGAACACTTCATGGAGCATGCCTCCCGGTTGCTTTGTCAGTTTGGAGACCGCATTTTAAATGGCGAAATGGGCATTGAACCATTCCTTCACCGCAATGAAACTCCCTGTGAACGATGCGACTTTGCCAGCGTCTGCCGCATCGATCCCTGGACTCAACAATGGCGCAACCTCGAACCGGCATCCTATGGTGATGTTCCACAACAGGAATCATGAAGCACACTGCCGCCCAACAACAAGCCATTGAAGCAAAAGGAAACGTCCTGGTCGTGGCCGGAGCGGGAACAGGGAAAACCCGAACCCTCATCGACCGGTGTATGCGCCAGTTGCTGAACACGACCGCCCCGATTTCCCTGTTGGAAATCCTGATGGTCACCTTTACCGAAGCGGCAGCCAGCGAAATGCGTGGGCGCATCGCCCAGCGGCTAGAAGAAGCTTTGCTGCAGGACCCGCAAAACCCCGATCTGCAGGAAAAACTGGCGCACATCGATGCCGCTTCCATCGGCACTCTGCACTCGTTTTGTTTCAACCTCATCCGCCAGCATTTTCACTCTCTGGAACTGGACCCCCAGGCGCGCGTCCTCGAGCCTGAGGAAATCGCGTTCCTCGAAGAGCAGACGCTTGATGAACTGCTCGAACGCCATTACGAAGGCAAGGAAGCGCTCGACGAGTCTGTCCGGCGTTATGTCACCGAATTTGAAAACGGCTGGGACCGCGGATTGAGGGAATGGATCATCAGACTACATCGATTCAGCCAAGCCATGGTCGCGCCGCATCACTGGATCAGTGAACAAATCCGCTTGATGGTTCAAGAATCACCCGATCAATGGAGATCCTGTTTCCTGAACGAAACGCTGGATTGGATGCAACAATGGATTCCGGTTTTACAAACTCTCCCGGACGACAACACCAACGCCAAGGCATGTCTCGAACTCATGCTTCCTTGCACACAAGTCCCCCCCAACCTCGAAGCGATAAGTCAGTGCATCCGTTCTGTGGCAGATCGGGATCAAAACGAATTCTGGCCTCCACGTTGCAAGACGAAGCACCGGGAACCCATCAAGCGGATGCTCGACGATGCCGCCTTCCTCGCCACGTTGTGCAAGGATGATGAGACCACAAGCGACCCACTGGAAGAAGATTGGAAATGGTTCCGTAGCGGCACCCTGGTGCTGTTGGAATTGACACGAGAATTCACAACGGACTTCGCTTCGAAAAAACGTGAACGCGGCGGCCTGGACTTTTCCGATCTGGAACAGTTCTCGCTGGACCTGCTTTGGGATCGCAACCTGAATCAACCCACCGAACTTGCACGAAGCATTCACGAACAATTCAAACAGGTTTACGTTGACGAATACCAGGACATCAACGCAGCCCAGGACTGCATCCTGACCGCCATTGCAGGTGAAGGTGCACAGGCAAACCGATTTCTTGTCGGCGACGTCAAGCAGAGCATCTACGGATTTCGTCTGGCCAACCCACGGTTCTTCATCGACTACGAACGTGACTGGCGAACCCCCAAAGAGTCGGAACCATGCCAGGTCGTTTACCTCCAGGACAACTTTCGTAGTCGTCCCGGTATTCTGAATTTCGTCAACGCCTTCTTTTCCCACTTGATGAGGTCCGATGAGGGGGGCATCGCCTATGATGCGAACGCTCACCTACAATTCGGCGATCCCGACAATCGCTCCTCCCTGGCAACCAAGGATGAACCCTCCGTGGAATGCCGCCTGATCATGACGGTCAAACCGGAAGATCCTTCCGGCGATCAAACGGAGCCTCCCCTGTCGGAAACGGAACAGGAAGCCAGGATGATTGCGGAACGTCTGTTGCAATTGAAGGAGGATCAACACCCGGTATACGATCATGCGAAGGACAAGTTCCGTCCCGTTGAATGGAAGGACATGGCCATTTTGATGCGATCCGTTCGATCCAGGGCCGACACCTATGTGCGTGTGTTCGGTCATTTGAACATTCCCCTGTCGGTTCCCCGCAGCGGCATGTTGGAACGAACCGAAATCACCGATCTGGTGTCACTCCTCACCCTGCTGGACAATCCCCGCCAGGACATCCCATTGATTGCCGTACTCAGGTCGCCGCTGGTGGGTTTGAACGACAACGAATTGTCCTTGATTCGAATCGGAGCGCGCAGGGGCAGTTTCTGGAGCGCGCTGCATCAGTTTACCAGAGAAAGCCCCGAATCCATTCTACCGATCCACCTCATCGACCACTCACTGATCCCGTCCGCGCGGAAAAAAACCAAACAGTTCCTGGAACAATTCTATCGATGGAGACAAAGCGGACGCCATTTGAATCTGAGCCGACGACTGGAAGCAATCCTCAACGATACCTTTTACCTGGAACACCTGGCCTCGACTCAAAACCACATCGAAGCCATCACCCACGTCAAGCAGTTGATTCAATTGGCCCGTCAGTTCGACCAATACCAACAACAAGGCTTGAACCGCTTCCTGCAATATCTCGAGAACAAGCGCAACCTGGAAGCTGAATTCGATCCGGGCCTGGGCGAAGAAGGCCAGGCAGTCAGCCTGATGAGCATTCACAAGAGCAAGGGTCTGGAATTCCCAATCGTCGCCGTGGCGGGCCTCGCCGGTACGTTCAACTTCCAGGACATCCAACAGACGTGGCTACTGGATGAAACCCTGGGCGTGGCCGGCATGATCCAACCACCCGGAGCCAAACCCCGTTACCCAAGCCTGCCCCTCTGGATCGGAAGACGAAGACGCAAAGCGGAAAGTCTGCGCGAAGAAATGCGCCTGCTCTACGTAGCCTTCACCCGCGCAAGAGACCACCTGATCCTGGCTGGAACCGCTTCCGAAAACCGCATGCAAAAATGGACCGAGCGCTCTCTCAGTGACACAGCATCCGACGCGCCCTCCAGCACGCGGTGCGCCATGGACTGGCTGTTCACCTGGCTCTGCCAACAACTCAACCACCCGGAATGGTGGAGCGAACCCAAGGGAAAGGGAGCATACCTGCAGTGGCATGTAATCATACCTGAAGACCAGCACGATCGGACTGATCCGCCTGATCAGACTGACCCCACTGCCCCAACAGCAGCACAACTGCCCCAATGGCAGCACATGGCAAGCTGGAATTACCCCTACCAAGCGGCCACCCACCACCCCGCCAAAGCCACGGTCACCATGCTACGCCGTCACCGGGATGAATCTACCGCTGACGAATCCGCCTCCTGGTTTTTCCAGGAACCCAAAGCAACCACGAGCCGCTCACTTGGAAAACCAGGCAACCTGTCCGCCAGCGAACGAGGCACCATGCACCACCATTTCCTGCAGTGGTTAGCATTACAGCCGGACATGTCCATGGAACACCTCGAACGACAAAGGGAAGACATGATCCTTTCCGGCAACCTGGACCCCGTTGCAGAGGAAGCTCTGGATCTCCAAGCGATTCATCACTTCTGGCAAGGGGCCGCAGGCAAAACCATCCTGAACCACATCGATCTGGTTCAAAGAGAAATGCCCTTCACCGCTCGATTCAAACTCAGCGAACTGGCTGCCCTCGGTCTTTCTCCAGAGGATGCTGCATCGACGGAGGATGATTTTGTGATTGTACAAGGCATTGTCGACCTGTGCATTCTGGACGAACAATCCATCCAGATCCTCGATTACAAAACCGACAACATCCAGGAGGAAGCTGTCTCAACCCGCCTCAATCATTACCAGGTACAACTGGAACTCTACGCCCAGGCTCTGCAGAGAATCTATCAACGCCCCGTCACCCGCAAATGGCTGCACTTTCTGTCCCTGAACAAAACAATCGAATTATAGGCGTGTTCAAAGATTGCCGCCTTTCCGCATGCATGGTAAAATGCACCTGAATCCCATGTTAAACACTTTGACGTTGAAGTCGATCCGATTATGGATCTGTAGCTTAGGTCTGTTGCTCACCGGTTTTCTTCCTTTGCAGGCGGAACAGGATACAACAGAGGTTGAATTTTTTGAATCACGTATTCGCCCCATCCTGGCTCAGGATTGTTATGAGTGCCATCGATCCAAAGGACCTCAGAAGGGTGGACTGGCACTCGATCATCGGGATGCCTTGCGTCGGGGCGGTGACTCCGGGCCGGCCATCGTTCCGGGCCAACCGGCAGACAGTCTCCTGATACAGGCCATCCACCAGACCTCTGAAGATTTACAAATGCCGAAGTCGGGTGCAAAGCTGGAAGCCTCGGTTATCGCTGATTTCGAGGCATGGATAGCCAAGGGAGCCGTTGATCCAAGAGACCATCCACCTTCGGAAGAAGAGTTGGAAACGGACACGAATTGGGAAGCCGTCATGGAACGGCGGAAACAATGGTGGAGTTTTCAACCGATCAAGGCAGTTGACATCCCCTACCCACCTGACGCCACACGGCACATGCATCCAGTGGACGCCTTTATCGCAGACAAATTAAAGGAAGCAGGACTGGAACCTTCAGAAGAAGCAAATGGAGAAACACTCATTCGGCGCTTGAGCCTGATACTCCGCGGACTCCCCCCCAGTCCGGAGGAAATCGAAACATTTTTGGCGGATCAACGCCCTAACGCCTATGTAGACTGGGTGGATACATTTTTGAATTCACCTCAGTTTGGAGAACGTTGGGCAAGGCATTGGATGGATTGGGTGCGTTACGCCGAATCTCACGGCAGCGAGGGGGATCCCATGATTCCGAATGCATGGCTTTATCGTGATTACCTGATTCGAGCCCTGAATAATGACGTACCTTATGATCAGCTTCTTCTCGAACATCTGGCAGGGGATTTAGTGGCGCATCCGCGCATCAATGAGGAACTCGGGCTCAACGAATCGGCCATCGGAACCGCGCAATTGCGCATGGTCTTCCATGGTTTTGCTCCAACCGATGCGCTGGATGAGCAAGTACGTTTCACCGACGATCAGATCAACGTCGTCTCCAAAGCCTTTCAAGGCATCACGGTTTCCTGTGCTCGGTGTCACGACCACAAATTCGAACCCATCAGTCAAAAGGATTTCTACGCATGGTACGGAATCATGGCCTCCGGACGGCCTACCATGATTCAAGTAAACGTCCCCCCCACTTCGGAAGCGGATTTACGCGTTAAAATGAAAGCGCTGAAGGCATCCATCAAGGAGGAAATCATTGCGACATGGATGATCGAGACGGAGCACCTGAATCCAGATTCAAACGTGTTGTTGGAAGCGCTGAAGCAATCCAAAAAAGGCGATGTGCTATGGCCATTGTCCGCCATTGAGACCGATCGCAAGGAAGTCCTGGAAGCATGGAAAGCACTGCGGGAACAAGCCAACGGAGCAGAAACATTCAAGCGTGTTCATGACTGGAATCTTGCAGATCCTTCGGATGCCTCAAAATGGTTTGCAGAGGGTCCGTCAGCAACACGACCTGCTCATTCCGGAACCTGGGCCTTGTCTACCGAAGGAGAATCCATTGTCCAAAATATACTTCCTTCCGGCACCTATTCTCATTTGGTGTCCACCAAGGATCGAGGCTTGTTGCATTCACCCAGAATCCAACTCGATCAACCTTACGACCTCTGGCTGTTGGTCAACGGGGACGGAAATGCCATGGCGCGCTATGCGGTTCAAAACTACCCGCGTGACGGAACGGTTTATCCGGTGGAACGTATGAATGGATCACGCTGGCATTGGAGGAAGTTTCCGCTCGATTACTGGAAGGGAGATCAAATCCACATCGAAGTCACCACCGCGGCCGATCAGCCCGTGCTTGCCAGGCTTGACCAAACGCGTTCCTGGTTCGGAATCCGTAACGCCGTCATCGTCCCCTCGAACTCTCCTTTCAACAACCAGGTGGGAGCTGAAATATTCCGACCGGTTCTGGCAGAGACAAAGGATGAATTACCAGAAAGCCAAAGTGAACTCCTGGCCATTTACCGAAAGTCGATCTTCAAATCATTGACTGCATGGAAAAACAAACACCTCACGGATGCCCAGGCGGTTTTTCTGGATGCGATATTGAAATCAAAGATTCTTACCAACCAGGCTCAGGAAGGAACTTCGATTGCCAAAATGTTGGAAGAATGGCGCCGATTTGAAAAACATTTAGCCACGCCCATGCGTTCTCCGGGCCAATTCGAAACGGAAGGTTTCGACCAGGTCCTGTTTGATCGGGGCGACCACAAGAAGCCATTGGATGTGGTGCCTCGACGATTCCTGGAATTTCTGGATGACAAACCTTATCAAACTAAATCGAGCGGTCGTCTGGAGTTAGCCCAGGACATGCTGCGTGATGACAACCCTCTGACCTCGCGAGTGATCGTCAACCGCATCTGGCATCACCTCTTCGGGAAAGGCATCGTCGCCACACCGGATAATTTCGGCAAACTTGGCCTTCCACCAACTCACCCGGAACTACTGGATTTTCTGGCTGCACATTTCAAAAACAACGGATGGTCGATCAAGAACATGATCCGGTTTCTGGTCACCTCGGAAACCTGGAAACGCTCCAGCGACACATCGGATCTGGCAGCAGCCAGGGATCCTGACAATCAGCTATGGTCGCATTTTTCCGTTCGCAGATTGGAAGCAGAAGCGATTCGGGACAGTCTGCTCGCCGTGTCCGGCAAATTGGATCGGGACACCCAGTATGGTTCCCCGGTCAACGGCAACTCCCCCAGGCGCAGTGTTTACGTCCGGGTCAAGCGAAACGATCTGGATCCCTTTCTCACCTTGTTCGACGCGCCGGTACCCGCCAGCACGCGAGGTCGTCGTGATGCCACCAACGTGCCCGGCCAATCCTTGAGCATGTTGAATGATCGGTTTGTTATTGATTGCGCCGAAAAATGGGTTTCAGGTTTGGCTCAGATAGATCCTTCAGTTAAAGGAACCCATCGAAACGAAATCCAATCCCTGTTCCTGAAAGCCTTGGGGCGCTATCCAAATCTCAGCGAAACCATCCGTGCGGAACAATTTCTGACCGCCATGCACGATCTGAAACAGGATACCACCCGGCAAATAAACGCGCTGAGCGATCAAGTTAAGGAAACCGAGGCGGCCTTGCTCCAATTGGAGGAAACGGCAAGAAAGCGAGTCCTGGAAGGGCGAGATCAGGACACTCTGAAAACTGCTGCCCCAGGTCCCGCCCCCTTTGCCAGTTGGAATTTTTCGAGCGGATTGAAGGATGAGATCGGCGGTCTGGATCTGGAGTTGCTGGGGGAGGCCCGGTTGGAAGGAGGTGCGTTGAAATTAAACGGAAAAGGAAGTTACGCCCGATCAAAAGCATTTCAAAAAGACATCAAAGAAAAGACGCTCGAAGCCTGGGTGCAACTGGACGACCTTGATCAACGAGGCGGCGGAGTGATGTCCCTGCAGGATACTTCAGGCTCAACGTTCGATGCGATTGTCTACGGCGAACAAACATCCAGAAAATGGCTGGCAGGAAGCAACGTCTTTGCGCGCACTCAGAATCTGCATGGCGAGGATGAGCATACCGCTCACCAGGAATGGGTGCACATTGCGCTGACGTACCAGGTTGACGGAACGATCACGGCCTACCGAAACGGAACGCAATACGGCAAGCCATACCGAAGCGACGGACCGGTCACGTTTTCGGCCGGCAACGCTCAATTGCTTTTCGGAAACCGCCATGGTTCCCCTGGCGGCAATCGCTTGTTGAGAGGTCAGATCGCCAAAGCCCGGTTTTATGACAGAGCCTTGTCTTCTGATGAAATCAAAGCTTCATTCAATGGCGATCCTCATTTTGTTTCCCAGAAGGACCTGCTGGCGGTTTTAAATGAAGAGGAATTATCCAAACGGAACAACTGGTTATCCCAAATCAACACAACCAAAGCAGCACTGGAAAACATCCAGAGCAAGCAGGGGTTGAGCCATGCATGGGCTGACCTGGCACATGCCATTTTCAATTTGAAGGAGTTCATCTATGTCCAATAAACCATTACCCAACCCCATGATCTCACGCCGCAGCATGTTGGCAAAGTGCTCCTCGGGCTTCGGCCTCATGGCCTTTTCAGCCCTGCGATCGCAATCCCTGAACGCGGTTCCTTCGGGGCCGGTACCACACTACAAGGGCAAAGCGAAGAATGTCATTCTCTGCTACATGTCGGGAGGGTTTTCCCACATCGACACATTTGATCCCAAACCGAAATTGAAATCTCTGGCAGGCAAACCCATGCCGGTCAATATCGAGCGCACCCAGTTCAACAACAATGGGAACATCTTCCCCTGCCCTTTCGAGTTCAAACGTTGCGGTCAAAGCGGGATTGATATCAGCTCCATGTTTCCAAGGCTCCAGGATTGGTGTGCGGACGACTTGACCGTCATCCGCTCCATGACCACCAAGCTGAACGAACATGCCCAGGGCAACTTCGCTTTCCATACCGGATTCCCTTTCATCGGACACCCCAGCGCAGGGGCCTGGATCAATTACGGTCTGGGCAATCTGAATCACAACATGCCGGGCTACGTGGTCCTGCAAAGCGGCGGCGCGGTTCCCCCTCATGGCGGGGTCGGTTTGTTCAGCAACGGATTTCTTCCGGCGCATCATCAGGCTTCCATTCTTAAAGTGGACGCAAGGGAAGCCGTCGCCAACATCATGCCCAGGGAAATTGATCAACAACAGCAGACACGATTGAGCTTCATTGAAAGCCTGGATCAAACATTCCTGAAACAATCGAATCATTCCACTCAAGTCGAGGCCGCCATCCGCAACTACGAAACCGCCTACCGCATGCAAACCGCCGTGCCGGAGCTGGTGGATTTGAAAGGCGAAACCGAAGCAACCAAAAAACTTTATGGAGTGGACGACCCACATCCACAAAAAGCGGCCTACGCCCTGCAATGCCTGATGGCTCGCCGCCTGGTGGAACGGGGGGTTCGGTTTGTGGAATTGAGTTGCCTGACTGAAAACATCGGAGCTGGCGGCGCGGCGAACCCGTGGGATCAACACGGCGACCTGGAACGCGGTCATGGAGCCATGGGGCATCAGGTGGACCAACCCATCGCCGCCATGTTGGTGGATCTCAAACGTCGCGGATTGCTCGATGAAACCATCGTCATCTTCGCCGGCGAATTTGGCCGGACACCCTTTTCTCAAGGGAGCAATGGTCGCGACCACAATCCTTTCGGATTCAGTGTCTGGTTGGCGGGTGGCGGTTTCAAAGGTGGATCCGTCTATGGCGCTACCGACGAATTCGGTTATCACGTCACCGACAAACCCTGCGATGTCTACGACCTCTGGGCAACCGTACTCCACCAACTGGGCATTAACCACGAGGAACATACTTACCTGTACGCGGGGAGAAATGTCCGTTTGACGGATGTTCATGGGAGCGTGTTGAAAGAAATCATTTATTAGTCGTTTGAAAAGCAGTCTGATGCCTGCAAGCGAATCATTAAAACCCCGGACGAAAACATGTCCTCTTCAAGCGCAAGTAAAACGGTCCCAAGTGAACCAGCCATTTCGCAGGAAGCCTACGCTTCCGATCTGCTGCTTTTGCGCTTGTCATTGGGGTTGGTTTATTTCCTGTTCGGTTTCCTGAAACTGTTCCCGGACCTGAGCCCTGCCGAATTACTGGGCAGTCAAACCATCATGCGCATGTCCGGTTATCAAATGGGAGCGGATCTGGCCCTGAGAAGTCTGGCAGTGATGGAAGTGTTGATCGGGATCGGGTTCATCCTGAACATTTGCCTGCGGTGGGTCTCCATTCTGTTCTTTGCCCACATGGCCGGAACGTTTTGACCGCTGTTTTTCCTGCCCGAATTGACCTTTAAATACGCCCCTTTCGCGCCTACCATCGAGGGGCAATATATTATAAAAAACCTGGTCTTTCTTGCGGCAGGATGGGCCATTCTCCTGCCCGTAATCCGAAAACCTAAAAGAATTCCAAGCGCTGCATTGGTCGATCAAACCAACAGCCAGTCCAAACCATGAATGAGAAAACTGCACGCATCATTGGCATGCTGGGCATCATTGGAATCGCCTTCGGTGTTTATTCCACTTACCAGTTGTATCACGGCAGTGACCTTAGCCGGGTTCCTTCCACCCGGCGGCAGACTCAATCCAACTCTCAGGAAATCACAAACCAGGCGACGAACCCCGGCCAGGACGCGCGGAACACGACTTCGACGGATGAGATCCATTTCGCGCCGGCTCCTTCCCCGCGACAGATCCAGGAAGCCACGGGGCCCCGGTTGGACGGACTGCAGATTTACCCGGCCATCCAAAAAGGCATGCGCACTCCATTCGATTTATGGCGCTATTACGGACGCGGGGTTTCCTCCTTTGCATCACCCGTGCTACCCATGCGATTCGATCAATGGATTGAGTTCCACCGAAAGCAAAAACCCGGATTGATGCGAGATGTGCATGCTTACATGAATGAACGTTTCTCCTTCACAGAGGAGCCCATCGAAGGTCAGTTCATGTCCGGAGGCAAACCCATCATGAAGGGACCTGTGGCCAGACTGGCGGCCGACATTTCCTCCTACGAAACCATGGCCGAACTGACGCCGTCGGAAATAAAGGATCGGGATTTATTTCCCTACAAACCGTTGGCCCACCCCCTCCAATCAACCGCTCACATGGTCTTTCCCAGATCATGGATCAAAGTTCATCCCGAACACGAACGCATGGATGTGGACATGGACATCCCGGAGGCGTATCTTCCCGAGTTCCCACCACCGATGTACCTGTCCACTCACAGGGAATTGGGCGACGTCACCAACGGCCGCGAAGTCACACTTGATAATTTTTTTGAAATTTTCGATGGCTTGATCACTCCAGAGCAAATGGAAGGTCTCAAAGAACTCCTGCGCCCTTCACCGACCACCTGGTTCAACCACACCGACCATCGGGTCACTGAAAAGCCATCCAAGGGCGTGGCCTGCTTTGACTGCCACGTCAACGGACATACCAGCGGAGCGTTCGAACTTGGCCCCGATGCCCGTCCGATTCTGGCCCGTCTGCGTGTCGATACGCCGACCATGCGGGGGAACTTCAACCTCATGCAACTTTCCTCCAAACGATCCATTCGCAGCATGGATCATTTTTCGGAAGTTGAAGAATACTTTGACGGAGATCCAGGCATGCAGCAAGCCATCGGCCCTCGAGCTGTCAAACGCGAAGTGACCAACCGTATGGGCGATTTCAACGCCATACTCGATTATCCCCCTACCCCGAAGCTCGATCCACTCATGCGGCTCATCCCTGAACTTTCCTCCGAGTCCGAACGCCGTGGTGAGGTCCTGTTTCACGGCAAAGCCATGTGCTCCAAATGTCACTATGGCCCCGCCTTCGTGGACGATTACATGCACGACCTGAAAGTCGAACGCTTCTACGTCGGACGCCCTGAAGGCCCCATCAAGACCTTCCCATTACGCGGCATCAAAGACACCCCGCCTTACCTGCATGACGGACGTCTCCCCACTCTACATGACGCCGTTGAATTCTTTAACCTCATCTTGCAACTTCAACTCTCCAAGCAGGAAAAGGAGGATTTGGTCAACTACCTCTTGTGTCTGTAATCATATTGAATATTCTCTGTCCATCAAATTGAGGCTTACCTGCAGTTTACTGCAAAGTAAGAAAAGAGCTTCACCTATGTCCATTTCACTTAGCATTATGAGATCAAATTTTATCGTGAGTTTATTTGCCCTGCTTTGCTTGCACCTCTGTTCCGGGGCTGCATCACTGATCGTACCGGCAGAGACCGGTTACCTTGAACCGGACATGGGAGGTGCACGCATTTCCAGACAAGGCGGTATTGTAAACTGGAAGGATCATGCGACTCAGATTCAGTGGTATGGGAATTTCAAGAACGTTGGCAACCTGAAAGTTCGCTTGCAAGTCCGCGGACGGGATGAGGGTTCGGTCGCCCTAAAGTTACAGGTCGGTTCAGAAGAAAAGCGCCGGGTTGTGAACATTGAGAACAATAAGGAAGCCGAAGTAGATTTCGGCGCGTTCGAGATAACTGAACCAGGCTATCTTCCTATCGCACTCAAACGCATCCCTTCACAAGATGCCGATGCCACGGCTCTGGATATCATCCAGCTTGAACTAGATGGAGAGTCTGTTGATAAAGCCCATTTCAACCTGAAACCCAGGCGGAATGCCGCCTCCGTCCATTTGGTCTATCCGGTAATGGAGAACGTCAAGGTAGCCGCTTTTTATTGTGAGATGACGGCTCTGGAAGATCCCGTTCACTCATACTACATGGCTTGCGGATGGCACCGGGGTTATTTCGGAATGCAAGTAAACAGCCCGACGGAGCGGCGGATTATTTTCAGCGTGTGGGACCGGGGCACCGAACCAACTGATCCCAACAAAGTCGACGAAATGGATCGCGTGCGACTGGTTGAAAAAGGAGATGGAGTGTTTACCGGACGCTTCGGGAATGAAGGTACCGGCGGACACAGCCACCTGAAATACCCATGGAAAACCGGAAGCACTCAAAAATTTCTGGTCACGGCCACTCCGATTAACGACACACACACACGCTTTACTGGGTATTATCATCACCCGGATAGCCTGGAATGGATGTTAATTTCCTCCTGGGACACTCCGGGTGAAGGCGGATATATGCGCGGTCTTTACAGCTTCAGCGAAAATTTCGTCGGAAGCAACGGTCACCTGATTCGCAAAGCGTTATACGGAAACCAATGGATTGTTCAACCCAACGGGAACTGGATAGAACTCACCAGCGCCAAATTCAGTCATGATCCTACCGGTAAAGAAGACCGACTCGATCGTTTCATGGGATTGGAAAAGGGACATTTCTTTCTATCCCATGGTGGATTTGTGGATGGCTTTACAGATTATGGCGCCGTCTTTCAACGACCAGCCACCGGCAATCAACCGTCTGGAACACCTTTCAAACCTATCAAATAGATTTGGTTATACCAATGACCAAAAGCATTTGCCTAAACGAACTCGTTGGGATCACTGATTCTCACACTCGCTGCCCCGCGGCAGCGGTGCGCTACCCGATACGGACGCTTTGCGGTGGTGTGGATGTGGGCGCGAGGATCTGGCTTTGGTAAGCTACAATCTTTACCGAAATGATCGTTCTATCTTGCGATGGTGGCGAAATTGTTTGCATTCGTTACGAACACCCCCCAGAAACCAGCCAATAAAAGAACCACAAAGCGCGGGAAGAAATACCAGCAAGGAAAAGCCAAGAAAACCGAAAACCAATATCGGGGAGAAATATCGACCCAACCAAATGACGGTGCATATCAATAGCCCTGTGCACAACCACGTCAGAATTCCAGGAAGGTTTTCACGAGTATGAATTATGCCACCAAATCGTATTGGAAGTTTTTCTAAAATAACCACTCTAAGGTAAGCCAAACACCCATTAGGGTCAATCCAGAACATAAGGACTCGCGCAGATTCAAAATTCCCGGTTTCAAGTCGGAGTTGGTTATAAACACAATCCCAACCAGGGAACAAATAAACAATCCTTTCCTTGAATTTTTAATGTCCTCAATTTATTTGCAATCCTGCCTCGGCAGGCTATCGTGCTGGAAATCATCATGGGGACACTCTTCCATCATCGGATTCGCCATGCAAATGCGCTGCTCACCATCGCAGTTACTTTGTGCTTCCACCTCTTTTGCTTTAGCCAAACAAGCCACGCAGACGCATACGACGACGCAATCGGATGGAATCGGGAAGGTGAGTATGAAAAAAGCCTGAATGTGTGCGAAGAACAACTCAAGGATTCCAACGCTTTCAACGAAAAATGGTATCTGCTCGGCATGGAAAACGCCATGCAGTTGGGACGGTACGAACGAGCTTTCGAAATCCTTCAGGACGGGCTCGAAGACCGACGCGTCAGCGGCATCAAACTGTATCCTGCCGGTCATCGTGTTGCTTTGTTTAACAACAAACCGGACGTAGCACAGGAATACCTCGATCGCAGCGCCCCCTACATCAACAGTATCCGTTATTCGAAAGTCACCCCGGAGAATCTTGCCTATTTGGGAGATGCTGCACTGAAGCTTGATGTCGATCCCCGGGTGGTGCTGGAACTTTTCTTCGATCCCGGCATGAAAGCCTCCCCTCCTCTGCGGGAATCATTCCTGACTGCGGCTGATCTGGCCTTGAAAAAAGAAGATTACGCCGTCGCCGAAAACACTGTTAAACAAGGTCTGCAACACTTTCCCGACGATGCAGAGCTTCTGTTCCGCTGGGCACAAGCTCTCGCAGGTTCGGGCAACAATCAAATGGGAGAGATGCTCACCAAGACACTCAAAGCCAATCCCAACCATGTCGGCGCGATGTTGATGTTTGTTGACAACTCCATCGATGCGGAGGATTACGGTCAGGCGAGGGACTTGCTGGGTCAAATCAAAACCATCAACCCCAATCACCCCGACGCCTGGGCTTATGAAGCAGTCATCGCCCATCTTCACAGCGACCACGAGAAAGAAAAAGAGGCCCGCGACAAGGCCATGTCCACCTGGACCCAAAACCCCGAGGTCGACCATTTGATCGGAAGAAAGCTTTCACAGAAATACCGCTTTGCCGAAGGAGCGGAATACCAAAAAGCTTCCCTGAAGCTCAAACAGGACTTTTCCCATGCCCGCATTCAACTGGCACAGGATCTCCTGCGACTGGGTCACGAACACGACGGATGGCAAATGGCCAAGGATATGCATGATGCCGACGGCTACAACGTCACAGCCTTCAACCTGATGCAGCTGAAATCGGTCATCGACGACTTTGCAACCATCCAAAACGAGGATTTCATCCTCCGCATGGATGCGCAGGAAGCAGCGATATTCGGAGACCAGGCCATGGCCCTTTTGCAGGAAGCCAAATCGGTGATCTGCGACAAATACGATATTGAGCTGGATCACCCGATCATCGTGGAAATCTTCCCCAATCAAAGCGACTTCGGGGTGCGCACCTTTGGCATGCCGCACAACCCTGGTTTTTTGGGTGTCTGTTTCGGTGATGTGATCACCGCCAACAGCCCTTCTTCAAGAATTGGTCGTAATTCCAACTGGCGCGCCGTGTTGTGGCATGAGTTCTGCCACGTGGTCACCCTGAATCTCACCAAGAACAAGATGCCACGCTGGTTGAGTGAGGGCATTTCGGTGTTTGAAGAACTCCAGCGCAATCCTGCATGGGGACAGCATATGTCACCGGACTATCGCCAACGCGTCATGCGCAACGAAATGACACCTATCGGCGAGTTAAGCGGCGCCTTCCTCAATGCCGAATCCGGTGAAGACATGCAGTTCGCCTATTATCAATCATCCTTGGTCGTCGCCTTCATCGTGGAGAAATACGGCATGGATGCCTTGAAAAATATCCTGACCGACCTGGGAGAAGGCATTCCGATTAATGATGCCATTACCGAACGAACACTGGATGTGGAAGAGCTGGACGAAGCCTTCATCGCCTGGGCAAAAGCCAAGGCCTCCAAGCTGGGCGAAACCCTCACCTGGGATGAACCCGATCCAAACCTGATTTCTGCTGCGGAAATGCCCGCTGAACTTGAAGGGAATCCCACCAATTATTACTTACTAATCGGCACAGCCCGTCAACATGTTCAAAACGAGAATTGGGAAGAGGCTGAAACTGTCTTGAACACACTTCTGGAAGCTTACCCCGAACAACGCGGACTCAATGGAGCACTTTACCTGGCGGCCTTCGTAGCCGGAAAACAAGATGACACCGTCAGGGAACGTGAATACCTT
>JAQCFT010000449.1 GCA_027619545.1 Verrucomicrobiota bacterium | reverse complement strand
GGTTATGATTGAGGGGCTGATGCGTGTCGTTTTTTCGAAAGCCTTTCCTGAGTGGGAGGGCTTTTTTTTAGCTCATGCCCGTACCGCATGCGGGACTAGAGACGCAGAGACGCGGAGAGGAGATTTTGTAGGTATGAGGGGTTTGTTTAATTACTTTCGTATGGGGCTGGCGTATGCCTTAACGGTTTGGTGCTTGTTGGGCTTGGCAACTGCTGAGGAAAAGCAAGCAGTGGATAAACGGGCCGTAACAGTTCTTTATCCCATGATGGACGCGATTGAAGGGGATTGGAGCGAACGTAAATTGGTTCAGTATCTGGAGCCCCTCGTTCAGCCCTCGACTTTTGTGTATTCCGATCAGCCCGACCCCAAAGCCGCGATGGATTTCATGCAACGCAAAATACAATCCCTGGGGTGCGAAGCCTATGCTCGGGTTCATTATGGGAAGAAGGACCTGGCGATCAACACCGGGGGACATCATTGCGTGATTTATCGTTGGGAAGATAAAGATTTAATGGACTTGGCGTGGGAGGAGATTTTGAAGAAAGCTCCTTTCAATCAAGATGAGTTGCCGCAGGTAGGAGAAGCAGCTTGTTGGACCCACCATGGGCTTTTTCAATCCCTTACTTTTCGCAAAGGACTCTACATCGTCCAAATCGAATGTGGCCGGAATGATTTGGTTTACGGTTTGCTGGAACTGGCCGATGCTTTTGAATTAAAAATGGTGAATAATAAATAGTGAATAGTGAATGGTGGGTGTTCCATTGCATCATGTATAGGGAGGCCTGAATGGATCCAATACCCTGCATCTGAATCGCTGGCGCGTGCTTGCTCCGTCAGGTGTTTCAAGTCAACCGCACTGTGTTGTTCAGCGCGTTCATTTCAATTGTTTACTCAATCCATACTGTCTTATTCGAAAATTGGCGGCGCTTATCTTTGTTAACCGAAGTTTTTTGGATACCCCAGGATTTCTTTCAATAATGTCTTGTGCTTCTTTGCAGTGCGGAGCCAGTGATTGGACGATGCCTATGAATTGATCCTGTTGCGTCCCTCCTTTTACAGGGCCGGCACATGCCTGTTCGATAGATGACCAGGCTTTGGCATCATGAAGTTCTTGTTGTAATAGGAACAGTGATGCCGTCAGATGCTGATTAAAGTGATGGTATTTGGTTGCAGCTCCTGCCAGCACTTTTTCCAAGCTTGATAGCAGGGGTTTTACATCCAAGTTTTCGTCCTGGAGTAATTCCGCTATAGCCAATAGAGCCATATCCGCGTTTTTCGCAATTTCGATGAGCTCTGGATAGATGGTTTGAAAAGGAAAGTCGATGGCGATTAGGAAATAAATGTTGGATTGAACACCCGCTGCCTCTGAGGCGGTTGACTTTGGTGTAATTGTTAAATGTTCGAGAAGTTGTTTTCGGTATTTTGGTGCATCTGGAAATGCGGTGGCAAGACAAGCGATAGCTTTGAATGATTCCCTTGGTTTTGATGATTGTGAGCGTGTGAGTAGATCTTCCTCGAAGACCGAAGACTTTTTCGCCCACTTGGCCATCAGGTAGTAGTTGGCGTGTTCAGTCAATCTCTCGGCCCAGTCCTTTGCGTGGATTTCTGTACTTACAGACATGTTCTCGAGTGCTCTGTGGGCATTCCATCGGAGACTGGAATTTTCATGATCCAGGTAATAGGAGATTTTGTTTCCAACTTCATCGAAATTGTTGGTAACCCACTGAAAGGGGGTTATCGCTTTCGCAAGTATTTTTGGGTCGGATTCACCTTTAAAGGATTCCCCGTATGATTGAGCCAGTTCAAAAGGAACACCCAGCTGTCTCAATAACTCCCAGGAGGTGACTATTTGGTGGTACCGTGCCATCTCGAAGCTACCTCTGGATCTCCAAGGCAGGCTTTCTAATATTGACTCGATTCCTTCAACAAATTTTGAAGGTTTATAGTCCTGAGTGGCCAAATCAATCAGATAATTCAACCCATCCGTTCCAAAATGCTGAAATGCATCCAATGCTTCCTTCTGTGCAGAAGTCAAAGGGGGGATGGGTTTGTGAGGGTGTTCCTGTACACCATCCTTTGTGTAAACATCGAACCAATATTGCATACCATGCCCCTGGTAGGTCGGATGCATCCCTTTCCAAAAAACAAAGGCCAGGATGATCAAGCCCAGAGCTATCCACCTTTTCTTGACCCTTCCGTCACTGTTTGATGCTGGTGATTCCTGATGCATTTACTTCGTGCCTTGGTGCCTTTGTGAGAGTTTAATTTTTCATTTCGAATTCACTCAGTAACCCCTTGGTCTTCAGCTCAGCCAACGTTTCCTCGGCGGCTAGTCGGGTGGGTTCGTGGATCGATGCCGCATACATCCAGAGTCGCGTTTCCGCAGCTTTGGATGGGGAACTCATGAGGGCAAGCCATCGAATGTTATGAGGCATTTCAATGGGGCGTTCTTTTTCCATGATGCGATCGAAGGTTGCCCATGTTTCTGCGTCTTCAGGATCTCGATCCAGAAGCCAGAGAAAAGCCTGAAATTCGTAATATCCCATGTATTCCGGAGGTTGCATTCTTTGACGAACCAACGAAACCACATATTTGTTCTTTTCCCAGGAATGATGTTCCAGAATGTCTAGAATCTGAAAAAACTCCCTGGTGAAAGCATGTTGTGCCAGCTCAAGAAGTGAATGTCTTAGGGAATCATCCAAAGTGATGTTGACGGTTTTGAAAGCTTCAAGCCAGGGAATGGAAATGATGGCGTTTGGATGTTTTTCCGCTCGTTGGATTGATTGTTGGATGAGATCTTTGATGTGTGCCATGGTTTCAGTGTGCATGGCAGGATTCGATGCCATCGCGACGGTTGCAAACTTCGATATGGATGGATCCTGATGATTGACTGCTTTCATTAATTCCTGCTGAGCCCAAGGTGACTGAATGGCGTGTTTGGCTAAAATTTCCATGAGCGGACGTATGCTCCATTGGCTGGGGGGCAGGCCTTTCAGGAGGGGTTCAACTTCAGGATAAAAACGCCCCGGTTCGTAGCATTTGTTCAATGCCACAACAGCATTTTGACGAACAACCTGATTGGTATGTGTGAGGTAGTTGGCGACTTCGGGAACAAGTTCATCAAGGCGATTGGTGACACTGTGAACCAGGTTGAGTTTGAAGTAATCAGTGACAAATGTCTTGTTTTCGGAGGCTTTCCAATGGGGTTCGACCCAGTTGTATGGGACTTCAAGATGGCGTAGTAAAAAATAAGCGCCTGCCGCCTGACCGTTGCCGAATGGGATGCCCAGGTCCCGAACCCATTGATATTGATAAAGCCAAGCCATGATTTTAAGGAAAGAAGTTGGGGTATGGGCCATTTGCTCTGCCAAATAATCAAATCCCTCTTTCCCGA
>JAQCFT010000047.1 GCA_027619545.1 Verrucomicrobiota bacterium | reverse complement strand
AAATTCAGAATGTTGAACATGAAAAACGGGACTTGAGGAGGGGATGAAACAAGGATGAAGGGAAAAAATTGAAAAACATTCATTTTTTTCTGCCCATTTTTTCTAATCGTGGAAAATGAGAATTTGTTACGAAAGTATCGAAAAACCGACAAAACCAATAATCTGAGTTATTGAAAAGCGACAAAATATTGAAAAACCGACAAGAGCATCGAAAAACCGACGCGCAAAAAATATGGAAGCAATTAAATAGAAGTAAGTTGCGAAAAATTATCTATTGACCTATGTGTGGGGTTGATGCATGCTTTGCACCGGGTGATCCACTCACTGTTATCAGGCCAATGAGTGACCGGGTTTTAAACTTTTTGCTTCAAGTAGGGTGCAACCTAGAAGCTTCAGCCCGGTCACTCACAGGGTCTTTCCTAAGTGAGACTCTACGGAAACCCACATATGACAGAAGTCATGTGTATTCAGGCTCAGAGTGGCCGGGATTCCTCCATCCTCTCCCGGCCACTCCTTCCTGAAGAAGGGAAGGCTTTGCGATCTTGAGCTGTTGGTGGAGCGTGCAATGAATGCATTTTGAATACTCCGGATGATGCTCCAGCTTTGTGGCTTGCTTGATTGGACTCATTTCCGCCTTGGTTCCGGTCTCAAACTAATGTAACCAAAAGGGGTGTATGCAGAACGTCACATTCGTAATCTTGCCTTGATCGGCTTCATGGGAGTCGGTAAGTCCACAATGGGGCGTCATTTTGCCGATTTTCTCAACTATCGGTTTGTCGATACGGATGAAATCATTGAGCAGCGCCAAAAAACAAGTATCGCACAAATATTTGCAGAGCACGGTGAAGACCATTTTCGTCGGTTGGAGCGAGATTTGGTCATGGAAATGAAATCCTGGGACCACTGTGTGATCTCTACGGGGGGAGGCCTGGTGACTTACGAGGACAATATTGATCACCTGAAACAACATGCCTTTGTCGTATGCCTGTGGGCTTCGCCTCAGACGATATTCAACCGGGTTAAGAGGCAATCTCACCGCCCCCTGTTGCAAACTGAAGATCCCCTGGGAACGATCACCAACTTGCTGGCTAAACGAAAGGTATTCTATCAGGCTGCGGATTTGATGATTAATACTGAAACCCGACCCATGCGACAAATTAGCCAGATTGTCGTTCGCCAGTTCCGTCAGGTGCAAAGGCGGGAACCCGGTGAAGGAGTGGCTTGAAACGGGTAGCATGTTGGCTATGAATTGTTTTAAAGCGGGAACGCTTGAAGATTGCATCCGACAACAGGCCATCGAATTAGGTTTTGATCACTGTCGTTTTACCCACGCCCGCACACCCGGGACATGGCCATCCTATCGGTCCTGGGTTGATGCGGGAATGCATGGGAAAATGGAATACCTCGCCCGTCATTCCGCAAAAAAAGCTGATTTATCCACAGTACTCCCTCAGGTTAAGAGCGTCATCACCCTGGCGGTTTCTTATTTTCCGGGAGATTCTGGAGTCGATGAAATCGGTGAAATGCCAGTCGGTGCAAAGGGTACAGTTGCCCGATATGCCAGGTATGAGGACTATCATGATGTCCTCAAGCCAGCTTTGGTGCGTCTGGTTGAAACTATCCAATCAATGGTCGGTCCGGATGAAAATCATCTCTACTACATGGATACCGGGCCGATCATGGAACGCGATTTGGCGCAGCGCAGCGGTTTGGGCTTTGTGGGGAAACACACCAATGTGATCAGTCGGGATCTTGGAAACTGGTTTTTCCTGGGAGAAATCCTCACAACACTTGATCTAAAACCGGATGAACCGGAGAAAAATCGTTGTGGAACCTGCACCCGCTGCCTCCATGCCTGTCCGACCGATGCGATTTTGGAACCTTTCAAGCTAGATGCCCGTCGGTGTATTTCCTATCTGACCATTGAACTGAAAGGATCGATTCCTGAAGATCTGCGATCCTCCATTGGAGATCGTATTTTTGGGTGTGATGACTGTCTGGCAGTTTGTCCCTGGAACCGGTTCGCTAGGGAAGGGAACTTGATGCACTCAGCACGCAGGGATGATTTGAAGCGACCAGACCTACTTGCCTTGCTTGAACTGGATGATGAACAGTTCAAGAAGTCATTTCAGGGCACTCCCATGATGAGAAGCAAGCGGCGAGGCTTGTTACGAAACGTTTGTGTGGCTTTAGGCAACGTTGGAGACGAACAAGCCCTGCCAGCTCTCGAAAAAGCCAAATGTGAACCGGAACCCCTGATTGCCGAGCACGCCCAATGGGCCATCGACCAAATCCTGAAACGCCACACCTCATCCGAAAGTCAGTGATTTTTTAGGCAGCCACCGAAGTCTCGAGATATACGAGATGAACAGGATCCAATTACTTCGTAGGAGCCTTTTTGAGAAAGTTCCGTTTTCGCGCGCGAAAAGGCGATAGGGGATTGGCATGCTTAGGGCTTCACAAACCGGAGAGCATAATAAGCTCGGTAACCACGAGGATCGCATCAAGATCCACGCAGTCGCGGGACAGCCTGATACGTTCTATCTGACGTAGGTTCCTTCGCCAGAAGGAGCCCCGCTGTAGCTACCGTATGCCTCAAGTGATTCTTTTTCCAGGAGGGTGAAATTCAGGTTTACTTTGGGCTGGGGGTGCTTTTAGAATTCTCTTATGGCTGAGTTTGTTCGTTTTGTTAATAATGGGGCATCGCTGATAACGCCTTCCGTGGTGGAGGACGTTATTCGACATATTCCCGTTTGGAAGGCTGAGTTTACACAAATTGAAGCGCCCAAATACCCGCATTTGGTGGATCAGTTGGAGTTCTTGGCCAATGCGGTGGAGGATAGTTTTGAGGGTGTCTATAAGGAATTACCTTATTTCGCCCTGGCTGAGGCGGTGTTTGCACTGACTTATGCCCACAAGAAGGTGGATATCATCCCGGATTCCATTGTGGACCTCGGGCACGCGGACGACTCCAGCGTGGTGCGCGCTGTCATTATGCAAAATGAACGGGCTTTTGAAAAGTATGCCAAGTCCCAGGGAATCAGTTGGCAACGGATCACCGTTGATCCTTGATCCGAGGGATTATCCAATCTGCCTGCGACGTTTGTTCTGCAAGCCTTCAGGACTTAACTGAAGGCTTCCCTTTGCCTTCGTATTTGAAAAACACGGCTCCCAGAGGAGGGAGGGCGATGGTCAGGCAGTAGGGGCGCCAATGCCATCCAAAGTCTTCTGTGCTCACCCCGCCCAGATTGCCGACGCCGGTGCCTCCGTAGTCCGGTGCGTCGCTATTCAGGATTTCGCTCCAGAATCCGCCTTGCTTGACACCGACGCGGTATGTTTCTCGAACAACAGGTGTGTAGTTCAGTACGACGAGGATGATTTCGCCGGTTTCCGGGTTGGTGCGTTCCCAACTGATAATGCTTTCGTCGGCATTGTCGCAATCCACCCAGTCAAATCCACCCGAATCACAGTCAAACGCGTGTAATGCGGATTCCCGGCGATAGGCAAGATTAAGGTCTCTGACCCACTGCTTGACACCTTTGTGCTTGGCGTGGTCCAGGAGATGCCAGTCCAGACTGGCGTCGTGATTCCATTCGCGCCACTGCCCGAATTCCCCGCCCATGAAAACGAGCTTTTTCGCGGGTTGACCGAACATGTTGGCAAAGAGCAGTCTCAGGTTGGCAAATTTCTGCCAATTGTCGCCGGGCATTTTTTCCACCAGCGAACCTTTTCCGTGGACCACCTCGTCGTGGGAAAGGGGAAGCATGTAGTTTTCGGAAAAGGCATACAGTCCGCGGAAGGTCAATTGATGGTGGTGGTATTTGCGGTAGACCGCGTCGTGACTGATATAACTGAGCGAATCATGCATCCACCCCATGTCCCATTTATACCCGAACCCCAATCCTCCCAGGTAGAGGGGACGGGACACCATGGGCCAGGCGGTGGATTCTTCAGCGATCATTTGCACGCCCGGGAAGTGTTGGTAGACCTCTGTATTGAGTCGCTTCAGGAATTCGATGGCTTCCAGATTTTCATTGCCGCCATGCTGGTTGGGTATCCATTCGCCGTCCTGACGTGAGTAATCCAAATAGAGCATTGAGGCCACCGCGTCGACACGCAGTCCGTCGATGTGAAACCTATCCAGCCAGTAAAAAGCGCTGCTGATCAGGAAGCTTCGCACTTCATGGCGTCCATAGTTGAAAATGTAGCTTTTCCAATCCGGATGAAATCCCTGTTTGGGATCCTCGTGTTCGAACAGATGTGTTCCATCAAAATAGGCCAGGCCATGGGCGTCGTTTGGGAAATGGGACGGTACCCAGTCCAGAATGACACCAATGTCGTTCTGGTGCAGCAAATCGACCAGAAATGCGAAATCTTCTGGTGTGCCGTATCGACTGGATGCAGCAAAAAAACCGGTCAGCTGATATCCCCAGGAACCGTAAAAGGGATGTTCCATAAGGGGCAGGAATTCCACATGCGTGAAGCCGGTTTCCTTGATGTAATCCACCAGCATGGGAGCCAGTTCACGATAAGAAAGCAGGCGGCTGGGATCGTTTGGATCGCGTTTCCATGAGCCCAGATGAACTTCATACACACTGACCGGAGCCTTGTGGCTTGTGCGGTTCTTGCGCTTTTCCATCCATGACTGATCTTTCCATTCGTGTTCAGACCCCCAGATGACAGAACCGGTCTTGGGCGGGATTTCGTGCCAGGATGCAAATGGATCGGCTTTCTCTACTTTATATCCATTCCATTTGGATTGGACATAGTATTTGTAACAGTTGCCGGTCTCTATTCCGGCGATGAAACCTTCCCAGATCCCGGAATGTCCCTTCGGGGACAGGGGATGATTTGAGCGGGACCATTGATTGAAATCGCCCATCACATGGACTGATTCCGCATTGGGCGCCCAAACGGCAAAATAGACTCCCGGTTTTCCCTTGCATTCGACCGCGTGATTGCCCAGTTTTTCATACAAATGAAAATGACTGCCTTCATTGAACAAATGAAGATCATCATCGGTTAACAGCGAGATACCTGGCTCTTTTTGTCCCATATCCTTCAAGAATGACGAAATAGTTTGAGTCCGTCGATGATCAAATGACCGTGCCGTCCGGTACGATGGCGTTCTTGGGGATGATCACGATGCCGTCTCTTATGTGGTAAAGCTCATGATCCATCTCGGGCGGCTTCCCTTTGGGAGTGATGACGCAGTCCTTGCCGATACGTGCGCCCTTGTCGATAATGGCATTGTAGATTTTGGTGCGTGGACCGATGCCGATGGCGGGTTTACCTTCCTGTGCATGTCTGGCGATGGATTCCTGAGACTCGTAAAAGTCGCCTCCCATCATGACCACACGCTCCATTTCGGTGTCCGCTCCGACGATACTTCGAATTCCCAGCATGCAATCTTTCAATTTGGCTTTATGAACGATGCAACCATCCGAAAGCAGGGTTGATTCGATCTGTCCGCCATTGACTTTACTGGCCGGCAAAAATCTGGGGCGGGTGAACACGGGTGAGTGCATGTCAAAGAAATTAAACTTGGGTATCACAGAGGTGAGGTCCAAATTAGCTTCAAAAAATGCCTTGATGGTTCCTACGTCTTCCCAATAGCCCTGATATACATAAGAAGCCACTTTGTGCGTTTTAATGGCTTCCGGGATGATGTGCTTACCAAAGTCCGTGTGGGAATTGTCCAGCAACTCCAGCAATGTTTTGCGATTGAAAATATAAATCCCCATGGACGCAAGCCAGAGATCGGCTTCCGATTCGATGTCCAATTTACCGTACCAGTCCCGGGGCATTTTGAGCTCTTCTTGCAGATCCGGATCTTTGGGCTTTTCAACAAATCGAGTGATTTCGTGGGCGTCGTTCATCTGCATGATGCCGAATCCATCCACCCAGTCTTTTTCCACGGGAATGGTGGCCACTGTCAATTCGGCTCCCTTCTCGATGTGGTGGGCCAGCATCTCCAGATAATTCATGCGGTAGAGTTGGTCACCGCTGAGGATGATGAGGTATTCGAATGGTTGGCTGGTCAGATGCATCAGGTTCTTGCGGACGGCATCTGCGGTTCCCTCGTACCACGAAGTGCTGGTCGGGGTTTGTTCGGCCGCAAGGATTTCAACGAATCCACGCGAGAAATGATCGAATTTGTAGGATTGGGAGATGTGTCGGTGCAAGGATGCCGACAGGAATTGCGTCATGACAAATATCCGATGCATCCCGGAGTTGATGCAGTTGGAAATCGGTACATCCACCAGTCGGTATTTACCTCCCAGGGGCACGGCAGGTTTGCTGCGCTCTTTGGTGAGTGGAAACAATCGTGTTCCCGCGCCGCCACCAAGGATGACGCTTAACACGTTTTGCGACAGGAAAGATGCTGAAAAAATCGGATTTGATGCCATAGCTTGCCTTTGGTTATGTTCAACGAGAACTGAGGGATCATAATGAATTTTAAATCGGGTTAACAAGCAGCAAAGGAACGAAAATTGTGGTAATCGCAAGATATGATCAGTTTGTAACAATCCAAATTCGGGTCGGTTATTTCCGACCAGTTCTCTTGTCATGACTGCACCTCGGGATCCATTCCATGTGGTTATCACAGCCGGTCCAACCTTCGAGCCGCTGGATCAGGTGCGTCGTTTGACCAATTTTTCCACCGGTTCTCTTGGCGCCCAGCTTGCCGGGTACCTGATGTCCAGGGGGATCAGGGTTACCTTGTTGACTGGGTATTACGTAACTTATGGGGGGGGCTTTCTGGCAGACAGGAGACAAATATTTACGACCACAGCCGATTTGTCTGCACAACTGGAAGAGCTGGCGCGGGAAAAAGTGGACGCCATCTTTCATGCTGCTGCCGTGAGTGATTTTGCTGTGGGGGGGCTGTATCGGCAAACGAGTTCGGGTGAATTGGAATCCCTGAAATCAGGCAAGGTTTCGACCCGCGAAGGAGATGTTTTGGCGAAATTGATCCCGACTCCAAAAATTATCAAGCAACTGCGGGGATGGTTTCCTGAAACCTGGATCGCCGGCTGGAAGTACGAGGTTGAGGGGAGTTATCCGGATTTATGCCAAAAAGTGATGCATCAACTCGCTACTTGCCAAACAGATGCCTGCATCCTCAACGGTCCGGCCTTGGGGGATGGTTTTGAGTTATTCCTGAAAAATGGAGCTAAACCTGAATCAGCTGCAGACCGTTCCTGTTTGTTTGACTTGCTCCTGAAACATGCCCTGAAGTGCAAAGGATGAAGGACCGGTTTACATCATCTCTGGTGTCTCGATGCCGAGGAGCGAGAGACCTTTTGCCAGAACCTGACGCGTCAGGGAGCAAAGGACCAAGCGGGTTGTTTTGACATCGCCTTCCGATTTGAGCACAGGACAGTTTTCGTAGAACGACGTATAGTGTCCGGCCAATTCGTAAAGGTAGTTGCAGAGGTAGTTGGGACGATGATCTTCGAGTACGGAATCCAGCACTTGACTGAAATGGATCAAATGACGTGCCAGTTTGTTTTCAAAATCCGAATCCAGTTTCAATTCAAATGCGGCATCCTCTCCCAGGCTATCCAGAAAAGTGGTTTCATCCAGGTTCGCCTTGCGGAAAATGCTTCGAATGCGGGTGCAGGCGTATTGTAAATAAGGGGCGGTGTTTCCACTCAATGAAAGCAACTTGTCCCAATCAAAAACATAATCGGTCTGTCGGTTGGGCAGGAGATCCGCGTATTTGATGGCTCCGATTCCCAGGATGCGGGCGATTTCCTTGGCGGCGTCCTGATCAAGATCCGGATTCTTCTCCCGTACGGCCTTCAAGGCGCGTTCTTCCGCTTCATCCAGCAAGTCGTTCAACTTAACGGTGTCACCCGATCGTGTTTTGAAGGGTTTGCCGTCCGGACCGAGAATGGATCCAAACCAGGTGTGACGGAGCTTGACCTTTGCCTCAGGTTTCCAGCGTCCGAAAATTTCGAACAATTGTTTGAAATGCAACTGCTGGCGACCATCCGTGACGTAAACAATCTCGTCAGGTTTCCAAGTTTCAAGTCGATAATCGAGAGTCGCCAGATCCGTGGTGGTGTAGTTGGCCCCGCCATCGCTTTTGAGGATGAGGGCTGGATGATCTTTCAACGCCTCGACGTCCTCAAAGAACACGACTTTTGCTCCCTGACTTTCGGTGGCTATGTTCTTTTCCGAAAGATCCTTCACCACATCCTGCAATTGGTCGTTGTAAAAGCTTTCCCCAAGGGTATGGTCAAATCGGATGTCCAGCCGGTTGTAAACGGTTTCAAACTGCTTTTTGGACAGTTCCTGCATCTCTTTCCAGATGTCGAGGTTTTCCTGATCACCTTTCTGCAATTTGACCAGCTCCTGACGGGCGGACTCCAGGACCGCCTCATTTTCTTCGCAGTCAGCGTTGATTTTTCGGTAAAGACGCTCCAGCTCCCCCAGGGCGTCGGCTTCCAATGCTGAACGGTCCAAGTGATGTTTCCACCCGATCAACAATTTGCCAAACTGCGTTCCCCAGTCCCCGATGTGGTTGTCTGTGATCACATTGTGTCCCAGAAACCGGAGAATGCGGGCCAGGCAGTCACCCAGGATTGTGGACCGAATATGTCCCACGTGCATCGGTTTGGCGACATTCGGGGAACTGAAATCAATGACGGAAGTTATAGGTGTTGAAGTCCTGGCGACAAAATGGCTGCCGCTTCTGGCTGCCTGGAGCAGGGCGGACTGGACGGCCGATTGTTTCAGGCGGATGTTGATGAACCCTGGGCCAGCCAACTGCAGCTCCTCCGCAATGTCGGATAAATCCAGTCTTTCGAGCACTTGTTGAGCGCATTCACGTGGATTGGTTTTCCTCTGTTTGGCGATGGCCATCACGGATGTGCACTGGTAATCACCAAATTTGGGATTCGTGCAGATCTGCAACTGAATCAGGCTCGGATCCGCATCTGGAAAAGTTTCCAGAATGGCTTGTCGAAGTTGGGATTCGATCAGTTTGGGCAGCACAGTGTTGGAAGGTTCCATTTTGCTTGGCAAGGAATCGGAAGGAGTGGAGATTGCGTCTCAGGCTTTTGGAGCGGATTTCTCCTTGATGATGCGCTCCATTTCCTCGGCATCGGTCGCTTGTTCAAGTGACTGCCTGAATTCATTGTTGTGCAACAATTTTGCAATGTTTGCCAAGGTATGCAGGTGCTTCTGGAATTGCCCCTGGGGTACCAGGAAAAGCATCACCAGATTCACCGGCTTGTTGTCCAATGCATCAAAATTGACGCCACTTTTAGATCTTCCGAAGGCTCCAACCACATCATAGATAAGGTCGGTGGAGGCATGAGGAATCCCCACACCAAAGCCAATCCCCGTGCTCATGGAGGTTTCGCGCTTCTTCACCACGTTGGCGATAGACTCCCGATCCTGCGGTCGTATTTTGTTGCAGGATACAAGATTGTCTATCAACTCCTCGATGGCTTCCCAGCGTGTGGTGGCCTTCATTTCGGGAATGATCTGTTCTTTGGTCAGGATTTCGCCCAGTAACATATCGTTTCAACTCTCGTTCGGCGAACATTTCGCAACAGAACGGTCCGCATTTCAAGACCGAATTCGGCAAAGGTCGCGTTATGAGTGTTATGGGTTGAATGACAGTAAGTTATGGCTTAGGTCTTTATTTGGTTTTATTGGCTGCCATTGAACACAGTTGCGTAAGATTCAATTCATCGAAGCAAAAGCTCCTCAACGTCCAAGATTGTTCAAAAGCCCTTGAGCCGCACCGAAATCGGGCTGGATCTCCAATGCACGCTGCGCCGCTCTCCTGGCTTCTTCCACGCGTCCCATTGCCATGAGGATGGTGGCGCGTGCGTAAGGGATCTCAGGGTCAAATGGATTGGCCGATTCACCACGCACCAGACTACGGACGGCATCTTCCTTCAATCCCTTGTCGTTTTGTGCCAAGCCAAGATTATACCAGGCACGTGAATGTCGCGGGTCCACTTCGACCGCTTTTTCCAGTGATTTCAAAACCTCGTCCTTATTGCTGAGTTCGTTCCAGGCCAGGGCGAGTTTGTAAAAATATTCGCCTTCAGTGGGGTCCAGGCGGCAAGCTTCCTTCATTTGTTCCAAAGCTTTGTCGCCAATGCCAGCCATGCTGTAAACCACCGCCAGTTCATGGCGGAGAGGCGCGGAGTTTGGATCCCATTCCACGGCCTTGCTGTAATGTTTGAGGGCGGATTCGATGTCCTGTTGCGCAAGGTGCCAGGCGCCTTTCTGCATTTGTCCCGATGGTTGATCGAGATGAAGATTCAGGAAGTGCTGTAATTCCTGTCCAGTCAAAGAGGCAGGATCCACCAGATTGCGGAGCGACCATCCGGCGTTGACACGCACGCTGCGAACGGGATCTTCCAATCTATTTTGGAGAGCTTGTATGGCATCCGGTTGCCCTGCCTGTGCCGCGGGGCCAAGGGCCATCACGACCTGGCTGCGTAACAGGGCATTGGTGCTGGTCGTGGCTTTCACCATTTCGTCCATAACGCCCCGTTCGAACCACCATGTGTCCAGTAAACGGGTGGCAACCGCTTTCCAGAAAGGCGGAGTGGTTTCGTCTTTTAACATCTCTAACAAAGGTTTGTGGGAGCCTTCGGTGTTTTCCCTGGCTTTGGCGATCCAGCGCGCGCGGTCGCGGGTGGGACGGTTCATGCGTTCTCCGTACCATTCATCCACCGCAGTGATGGCCCAGTCCGCGTCCTTGTCCTCATGGCAACGGTTGCAGGCGTTCGGGATGCCGTGCTGTTTCGTCAGCAACGGATCGGGAATGGTGAAGCCATGATCCCGCCGGGGATGCCGCTGCATGTAGGTGGTCAACGGCATGTGGCAATCCACACAATTTCCGCCGGGTGTATCCGGTTGATGAAACATGTGTTTGTTCGGATCAATGACTGGTGAGTTCGGATACCCTCCCGTGTGACATCGCATGCAAAGTGCGTTGCCGGGAAGAATGGTTTCATTGGAATGGGGATTATGACAATCCATGCAATGAACGCCAGCCTGATGCATTTTGCTGCTCAGAAAAGAAGTGTAAACGTAATCCTCATCCCGCACCTGGCCGTCCGCGTAATAAAGATCGGAGGCATCCGGAATCACCAGCGAGTAATGATCCAAATAAGCCTCTCCCGGGGCGTAATCTCCAGTTAATTCGGTTCTTCTCGAATGGCAGGAACCGCACGTGTTCAAAATCTGTTGAGGATCTCTTTCCCCCAGGACGGCTTTAGGTGGTTTCGGGTAGATGGACGGCGCCTTGTAATGCCGCACATGCGCTTTCATCGGACCGTGACAAGCTTCACAGCCAACCGACATTTCGGCCATGGAAGTATGATATTTGTCGGTTTCCGAATCGTAATTTTTTCTCAAACGGGTGTTGTGGCAACCGGCGCACATACTGTTCCAATTCATACCACGCCCAGTCCAGTGTCCCCACTCACCGGGGCGTCGATCTTCCTCGCCGTAAACATTAAACCACTCACCTTTGTGCGGATCCCAGGACGTATCCAAAGCCTGGATACGTCCTTCGCCAATATCCGTCAGAAATTGTCGTAACGGAGTGTGCCCGAGGACACGCTCCAGTCGGTGATTCTGGTTGGTTGATGTGATTCCCAGTGTTTGAATCTGGTAATCTTTACCTGTTTTGCTGGCCTTGGACTCTACCGAAGCAATCGTGAAAGCATGGGGTGGATCAAACGCCGGAGTGTCCATATCCGTCATCAAGGGACGTTCAGCCATGCGATGGTTGGAAGGCATCCACTTGTCGAATTCCTTCTGATGACAATCACGGCATGAAGCAGTCCCGGCATAAGCGTCATAGACTTTTTCGTCCGGAATCCGGAGTCGATCCATGGATAACCCCGGACCTCCATCGTCAGGGGCTTGGGACTTTCGTGCGTTCGACTCAAGTTGCGAATTTTTGAAAAAGATCAGCAAACCAACCAGGATCAAAGCCCCAATACCCCACACCCAAGGCGGGAGACCCTTGTCTGGTTCCTGCTTGTGGGGCTGGGGTTTCTTGCCCGATTGCTTCTGTTTTCGATTGACCATGTGCGACGCATCTTAGCAGAGGTCGCTGGATGTTCAACCGAAGGTTGCGTGAGGCGGGCAGGGTTTTTAATCAGACAAGGAAAGTGCAATAAGATGCGATTCTGAAATGCGCTTCCGTCGCCCCATTGGGACAATGTTGTTTATGTTTTATTGAAATAAAAGTACTCGTGTGTCGCATTTTAGATTCAAATGTCTTGTTTTACGACCTGTTTTATATTGCTCAACTCATTGAAATAACAATGATTAAATTGTGCTTAGTATTTTGAGCACTGTTATCAGTCAACATTACATCAATATAAAATAATCATGAAACAAACCATATCTACACGGTATCGGGATGCTCTTTGGGGCATCGCTTGCGCGATCTTCGTCCTTTCACTTTCGGTGAAATCCGAGACGTTGGTCGATCAGACATTCAATTATCCTGACGGTCCTCTGGTCTCTTCTGAGGGTTCTCTTTGGGAACATCGAAGTGGAACCGAAGGTGACTTGATGGTGCAGAACGGGCAGTTAAACATCGCATCCTCGGCGTCGGAAGATGTCGGGATCCCGCTCTCGGATCAATCGTTCGATGCGGAAAGTGATGTGACGCTATACGCATCCTTTACGTTGACCGTTACCGAGAAACCTTCCAGCGGAGGTGGGTACTTTGCTCATTTTCGGGGAGGTAGCTCGGCGACCTTCAGGGGACGGTTATTCATCGCCGCTTCGGAAGAGGGTGACGGTTTCAAGTTGGGCATCAGCAACGGTGGTTCCAGTTTTTCGGATTCCACCATGCTCGATCAGAACCTTGAACTGAATCAAAGTTATCGGATTGTGATGAGCTATCAACCATCCACAGCAGCCACGCGGTTGGGTGTTGATCCTGTTTCCGAGGATGATCTGAACTGGGTTGCCGGAGATGAAGCATCGGTCCGGGGCATTGATCAGTTTGCCTTTCGACAGGTTTCCGGCATTGGGCATATCAAAATTGACGAGCTTAAAGTCACGACTGAGTTCAGCGATTTGACTGCCCTGATGATCCCTGAGAAACCGGTGTTAAGAATCAACAACAATATGGAAATCCTCCCCGAAAGGGGGGGATTTTCCCTTTTGGTTGTGATTCAAAGAGACGGAGTGACGGACGTCTCTCTGGATGTCGGAATTCTATGGGCCGGCACGGCTGTTTTCGGGGAAGATTACACAGGGCAGGTGGGGCAGATTCATTTTGAGCCGAATCAGGTTCAGGCAGAGATTACCTTGGAAATATTGGATGACGATGTAAAGGAAGGTTCAGAGATTCTAAGCATGTCATTCGTTGAGTCGGAGTCGTACGACATTTCAGGGAGTTCAAGTGTTGAGTGGCATATTGCAGACGATGATTTGACCACCATTCATCTTTCGAGCCAGGTGTTAACGGTGACAGAGGGGGATGAACAGGATTGGGTGGTTGTTTTGGAGAGGGAAGGTGATGTCCAAACTCCACTCACTATACCTTTGGAGGTGGGAGGCGTTGCTGAGAGAGGGACGGATTTTGAGTTGTCCTTTCCCCTGTCACCCGCCTTTGAGCCAGGGCAGACAAGGCTGGAGTTGTTTGTTCAAATTCTGAATGATGACCTGACTGAATCTGAGGAGAACTTGATCTTGTTCGTGTTGGGCGATCCTTCTTATCAAATCGCATCGGGTAGAGTCGAAATCACGATCCAAAGTGACGACTTTTCTGGCATTGTCCTAGAGGAGACTTTTGATTATCCGGATGGTCCCTTGACCGAAGTTTCTTCCGGTAGATGGCAGCATGCCAGCGGTGAGGAAAGCGAAATACTTGCTTTTGCGGGTCAATTGGACGTCAATGAAGTTCAGGCAGAGGACGTTTATATTTCTATTCCCATTCCTGAAAAACAGGTTCCGAACTTGCCAGGAATGCTTTACATGGGGATGGATGTGTTTTTTGCTAAGGCACCTGAGGGTGACGGAACTTATTGGGCGCACTTGCGTGGAGGGAATTCTTCCAGTTACCGGGCGAGATTGTTTGTTCGCAGCGTGGCCGGTAGCGAAGGAAACTTTGAGTTGGGTATTTCCAATGGAAGTTCCGGCGCCGATGTTTGGTATCCGGAAGTGTTTACTGCGCCCATGCGCCTGAGAATTGTCCTGGCTTACCAATTGCAGGAAGCTCAAACCAGTTTATGGGTCAATCCGATGGCAGAATTGGATTTATCAGTCGTGGCCTTGGATGAAGCATCATCGAGTCAGTTAACAGCTTTGGCCATTCGACAACCTAGCAGTGTTTCCGGCGGCATCGGCCGCATGCTGTTGGATCATCTGGTTGTATCGACGGTTTTTGATGATGTCTTGCGCGGAAGTGACAAACCGGTTGTTTTCTGGGATTTTCGTCCGGACTCATTTGAGTTGCCGCCTTCGATCGCTGGCTTGGATGATCCAGTCAAAACCATCCGTTCCATTCTGCCAGAATCCATGCCACGCAGCCGGGATCTTCATTTACGGCGGATGGCGGGTGACGGAAGAGAAACCTGGGTGGATTTTGGAGCCACAGGGTCAATCGAATTGGGAAGGGATCTGAACATTTTGCAGGGAATGGGGCCGATACTGGTTCCTGCTGGGAAAGCTGAGGGTTTGATACAATTAGCTGCCATTTCAGACCTTGACGCAGAAGACCCGGAATCTCTTCATCTGGCTTTGAAACCGGGAGATTCCTACCAACTGGGGTATCCATCCGAAGCGGTCATCGTCTTGGATGACGTACCTCCGCCACCTTCAACAGATATCGAACCCGTCCGATTGTCTATCGTGTCGGAACCATCCGGAGGTGGTTCAAATGTCCGGCTTTTGATGAATGGAGCCCTTGCCCAGGCCTTCACCATTGAAATGTCCAAGGATCTCATTCACTGGGAAACATGGCAAAGTGGTGATTTAGGAGATGCCGATTCGAGAGGAATCGTCATAGATACCAGGACCACAGCCGGAGGAAGTTTCTTCAGAATCGTCAATCCTGGTAATGATGAATAGATGGTTTGCGAGGAGATCGTTTGAATAGATCTGAAAGGAAGGGGATGCATTCGATGGAAACTCGTTACGTTCCTCTCAGCGATGGTCAGATATTATCGGATGCCAGTGGTTGTTTGATTCCGCAGTCGTTGATGTCGGAAGCAGCAAAAGTAAAAATAATAATTGACGAAATTCCAAAATGGAATATCCTGAATTGAGGCTCACACATGACAATAAAGCCGGTTGAAGGATTTGAAGAGAAACTAAAATCCTTTCGAAAACGATACCCGAGAGAGGTATCCGTTCTTTTTCATAATTTGAAAAGATACGTCAAAGCCATTGAAGGCTTATCGGACATCAAATCATTTAGGGCTGGCTATTTGCACCCGGAAGGAAATGGTATAGTGGCCATTGGCCAATCCTCAGCGGACAAGAGGCTTGGGCCACTCGCAGAGACAAGATTATATATTCATATAAGAATAAGAAATAATACCGTTTTACTCCTGACAATTGGTGACAAGCGCAGTCAGCAGAAGGGCATTCAAACATCCAAAAAGCATATAACAGAATTGAAGCGCAAGTAAGAGCTTCTGCTTACAAACATGAAAAGAACCACAAACAAAATTAAAGGCGGAAATTGCGAAGCTGAATTTGAAAACATCGAAGACTTTTTCGAATCCAATTATTTTACAGGAGAAGAGCGCGCGGAATTGGAAGCGCTGGAGCGAAAGAGCATCGTTACTGACACACTGGTTCAAATTAGAAAACAGGCCAACATGACCCAGGCTCAGCTGGCAGAGAAAATGGGTGTCACTCAATCTGCGATTTCAAAGATTGAAAGTGGTTCGGACGAATCACTGAAGCTTGCTGAAATCAAAGCTTACGCAAGTGCAACCGATTCGAAAATCGTCCTGCAATGCGGGACTCCTTTGACCCATGTTGAGCACATCAAACATCACGTGATTGCCCTGAAGCATCATCTCAAACGTTTGTGCGAACTGAGCAAAGTGGATGGAGAAATTGAAAAGGGAGTGAACACGTTTTTAAGCGAAACCATTTACAACCTGCTGCCTGTGTTTGGGATGGCTGGAACGGTCCCGTCGGTGGGAAAAGGGGATATGGAAATCAATGTTTCTATCCGCAACAATAAGAAACGCCATCTCGCATCTGTCTCATCAAGGAAAGATGATGTAGAGCTGGTAGCTGGGGATTGCTTGCTGGGTTAAGCGCTTTCATTGAATTCATCGCGTCATATCCTTCAGCACCCTTGAATTGATTTCGAGTTGCCGATGGCATTGAGTGAATTATCGCAATTTTAATGCGTGATCCACACGTTGTTTCTGGTTGTATTCGAGCTCGGGTAGTTCCGTGAGGGTTGGGGAGACTGTTTCATCAAGCGTTTTTCGAGCCAATTCCTGGAAGTCCAGCCAGCGGTCCCATTCCACAGCCGGGGAGTGAACCGTTTGTCGCAGCAGGCTGCGCCATTCAATGATGATGCGGTCTATGTCACCAGCTCCCAGGAAGTCGGTTACCCATTTGAATTTGTTGAGTTCGGCCTTGTGAACATCCATTACGATGGTTTCCGCGCCGTAACCGTACTGCGTAGGGATACCGTTTTCGAGGTATCCGGGAATGTTCTGGAAACCATAAACGTCGTGGCACACCATGGCCATACGGCCTCCCCATCGGTGTTCATCCCGGCTGAATCGGTGTCCTGCGTGTAGATCGGCAATGTCATAAATCAGTTCATCCAGTGGATAACTCGTGTCTTCGAGCGCGGCGGCAATAGCCAGTCCATCGCCATGTGTATAGAAGCTGACGATGCGTCCTCTACGGGTGGGCACGCCCTGGGCATCAATCAGGTGGAGACGTCTCCAAAGCATCGCCGTACCCGTCTTGGCGGAAAGTGAGCGGCATGTCTCTACCAAGGAACATTCGATACAGGCTGATGGGGCCACTTTGCGTACGGCGGCGCTCCAAAGTGGGACTCCATGTCGGTCGACAGGCACGTTCAGTGATTGTTTGCCGTAGTTCAGGTGGACAGTAATGGCGTGTTCCTGTTCCATGAACCGCACGACATCCACTCCTTTCTGGGCCATGCGTTTTCGGATGAGTGGCTGGATACGTTGCTGCCATTGTCCGTCGGAGATCTGGCGCCCCCTCCAAGCTGTCAGTCGGCGAACCCATTTGGTCAGGATGATTTTTCCATTGTGCAATCGATCCGCCACAGTGAGGGCTTTTCCATAGATTTTCCATTTTCCGGAATCATCGAGCACACATGGGCGGCCATGGCCAATTTCGCCGACCAATTCCTGAACCGTCATGGCGGGTTGGAGATGCGCCAGTTTCCATCCATCCATTTTCTTGGCGGGTTCCTTCAGTTTCCACCATTTCACGAGTTCGCCCTGAGCAGTTTGGTAGATCGGGACGAGGACGTTTTCCAGGGGGACTTCTTGAACAGTGGGATCATAATCCCATTCACCTTCGCTGTTGAGAATTTGCCGGATTTTCTTGTTAACGTAACGGGCGCGCTCGGCATCGGTCCCCAGGTTGCAGGGTGAATCGGGATGTTTCATGGCGTTTTCCACGCCAAGAAAAATGGGTTTGGTGGTGAAAAGGCGTTCTTGTACACGCACTGCTTCGGCATAAGGATCTTTGCCCTGAAGTGATGCTGCATGCATGATTGTGAGGAGTGCATTCCAGTCCACCATGCCGCTCCGGGTCAGTTTTGCCGAGTGGGCGTCTCTGAGTCTGACTGAATTACCCCCTACCAGTACGAAACCGATTTCATCGATCCCTCGGCGGCCGGCTCGACCGAACATTTGAAGTATTTCGTCTGGTTGGATGGGGAATTCCTGGTAATCGCGCCGGTAGGAATCATCTACCAGGACGACGCTTCTCAGGGAAAAATTAATGCCCGCCGCCAGGCCCATGGTGGCTACCACCACTCTCAATTGCCCCGCTTTGGCCAGGGGTTCGATCACTCCGGCCCTGGCTGCGTAACTGAGTCCGCTGTGGTGATAGGCGATTCGGTTGGAGAGCAATTTGGCCATTCGATCGCCAACTAGATGTTTCTGGTCTTCGGTTAATGTGAGGGGGTTGGGGGTGGGAAGCTGCGTGGCCAGTTCGATCGCGAGCTTTTCGGCTGCTTTACGACGTGGCGCAAACATCAAGACAGGGCCCAGTCCTTCGGCCAAGCTTTTGGCCAAGAACTTTCCCCAGAAAGATCGGATGGTCTTTGGGACATGATAGCCCAGGTGCATGGGGGCCACTTCTTCCAACGGGACCGGGCGCACATGATGCTCGACCAGGATGGCGTCGCGCTTCAGCCTTTTCAGCCAATCGACAATTTGCAGGGGATTGGCGACGCTGCCGCTGAGCAAAAGCAATTGCGTCTGCTGGGGGGCCAGGGCAAGTGCGAGTTCGTAGTTCAGTCCTCTATCCTGATCTCCCAGCATCTGGTATTCATCAACTACCAGCAATTTGGGGCCGTCTCCCCGGATAAGTCGGTTTTTCTGAGTTTCAAGTGTGGCGACGAGAATGGGGGCTTCAAGGTTTTCCGACAAATCACCTGTCGCTATGCCGACATTCCAGCCTTTCGATCGCCACTCAGCCAATTTGTCGTTGGCCAGGGCTCTGGTGGGAACGGTGTAAATGGCCTGGCCCTTTTTGAGTTTTCCTTGGTTGGACCAAAGTTCGAAAATGAGTGTTTTTCCGGCGCCGGTTGGGGCGTGCACCACAACATCCTTGCCTTCACGCAGTGCTGTTACTGCGTCCTGTTGCCACAGGTCGGGGATGGTCACCTGGTTGAGGGACAGTTGTGAATCCAGTTGTGACGCTATGTTGAATGATGTCATGGCGCATGAAAGCAAGCAGAATGATCGGGCATGCGAACATGGTGATCGACCCGTTTCCTAGTTTTCCTCTTCGGACAATTTGCGGTAAAGGGTCGCGAGAGATACTTCCAAAATCTTGGAAGCTTCTTCTTTATCGCCTCCTGTATGTGTCATGACGCGATTGAGATAGGCGATTTCCTGATCTCGAAGGAATTGCTTTAAAGGTTTGAGAGGACCATTTGCTGAGATGGCTGCAAGGTCCTGACCTTCAGCAGAAATGCCGGATTCATTGTCCCGCTGGAGTGGAAAGACATTTTGTGAAACTTCCGATTCATCGGCTTTTTCGATGAATCCGGTTTCCACTCCAGTGTCGTCGGCTTCCACTAGTTTTTCGATATGAGAGGGGAGGTCCTGACGCCGGATAACATGAGATTCGCTCAGAGCGCAGGCGCGTTCGACGACGTTTTGAAGTTCGCGCACATTTCCGGGCCAAGAGTGAGCCCCCAAGGCTTCCATGCAGACTTTACTGACCTGAAAGAGTTTTCCGGTGCGGGGATGGACTTTGTCTTTCAGGAAATGGGCCACGAGCAGAGGAATGTCATCCAGCCGTTCACGCAACGCTGGCAGATGAATCGGAATGACATTGAGCCTGTAATAAAGGTCCTCACGAAACTCACCTTGCTTGATGCGTTCTTCCAGTTCTTCATTGGTGGCTGCCAGAACGCGAACGTTCACTTGAACCGGGGTGTTGTCTCCTACACGCCGGACTTCTTTTTCCTGAAGCACGCGTAGAAGCCTGCTTTGCAGGGTGGGGGGCATGGTTCCGATTTCATCCAGAAAGATGGTTCCTCCATCTGCTTCCTCGAAAAGTCCCTTTTTATCCTGCAACGCTCCGGTGAAAGCACCTTTTCGGTGCCCGAACAGTTCTGATTCCAGAAGGTTTTCCGGCAAGGCACTACAATTGATGGGGATAAAGGTGCCGGTTCTTCGTCGGCTGTTGAAATGCAACGCTTTGGCAACGAGTTCTTTTCCTGTGCCGCTTTCTCCCAATATGAGGACGGTGCTCTCGGTGTCGGACACCCGTTCAATCATCTTGAACACATCCTGCATTTTTGGAGATGTGCCGATGATCTGGCTGAACTGGTACTTCTTTTTCAGTTGCTTTCGGAGGTAGGCGTTCTCGGAAACAGCTTCGTTGTAGGACAGTGCCCGATCCACACTCAATTTGAGTTCGTCCAGTTTGAAGGGTTTTTCGAGATAATCAAAAGCACCGTGCTTCATGGCTTCCACCGCTGTTTCAATCGATCCAAATCCGGTAATCACAATGACCACCGCGGAAGGAAGGTTCTTTTTGGTGTGCTTCAGCAGATCCAGACCGAACGCACGTGTCTTGTCCAGATACAAATCGGTGATGATGATCTCCGGTTGTAAATCTTCCAGTGCGTTCAAGGCTGCCGGACCATTGGAGAAAGGATGCACTTCATGCCCCCAACTGCGCAATGAGTCGGCTACCAATTGAACCATGGTAACTTCATCGTCTACCAACAAAACCTTTGCCATGCGTCGAGATTAAAACTTTGAGAAGTGTCGAGCAAGCAGGTTTATGCTGAAACACATAATGGTGTTGAGTGGATCTCCCGCATAACCGGTAATGATTACGGTTGTCAAATGGGAAGATTTCCTTTCTTTTGAAGGGCAACAGGTCAGAATCACGTGGAGCATCAGAAGAAAGTCAAACATCGGA
>JAQCFT010000448.1 GCA_027619545.1 Verrucomicrobiota bacterium | reverse complement strand
CTTTGGCTTTGCCGTTCTTGAGATTCGACAGATTGGCCAAAGTGATCCCCACTTTTTCAGCCAAATCCTTCAACCGAACCTTCCGATCCGCCATCACCACATCTAGTTTAAGCTCAATAGACACCAGGCAACAAAACCTTAAACTTAACTGTATATCAATTATTTTTTATTGTTTTTCAGTATTTTTTTATTGTTGTTTAAGATTTCCAGATGTCAATCCGATCTACCTGGCATTCGCCCAGGTAGAGACTTGTCGTCCCTGACGCATCCCTTATGGCGTTCGAAATCCCTTTCGTTTCGGGAGGCCTGCTGTTGTCATGATTCATTATAGTTTACCGAAGCAGTATAAAGCGATTTGTGGCTCGAACACGTCTGGACTTCCCTTTGGATGGCATCTTTGAACATGCACGTCACAAGGGACCGAAGAGGCGTCAATCTGTATAATGGATGCATTGGTCGGTACTTCCTTGTGGACAGGACCACCTTCAGAAAGGAGACGCCCTTTTGGCGACATTACTGGAAGAGGATAGAGTCGTCACCCACCCCTTCGTCATTGGGGAGCTTTCCTGTGGCAACATCCAAAAGCGCAAGGCAACACTGAGTCTGTTAAAAAACCTTCCAACAGTCCCTGCTGCCAATCATCGCGATGTATTTGAATTGATAGAACAAAGGAGTCTGTTTGGGCTGGGGCTCGGATGGACAGACGCACACATCCTCACGTCGTGCATCTTACACGATTATCCTCTTTGGACACGCGACAAGGCATTGCGCAAAATCGCATTACAATTCCAAAACGCCTATTTGATATAAGCTCCCAAACCCCTAACCAAACGCAGCAGGATGTAGCTTAACTATTATCCCCATCCAGCAAACCACCAATGCCGCCCAATATCGAACCTTCACCGCGCGATTTGCCACCGGCTTGAGGAGCGTAGGCGAGGACACGCCCTGCGAGTCGACTGAACGGCAGTGATTGGAGCCACACGCGACCGGGGCCACGGAGTGTGGCAAAGAACAAACCTTCACCCCCAAAGACGGCGGACTTGATATTGCCGACGTATTGAATATCGAAATCCACACCGGGTTGATAGGCCACAACACACCCGGTATCGACACGCAAGGTTTCACCCGGAGCCAATTCACGTTCGTAGAGAGTGCCGCCTGCGTGGATGAATGCCCATCCGTCGCCCTGCAGACGCTGCATGATGAAGCCTTCACCACCGAACAGACCGAGCCCTATCTTCTTTTGGAAAGCGATGCCGATGCTGACGCCTTTTGCGGCACAGAGGAAGGCATCCTTTTGACAAATGATTTCTCCTCCCATTTCGGAAAGGTGCATGGGGATGATTTTTCCAGGGTAGGGTGAACCGAAGGCAACGCGTTCCTTGCCCATGCCTTGGTTGGAGAAAACAGTCATGAAAAGCGATTCACCGGTGAGCAGGCGTTTACCGGCGCTCATCAGCGAGCCGAAGAAACCGGACCTCTCCGCGGATCCATCACCAAAGATGGTTTCCATTTTGATGCTTTGGTCCATGTACATCATACCGCCCGCCTCGGCAACCACGGCCTCCTGTGGATCGAGTTCCACTTCGACAAACTGCATTTCCGCTCCGTAAATCTGGTAATCCACCTCATGCATTCCTGACATGTTCTTATCCTTCTGTTTTTGTGTTGTGATTTGTTTTTGTAAATCCCATCGTTCGACAAACTCCCCTTTTCAACAGTCCCCTCGAAGCCGAACAGCCCATACATACACAGAGCCAGCGTCCATTGTTTCCATAATCCTCTGGGCCTGTCCATTCCCGGCCGGTTTTTTAATAAACTTGAAGAACTTCCTCTCCAAAGCAAACAAAAATAAATGCTCTGTGCAAAAGATTGATCCTTGTAAAAAAACTCTCATCAACGGCCAAACAAACGGTCAAAACCCCTCCATTGACTCGGGGGCAATCCGGGATCAAACAATGGCTGCCCGAGATCAAAGTCATACTGCAACAGGATACCGATACTATGAGCTCCGCGTCCGCTTTTGCGAATGGCGTTGAATCCGTATCCGTATCCCAGGGCAATCTGCCAGGCACGATTGGGAGATCGATACCGAATGCCTCCCCCCACCCCGGTGTGCCAGTCACCTGATTGCTGCAAGCCGGGCAGGTAGTCCACCGCAGCGCTTCCCGCCATGAATGCCAGGAACCAGTTTTTGTCGTGGTCCAGCGGAATGGAGTAAAATCCGTTCAACAAGGCGAAATCGGTTGCGGTGATTTCCTGCGCATAATACCCGGGAATGTTCAACGGAAACTCAGCGATCAATGGTAGAAAACCACCCATCCGGTATGCGGACAGACGATCAGCCCGGGTGCTGGTTCCCAATGTCACACTGAAAGAGAACTGATGCCCCTTCTCCGGCAAAGTGTAGTAAAGCAAACCCCGTGTCCAAAAAAGGTGACTGCGATCATTCACGGTGCGATCATTTCCAAACCCATAGTCAGAAGGGGATCCACGCAACAATGTTTCGTGCCAGATGGACAGTTCCATGGCCACTTTTGGAAACAATACCGGAGCTCGCCCCCCCCAACGCAGTCCGGTTCGCAAACTAAAATTCTTCAAATCATCGGGGAGCTCAAACGTCGGATCTGTTCGATCTTCCCTTCCGTATGCGGCATAATGAAATCCACCGCGCAAGATGGCGTTAAGCGGGATGCGGCTATCGGGATTAAACCGATGGAACAAACTCAAGGATGTCCCGCCCCCATGTCCCACAAACGATTCACCGCGCACAAAGCGACCTCGCCGCATCTCCGCGAAACTATCCGCAAAACCACCCCCTTCCAATCCAACAGCCAAATCAGTATCGGGACCAAGGACATCCTTGATACCCAGTTGTGAATCCAAAAAAACCGGCGCTACGGCCAAACGAAAGGTTAGGTTGGTGCGATTGAATGCAGTCGGTTTGTTGAGGTAATAAAAGGCGTATCCGGCAATCGGGCCGCGCCCCTGCAAAGGTTGGTTGTATCCCAGTTGGAACATCTGCCTGTCGACAGGATCTATCTGCGCCCGGGCAGAGGAAAGGCACATCCACAAGCCCAGGATCATCCATCCGATTATCCGCAATCGCCGTCGAAAGCGCATACGCGGACCGTAGCAGAGACCAAGCCTGGGGACAAGATCCTTTGCAGGCCCGCTTCCCAACTGGGTACAGTTCATGTTTCAAACAATGGAGGGGGTGAGCAAAATAGATGGAATGCGGGGAGACTGAGCTTAGTCGAATGACTGTGGCGTTTCCATTGCAGCGTAAAAATGGTTCCATCGTTCTGAGGTTTGAAGCGGGTGTAAGACGGAGCTTACCCCTCCTATCAATAACAATGGAGGGAATGGCTCCGCCCAGTCCCATACTGGAACCTCAAACTATTCCTGAGCAAG
>JAQCFT010000447.1 GCA_027619545.1 Verrucomicrobiota bacterium | reverse complement strand
TGGGTTCAGCGAAATAAAGTCACTTTTTGAACTCAACCAACAAACAGACCACTACCAGATTCGGAAAGACAGGTTGCGCGCTTTCGTTCAAAACGGATTTACTGCCAGCAAACAACCCAACACTTATCGCATTTTTTGTTTGGGCGGATCCACCGTTCAAGGGCGTCCCTATTCCATCGAAACTTCGTTCACAACCTGGATGCGTCTCTCCCTAGAAACAACGCACCCGGATCTCAACGTGGAGGTCATCAATTGTGGTGGGGTGTCCTATGCCAGTTATCGACTGGTTCCCATACTGAAAGAATGCCTGCAATACGATCCCGACCTGATACTTCTCTGCACTGGAAACAACGAGTTTCTCGAAGATCGCAGCTACACTTACACGAAAAAATCTTTACCTGTCTTGGAGCCCGCCTTGCAGATCCTCTCCAAATCCGTAGTCGTTCGCTCCGCCCTGACCCTTGGAACAAAGTGGGCACATTTCAAAACACCCAGGGGAATGCTGGGCCCCGAGGTAGATGCCATGTTGGATTATGAACGAGGCATTGAACGCTACCATCGAAATGAAACCTGGTGGCAGTCCGTGGAAGCACATTTTCAGGTGAACGTCCAAAGCATGATTCGAACTTGCCAAAAAGCCAACATCCCCATGCTGCTTCTCAGTCCCTGTGTGAATCTCAAAGATTCCCCGCCATTCAAATCGCAACATCAGACAAACTTTGACTCCTCAAAACTCATTGACTGGGAAAACAAACTGACCGCAGCTTCAACTGAAATCGAAAATGGGAATATGACGGAGGCTTTGAAGTTCCTGAAAGCAGCTCTTCAATTGGATTTCCGGCATGCCATGGTCTGGTATAAAACCGGTCATCTTCTTTATCAAACCGGCAAATTTCAAGAAGCCAAGCTGTGTTTCGAAAAAGCGCTTGAGGAAGACATATGCCCATTGCGGATCCGGTCCGACATGCGCACGACACTGATGACTCTTGCAGAACTTCATCATGTCCCGTTTCATGACTTGCAGCATACTGCCCGGCTAAGCACTCCCACAGGGATCACCGGCAGTGAATTCCTGGTGGATCATGTGCATCCCACCATTAAGGGTCATCAAAGTATCGGGATAGAACTCGCCAGGGTAATCCAAAACCTGTGGTTAAACAAGGAAGCAACTGGAGATCAATCAGATAGGATCAAGCACCGTTTTCAGGATCACCTTGATTCCCTGCCCGACCACTATTATGTCAACGGACTTCAGCGATTGCAAAACCTGAAAGCCTGGACTCAAGGCCGCGCGGACGGATCACCTATCGAATCCCTCCCCAAACCGGAACACGGTTTGTAACTCACGTTTCAAAAATCACTATTCAAAATTCAATCCCTTCCTTACTGTCCAAGCCCGTGCAGTTAGTTGAACAGGAAATACAGTTGGCCGTCCAAAAGGCTCTGGAGGAAGATGTCGGAACGGGAGATGCCACCACCTTGGCGGTCATCCCGGACGGAGCAATGGCCATAGCCGAAATGCGCGCCAGAGAAGAACTTGTCCTATGTGGCATGGATTTTGTCCGGATAACGTTTGAACAGGTGGATGAACATCTCTCGATCCGTTTGCTTCGCAAGGATGGAGATGTGCTCGAAGCGGGCGATTGCCTGGCCCAGATAGAAGGCAGCGCAGCCGCCATTTTAACCGCGGAACGCACTGCATTGAATTTCATCCAACGTTTGTCCGGCGTTGCCACACTCACACGCCGTTATGTTGACCGCATTGTAGGAACAAAAGTCAAATTGCTGGACACCCGCAAAACCACCCCGGGATGGAGGCACTTCGAAAAGTACGGCGTCGCTTGCGGAGGTGCGACCAATCACCGGGTTGGGCTGTATGACATGATCATGATCAAGGACAATCACCTGGCAACACTTGGTTCTGATCCGACCAAAAGCATTCCTGAAGCCATCCGGCGCGCAAAGACCATGTATCCAAAACTCAAAGTGGAGGTGGAAGCCGACACACTGGAGCAGGCGTTTATCGCGATGGATGCAGGAGCAGACATCATCCTGCTGGACAACATGTCGCCGGACAAGCTGAAGCAGGCGGTTGAGGCAAACAAAGGCAGATGTCAGCTCGAAGCCAGTGGTGGCATTCATTTGGAAACCATCCAAATGGTCGCAGAAAGTGGAGTGGATTTCATATCGGTGGGAGCCGTCACACATTCGGCGCCCGCCGTGGACATCGCCTTGGATTTTCAGCTTCCCCCATTTGAATGAGCACCCTGCAGCACATCCTTCGAGCGCTGCGAAAGTCTGGTGATACCGGCATTCACGGAACGGCGATTTCAGAAACGCTGGGCATCAGCCGAACGGCCGTCTGGTCACATATCGAGGAACTGCGCAGTCTGGGGTTTGGCATAGATGCGGAACCTCACTCGGGTTATCGGATGACCTCGATACCCGACGTGTTGCTGGGAGATGACATCCGGTCACAACTACCGCCAGACATCCTTCTCGGACGGGACATTCGAATTTTCAGGGAAACCGCTTCCACCAATCAGTTGGTGGACCAAATGGGGCTGAACGGGGAAAATGAAGGATTGGCAGTCTTTGCCGAATCCCAAACTCATGGCAGAGGCCGTCTTGGGCGCAAATGGATTTCACCTCAAAACAAAGGACTATGGTTTTCCGTGCTGTTGCGTCCCCCGCTCCGTCCGCCCGAAATGACCCAATTAACCGTGATTGCCGCCACCGCCCTGACCCGAGCCATCCGGCAAGTGACCGATCTGAAACCGGATATCAAATGGCCCAACGACATCCTCATCAATGGACGGAAGGTGGCAGGCGTTCTGACGGAAATGAGTGCGGAACCGGATCGAGTATTACATGCCGTGCTTGGCATCGGGGTCGATGTAAATCTGGAGGAAACGGATTTTCCCCCCGAACTTCATTCCATTGCCACTTCGCTCAGATTGGAATCCGGAGCACCCGTGATGCGATCAACTCTTGCGGTGCGCTTGCTGGAAGCCCTGGACCAGGACTACAAGCGCATCCTGAAAGGTGAATTTGAAGCTGTCGCTGAAGAATGGGAATCACAATGCATCACGCTGGGGAAACATGTTCGCATCCACCAGATGGACCGTACCTTCGAGGGTTACGCGGAATCATTGGACAGTGAAGGAGCGCTGATGATTCGGAACCCTACAGGACATCTGGAACGTGTCACTGGAGGTGATGTGACCTTTAAAAAAGACTAAAACGCCGAAACATGGAGACTTGGAAAAAATCCAGAGTGGTCATCGACATTGGCAACACGCACATCCATGTCGGTCGGCATGAAAACGGCACATGGAGCAAGCTGGATGAGATTCCCACCCAACCGCTTCTTCAAGGCCGTCTTGATCTACTCGAATCCATCTGGTTCCCTGACTCCAAG
>JAQCFT010000446.1 GCA_027619545.1 Verrucomicrobiota bacterium | reverse complement strand
GCCGTTCCTTGCGTGCTTTTGGGGCTTTCGGCAGAGGGATACCGAACCCCGGATGTTCGACGGGTAATTCAGGGCGCAGGGGGATGGTGAAGTAAGTCGAGATTTCGGATTTGGAGATTTGCTGATCCTTGTTTTGATCGAATGTGAGAATGGCTTGCCAGAACGGTTCGGGATCCAGTTGCAAATCACCGCGACCTCCGCGCATGGATGCAGAAGCGTACAGTCTGTTGTTGCCTGCGACTGGGATCGCAATGGTTTCCAACGCGAATCCGTTGACATACCAGCGTTCATCACCCGTTTCCGGTGCGTATCCGTAAACACGACCATTCCCCAACACCACGAGATCCGATCCTTCCTGATGTGTCCAGATCATGGGTGTGGACCAACCACTTCGGTTGTAAGGTCGAGGCGTTTCCCACAGAAGTTTACCGCTAGCCTTGTCCAGTGCCATGACCTTGGATCGACTCAACTTGCTGTCGGGAAGGTTCTGGTCGTCATCCAGCACCAGGATCACAGATTCACCATGCAGGATGGGGGAGGTGGACATGCCGTACATGCTTTTGGGAGTGGGTATCGGTTTCTCCCAGATTTGGTTTCCATCCAGATCGTAGCATAGTAATCCATAAGAACCGAAATAGGAATAAATGAGCTTTCCATCGGTGCACGGGGTGGAGGAAGCCCTTCCATTTGCTTCGTGCACGGATTCCTTTGGTTCTGTCGGTGCGTTCTTTCGCCAGAGGATTTCTCCGGATCGTTTGTCTAATGCGATAGTTTCCAGGTTTGTTCCATTTTCACCCGTCAAAATGATCTGATTCCCAGCGAGGATGGGAGATGAATGCCCTGTTGGTATGGACGTCTTCCATGCTCGGCTGGATGGAGACAAGTCAGTAGGTGGTTGACTGCTCACCAGCAGGCCCGAACCATTGGGGCCGCGGAATTGATCCCATTCGGAAGCAAAGGTGATTGTTCCGTCCAATACCGCAAGACAAATGGCGGCAATGATCAATGTATACGATAGCTGGTTCATGAATGGTGCGCGATGGTTGACATTGGGTTCTTGGAATCTGGTCTATCGCATTCGAAATGTCCAGATGTTCTGGAACTTGATACACCAGGGAAGCATATTGAGCTAAACTTGGTAGTTGGTAAGAACGGATTTTAAGGTCCTTAGTATTTTCGGGTTGACATTAAAATGCTCATGAGTAATTTCGGGTTAACCAGAAAATACTAATGTTGTGGGTAATGAGATGCTGAATCGGTATTTAACGGAAAATGTTCGAGAGGACCTTGAGCAGCGCATGGTTTTCGTGGGCGGACCTCGTCAAGTTGGGAAAACCACTTTTGGTCTGTCTTTGTTGTCGGATCAACTCAAAGAGAAATCCCCGGCTTACTTGAACTGGGATGATTTGGCTGATCGGGAATCGATCCTCAGTGGTGCATTTCCAAGTGAGCAATCTCTATTGATTTTGGATGAAATTCACAAATTCTCCGATTGGCGAAATCTGATCAAAGGTTTCTGGGATAAAAACAAATCTACTGTCTCCTTGTTGGTGACAGGATCTGCCCGACTGGATTATTATCGAAAGGGCGGGGACTCCTTGCAGGGGCGGTACCACTACTATCGTCTTCATCCGCTCACATTGATGGAAGTAGATCCAGTCGCCTCTTCATCCAGCGTTGAGCAATTGCTTCAGTTTGGAGGGTTTCCGGAACCATTCACGCAAGGAACGGAACGGTTTCACCGCAGATGGTTGCGGGAAATGACGGCCCGGTTGACACATGAAGATGTGCGAGACCTTGAGAATGTTCGAGAACACAGCAAACTTGATTTGCTGTTGCATCATCTTCCAGCGTGTGTTGGCTCACCGCTATCCGTCAATGCTCTCCGAAAACTCCTCCAGGTTTCCCATGAAAGCGTGGAACGTTGGTTGACGATTTTGGACAATCTTTATGTCACCTTTAGAATCCCGCCCATGGGAGGGGCGCGTATTCGTGCGGTGAAGAAGGAACAAAAACTTTATTTTCGTGATTGGTCCCGCTGCGCTGAACCTGGAGTGCGTTTTGAAAACATGGTGGCCTGTCACTTGTTGAAATACTGTCACTGGGTGGAGGATAGCGAGGGATACGAGATGGAGCTACGATATGTCCGTGACACGGATGGAAGAGAGGTTGATTTTGTTGTGCTGCAGGACCGGAAGCCTCTATTCGCTGTAGAATGCAAATGTGGAGAACGCAACGAATCTACAGCATGTCGTTATTTCCGTGAACGTACAGAGATCCCTGAGTTCTATCAGGTTCATTTAGGAGCAAAGGATCAGGGAATTGAACACACGGGGACGCGCGTGTTACCGTTTGCGCACTTTTGTGAGGTCAAGCAACTGCCTTGATCTCTTGTCGATTTGTTGGCTCAGGTATTGAATCAATGTGAATTGGCGTTGCTCGGTTTTTCCGATTGCCAAGTCCAAATGTGGTGGAAGCCAGAATAATGATTTGGTAGATGTGACGGCAGGGAGGTGAAAGGGGATTTGCTGTTGATCCATGAGGCTATTTTGTTCCAATAGGGTGTGCCTCTTTGCTCTCCAATGATTCTTCCAGTGTTCCATAGTCTTCCGTCGCGTGTCATAACGATGGTTGCCTGACTGGCTGAGTCAATCGCCCACGGATCGAATGCTTCGGGCAGTGCGATCCATTCCTTGTGCGGAGTGAGTTGGGAACTTTTTGAAATGTTCTGTTCGTTCAGCCCCATCTGATTGAGCATGTTTTGACCGATGCCCCACCATGAACCGTTCTTTTTTTGTGCGAGGATGCAATATTCTGATGCCACGATTTGATTGAAATTGATACTGTTTTCAACCACTCCAAGACCGTTGGATTCTACTTGGGAATAGGGTATCCAATATTTCGGGCGAGGAGGAGGCCGATCGATCCATAAGGAACCATCTTCATGCAGGAGTAATGTGACGTATTGGAGCGGGATGATTTGCTTCCACCCTTTTATGTCGGTGAATCGATGCGGTTCCGAATATTCCGTTGCTTGTTCAATCAGTGATTCGATGTTCGTCCAGGAATTTTTGGAGGAACTGAGACCTTTAAACACGGACAATTTGCCCCAGCGCATAAGGGTTCCATCAAGTTTAAGTCCATAGGAAACGGTGGACGAAGCCTGAACGTCCGCCCAGTCTGTTTCAAGACCAATTTGAGTGAGAGGTAAAGATGTCCATCGTGAGGAGTGATCTGATTCATTGATGCGGCCTGTGCCCAGTTGCCCATCATGATTATTCCCCCAGGACCAAATGCTGCCATCGTCCTTAAGGGCCAAGGCGTGCCAGTTCCCCATGCTGATGTCGACAAAACCCACATCCGGGAACAGACGTCGGGCTTCTTGTGGGGCAAAGTTCGGATCATCCGCGACCAGGGTGTGAT
>JAQCFT010000046.1 GCA_027619545.1 Verrucomicrobiota bacterium | reverse complement strand
ATCAGACTCTGAGTCATTCGAATCAACAGGGCCCGGGGGGCATGACTCGCGGTTTGACCGGGATTCGCCAGGTGAGTGTTGACACAGGCTTTACCCGGCAGCAAGGTCAAACTGGGCGTGCAGGAACGATAGCTATTCCGAGCCCATCCCTCGGTGCAAGCCCATCGCAGCAGGGACTGGCGCCACGACAGGTCCATGCCACCACACGCAGTGCGCAGGTGCAAAACTTGATGCGTGCCGAGCAAGCACCCAGCGTTGCAAACTACAACCGCGTTCAACCATTGAGCGTCCGGCAAAACGTTTCGCGCTGAAGGTGGTGCTTTTCATGACCGGAAAAACCGGTTAATCATCTTCCTATGTGCGGGCGCTATTCTTACACTGGCAATCCGAACCATGTGACTACCCGGTTAGGGATCAAATCGATCCAAAGCCAGGCCCGTTATAATGTAGCTCCCGGACAACACGCGCCCGTTATCCGTAGTGTGGAAGGGCATCCGCCGGTGATGGATCAATTGCAGTGGGGCTTGGTTCCTTTCTGGGCCAAAGATCCTTCCATTGGGTTCAGGACGATCAACGCAAGATCAGAGAAAGCCGAGACAACCGGAAGTTTTCGTGCGCCCTTTCGCTATCGACGGTGCCTCGTGCTGGCCGACGGATTTTTTGAATGGAAAAAAATCGGTCGAGACAAGCAGCCCTGGCGTCTGTTGATGTCTGATGAATCAACTTTTGCGATGGCCGGCTTATGGGATCATTGGACGCGACCGGATGGGGCGGTGCTGGAGACCTTTACGGTATTGACTACGGAAGCGAATGAACTGGTTCAAGAAGTGCATGACCGAATGCCAGTGATACTGGAACCCGAAGCCTGGGCGCCTTGGTTGAGCCAAAAGGTCAACCAGCCAGCGTCGGTCCGCCCCTTTTTAAAACCTTATCCTGCGGACAAGATGAAATCGTATCCGGTTTCAGATCTGGTGAATCGTGTTTCAAACGACACAGCCAAATGCATTGAACCCGTCGCGGTTCCGCCAGAACAGACCGAGCTGTTCTCGTTTTGAACCCAACACCCCCATGAACCATCCAAGTCCTTCTGCCGGGCAAAATCTATGTCGATCCTGTGGGCTTTGCTGCGATGGAAGCCTTTTCTTTTTTACCCCCATTGGCGACTGTAAAAAGGACGATAAAAACCAAGGAAACATCCATTCCCGAAAGGAAGAAGTATTACCGCAGCCTTGTGTGCATCACGGAATGGAAAAAGGATGTTCCATCTATGCCACGCGACCAAATGTCTGTCGCAAGTTCAAGTGCCAGCTTTTGAGGGATGTTGAGGAGAACAAGTCCACCATAGAGGAAGCCATGAGAGTGGTTGAGCAACTGAACGTATTACGGACAAGGCTCCTGGCGACGGTCAGAACGCATGTAGGCCACGTTGAAACAGAGCCCCTGTTCGTGTAATTTGATCGTTTTCACAATCTTCAACGGCACAATCATTCAGATCATTTTCGTGAGAATGCCGAATGGTATCTGGATTGTATTGCTTTCATTCAACTTGTCAGAAAACGACTGTTGTCTGACTTTATGAAAGTGGATGGCGATGCTGAATCTCAACACACTGCCTGATCGGATCCTCGCTTACATTTTTGTAATGCAGCCGAAAGGTTGTGGATAGCTTCGTGTGTTTAGTTATGGGTGTCAGTTAAAACAATACGACATTCCATAGAGAAAGGGATACACATGAAAAAAACCATAGCGATTATTTGTTCAAAGGCGCGCCTCGGATTGATGGGCGCATTGTTGGTGGCGGTGGCTGCCTCGGCTGCGACCGGTTGGATGAAGGATATCAAAGGCTCAGGTGACCGTCCCAAGGCGACCCTGAACATCAATGACAAACCTCTGGAACGGGATGGACGCATGTCCGTCAGCTTCGCGCCCGTTATCCAGGAAATCTCTCCCAGTGTGGTGACCATTTCCACGACAACAGAGGTCAAGACCCGTAATGGTTGGGACAACAACGGTTGGGAACAGTTCTTCGGCCGCAATTTTCCTGGTTTCAGATTTCCAGAAATGCCGGAATCAGAATCCCGAAGCGGTCTGGGGTCCGGTGTGGTGGTGTCTCCAGAAGGATATATCCTGACCAACAACCATGTCATAGAAGGTAGTGACGAAATCAAGGTCATCCTGAGCCCCGACAACGAAGAACACATTGCCGAAGTTGTCGGAGTGGATCCCAAATCAGATGTTGCCGTACTCAAAATTGATGCCGATGGTTTGCAACCTATCGAACTGGGAGACAGTGATCAGATTCTAGTCGGGGATATTGTGCTTGCCCTGGGAAATCCTTTTGGAGTTGGACAGACCGTCACGATGGGAATGGTCAGCGCCAAAGGTCGCGCTCACATGGGATTGGACTATGAGGATTTTATTCAAACCGACGCAGCCATCAATCCTGGCAACTCCGGTGGCGCACTCGTGGATGCCCAGGGGCGTCTGGTGGGGATCAACACCGCCATACTGAGCCGGTCGGGCGGTAACCTGGGAATCGGGTTCGCCATTCCAATCAATCTCGCCCGCAGTGTCATGGAAAGTCTGATCGATCATGGACAGGTGGTCAGAGGCTTCCTGGGGGTAAATATCCAGGACGTGAATCCAACGATGGCTCGTTACTTTGATCTGGACAGCAATGCAGGCGCGGTGATCGCGGACGTTGTCGCCGATAGTCCGGCTGAGGCTTCCGGGTTGAAGGCTGGAGATGTGGTCGTCAAATTTGACGGTAAAACGGTAAAGGACAGCCGTCACCTGAAGCTTCTGGTCGGTCAAAGCGTTCCGGAAAAAGATTACTCAGTGGAAGTTGTGCGTGGGGGCAAAATCAAGGAACTGGAAGTGGCCCTGGGCACCCTTGATTCCGACACACCCAAATGGGCCTCTCGTTCCTCGAAATACTCCAATCAGGAATGGCCCAATGACATGCGTCTTAGTGAACTGAATCCTGAGTTGCGTCGTGAGTATGATATTCCGGGCAGAGTGGACGGATTGCTGGTGACCGGCGTCAAGCAAGGCAGCGAGGCATGGAATGCAGGTATTCGACCAGGAGCGGTAATTGAGGAAGTGAACCGTGTTACCGTGGAATCATTCAAGGATCTGGGGAAGGTTGATTTCGCCGGTGATGAAGTGCTGGTTCGAGTCTGGATGGAAGGGAATTATGTTTATCGTGTGTTGAAAGATGGTTCGATGGGTTAGTTCAAAAACATGAGAGTTGGGCGGTGTTTGAATCAAGCGCCGCCCAACTTTTTTCCCATTGCCTATCCTAAACCAGGGGACATTCAAGCATTGATTGAGACTGAAGGCGCTGACCAGCAACAGAGTTCAAGCTGCCGCAGACCAAAGGCATTGCCCGGTGCGGTGATCTGTATTAGGTTCCAGCCAGCATAAACGTAACAAACGATCCATGCGCATACTTGTAGTAGAAGACGATAAGAAAATTGCCTCATTCCTTGAAAAGGGCTTGAAGCAAAGTGGGTTTGCCGTGGATGTGTGTCACGACGGAGAGGACGGGCTCGATATGGCTCGGGGTTTTTCGTATGATGCAGCTGTTTTTGACCGTATGCTGCCGGGTATGGATGGCTTGGAAATGATCCGTTTGCTCCGTCAGGAAGGAGTTCACATCCCCGTGTTGGTGTTGAGCGCCAAAGCCTCTGTGGATGATCGTATTGAAGGGCTTCAGGCTGGGGGGGATGATTACCTGACCAAGCCCTTTTCCTTCACAGAGCTGCTGGCCCGCATCCAGGCTCTGATCCGTCGATCCAGTCAAAGTGCCGAACCAACCCGACTGGATGCCGGTGATCTCCGAATGGACCTGTTGACTCGCGACGTTTTCAAGGGCGAAGAAAAAATTGAATTGCAGCCCAAGGAATTTGCCTTGTTGGAATATCTGATTCGGCAACAGGGCAGGGTGGTCACCAAAACCATGATCCTGGAGCACATCTGGAACTACCATTTTGATCCTCAGACCAATGTGGTGGACGTTCTGGTATCCCGTCTGCGAAACAAAGTCGACCAGGAGAAAGAGCGCATTCATACCATCCGAGGTGTTGGTTATGTCCTTAAAGCCCGTTAGCCAGTATTTACGTACCTTCGGATTCCGTCTGAATCTTTGGTATGCCGCTATCTTCACACTCAGTGGGGCGGCGTTGTTTTACTTTGTATACTGGATGCTGGCCAACGCGGTGGTGCAAAAAGATCTGGAAGCACTGCAACACCAGCTACGCGATTACTCCCGCATTTATCGGGATGGAGGGACCTTGTCGCTTCAACGCTGGCTTGAGGAGCGTAAACGAACCGGCGAGCTGAAATCCTTTTTCGTGCGCATCACCACTCCCGCGGAACGAGAAGTGTTCCTGGAAGCATCGGAAAACTGGTTGAAATTTGATGCTTACCAATGGGGTCCCCTGGTTCTGAAGAGTCGAGATTACCTGCGAATTCCGGAGAACGAGGAAAAGGATCTGCTTTTGGTTTCGTCCCAGCTATGGAATGGAAACATCCTCATGGCTGGAAAAAGCATGGACAACCGGGAAACTTGGTTGAAGCCATTTCGACGTGTGTTTTTGGGAGCGATGATTCCGGTGGTGTTGATTGGTTTTCTAGGAGGTGGTTTTCTGGCATGGCGCAGTATGAAACCCGTGCGCCAGATGAGTTCCGCAGTGCAGTCGATCATTGATACCGGAAATCTGGACAAAAGAGTCGACCTGCCCAAAACCGAGGATGAGCTCACACAATTGGGGCGCCAGTTCAATCAGATGCTGCAGCAAAACCAGCAGTTGATTTCCTCCATGCGCGAATCCCTCGACAACGTTGCACATGACCTGCGCACTCCGCTGACCCGTTTGCGCAATGCCGCTGAATCCGCATTGAGAGAAGAACCTCTGGGGATGGATCGAGCTTCGGAAGCTCTTGCGGATTGTATGGAAGAATCGGATCGGGTGCTGACCATGCTGCATACCCTGATGTCGGTGGCCGAGGCCGAGGCCGGGGTGATGAAGCTCAATCTGGCTCCAACCGATTTCGACGCATTGGTGCGTGAATCGGTGGATCTGTACGAACATGTGGCTGAGGACAAATCCATCCAAATCGAAGTTGTCTCCACACCCAATTCCATCGGCGTTGTGGACCCCCAACGCGTGCGTCTTGTGTTGGCCAATTTATTGGATAATGCCCTTAAATACACTCATGACGGCGGGCATGTGCGGATCATGGTGGATCGTATGGACGGCATGATGGTGGTTCAGATAGAAGATGACGGCATGGGAATTGCCCTGTCCGATCTGGACAAGATATGGGACCGGTTATATCGCGCCGACAAAAGCCGTTCACAACGCGGACTGGGATTGGGACTCAGTCTGGTCAAGGCCATCGTGGAAGCCCATCGAGGCGTGGTCAGAGTTAAAAGCGAACCCGGCAAAGGTTCCATTTTCATGGTCGCCTTCAAAGCCAGCGGTTTTTCCGAAGAGCCCACCAGACTCCCAGGCCCATCATCAACATCAAACCACAAAGGATAAAGAAAGCATGTTGATTGTCCGCTCCAGGAATGCCACCCACATTCACGCCCAGCAATCCGGTGACCAGCCCAAGGGGAAGGAATATGGCAGTGATGATCGAAAGCAGATACATGGTTCGATTCATACGTTCCGTCGATTGATGACTCCAGGCTTCCTGGGTGATGGCAGCCCGGTCTCTGGCCGAATCCAGATCTTCTATGAGGCGGGAGGTTTTGTGTGTGAACTCTTTCAATGGGGCTTTGAGTTTGGATTTAAGCCAATGCGGGAGTTCGGATTCAAGGTTGGAGAACAACTCACGTTGGGGAGCCAGGTGTCGTCGCAGTCGGACGATGCTGCGCCGGAGGTCTGCAAAGTCCTCTTTGGTGTGTCGATCTTCCGGACCGAGAACCGTTTCTTCCATTTCGTCCACTTTGTCATCGATGTTTTGGACAACCTCGTGAGCCAGGTCCAACATGCGCTGGATGCATTGGATCAGCCAATCGGGGATATCTTTGGGGCCCTCACCTTTATCGAGTCTGCGGATGATTTCCTGAGCGGCCATCACCCTGCGGTGACGGAGAGTGATGATCAGCCCTTCCTGAATCCAGATCCTCAGTGCCACCATGTCTTCGGGATTCGATTGAGGATTCAAATTAACCCCGCGCAGTATCACCAGGAGCCCTTGTTCGGTGGAAAGGCATCTGGGCTTGGGGTTTGCATCGATCAATGCCCTGGAAACCAATGGAGACAGTTTCAATTTCTCAGCAATCCATCCCCGGATTTCGTCATTTTGATAGTCTCCATGGAGCCAGGTCGGCTTGTCGGATGTGGCCGCGGCTGGTTCAAAATTAAAAGGGGGCGGAGAGCCCGTTCCGTTTCCGGTCAATTGAGTCGTAAAAACCCAAGGATCGCATGCTGTCATAACGGCATTATGCCCAGTGAATTGAGGAAATCCATCGAAAAACAAGCCGGTTATAAGAATCCGTATCACCACAACTAGATGAAAAAATGGAACCAGCACTGCTAAAAAAAGCCAACACGCATTGACTTGGAGGGTGCGGTCTTTCTAAGGTGAATGCCATCAAGGAAATTTCATGTTGGATGTCATAGAACAACTATTGGTATTGCAGGATCGGGACCAGAAAATCATGCGTCTGGAAGAAGAACTTGCACGTGTCGAACCCGAGCGGAACGCATTGTTGGGGAATGCGGACAGCTCGAAAAACGCCCTGGAGCAGGCACGCAAAGCTGCCCAACAGGTGGAATCCCAGCGCAAAGATCTGGAACTGGAGGTGGAATCCAGGAAAAAACAGATTGACCGATATGCTTCACAGCAACTGGAAACCCGTAAAAATGAAGAGTACCAGGCCTTGAGCAAGGAAATTGAGAACTGCAAGACCGCCATCGAAGCTTTGGAGGATCAGGAACTTGAACTGATGGAGGCCTACGATGTCAAATTGCAGGAAGTAGCCGAGGCGGACAGAGTGGCCAAGGAAGCTCAAGCCCGGGCGGATGAACAGGTGGTCAAGCTGGAGGAACGCGAATCCAGTCAGAAGAAAGAAAAGGCCGAAGTGGAAGCCGAGCGTGCCCAACTGGCCACCAAGGTCGATGAAGCGGTGCTTTCCAGGTACGACCGATTGCTGCAGCGCAAACGCAACAAAGTCGTCGTCGGGGTAAACCGTGGTGTCTGCGGAGGCTGTCACATGTCGCTGCCAACCCAAATACAAGTGCAGTGCAAGGCTCAGAAGGAAATTGTCAACTGCCCGAATTGTGGCAGGATTGTTTATTACACACGGGACATGGAATTGACCGTTTAAGTATAGGGAAAAGTAAATCAGATCATATGAATCAGGTGAAGATGATACAAATGTTCAAATACTCGATACAGTGTTTCCTGCTGGTTTCCGTGCTGGTGGGATGTACTACTGTGCCGGAAACCGGACGCAGGCAGTTCATGCTTCTCTCACCCCAACAGGAAATGCAACTTGGTTTCAGCAGCTTTGAGACCATGAAATCCAATGTGCCTATCAGCAATGATCCTGCCAAAAACGCCCTGTTGAAAAGAGTGGGAGAGCGCATCGCCGCAGTGGCCAAGCTTCCGAACGCACAATGGGAATTCGTTTTGTTCGACAGTCCAGAAGCGAATGCCTTTTGTTTGCCTGGGGGGAAGGTGGGGGTTTACACCGGCATTCTGCCCATCACACTTAATGAGGCAGGGTTGGCAACCGTCATCGGACACGAAGTGGCTCACGCGGAAAACCGTCACGGTGGTGAACGAGTTTCCCAGGGTATGATTCAACAATTGGGGGGCACCTTGCTTCAATCCGGAATGGCTGCCCAGGGCTACAAGACGGAAACCCAGGCCGTGGCTGCGACCGTTTACGGCATGACTTCCCAACTTGCCTACACACTCCCCAACAGTCGCGGACAGGAGAGTGAAGCGGATTACGTCGGACTGCTTCGCATGGCGGAGGCCGGCTACAATCCCGAGGAAGCGGTGAAATTTTGGGAACGGTTCAGAGCCTACAACAATCAGGCCGGCGGTGGTGAGACTCCTTGGTTCTTGCGAACCCACCCCATGGATGAAAAGCGCATCGCCGATCTCAAGAAGTGGATTCCTGAAGCTAAAGCCAGGATGCGATAGGAAACCAACCAGTTGGAGCTTTCAAGTCATTAACATCAAAGCAGCCACCTGAAAGTGGCGCTACATGTATCAGCATTAATTGATCAATATATGAATACGGGAATCAGTGCCATCAACGAAGAAGTCAAGGAAGCCAGCGCTTTCCTCCAACCTTTGTTCACGGAAATCAACAAGGTCGTCATCGGGCAGAAATACCTGGTGGAACGTCTTGTTGTCGGCATGTTGGCGGACGGGCATGTGCTGTTGGAAGGTGTGCCTGGATTGGCCAAAACCACCTCGGTCAAAGCGCTCGCCAATGGGTTGAATGTGAATTTTTCTCGGATCCAGTTCACCCCTGACATGTTGCCGGCGGATGTGATCGGAACCCAGATTTTCAATCCGCAGTCCGGCGACTTTTCCACCCGCAAAGGTCCGGTGTTCGCCAACATCGTGCTGGCCGACGAAATCAACCGTGCCCCAGCCAAAGTACAAAGTGCCCTGCTGGAAGCCATGCAGGAACGACAGGTCACGATTGGTAACGAATCTTACCCCCTCGCCGAACCCTTTCTGGTGCTCGCTACCCAAAACCCCATCGAGCAGGAAGGAACCTATCCGCTGCCGGAAGCGCAGGTCGACCGTTTCATGCTCAAGTTGAAAATCGATTACCCCACCCGTGAGGAGGAGCGACAGATTCTTGAACTGATGGCGCGCACGGGCAGTTCTCCATCGGCACAACCGGTTGTGCAGGCGGAACAGATCATACGGGCACGTCAGGTGATCAACGACATTTACATCGACGACAAGGTGAAGGATTACATCGTGGATCTGGTGTGCTGTACGCGCAATCCTGAGGCCTACAACATGAATCTGAAAGAGCTGATTCAGCTCGGAGCATCACCGCGTGCTACAATTTCTCTGACGCTTGCCGCAAAGGCATACGCATTTCTGAAAGGGCGTGGTTATGTGACGCCGCAGGATGTGAAGAGCATCGGATTGGACGTGTTGCGTCACCGAGTCGCGGTCACATTCGAGGCTGAAGCGGAAGAACGCGACAGCGAATCCATCGTGCAGGCGATCTTTGACGCCTTGCCGGTGCCCTGATTCGGGGTTCCTGGTTTTGATCACGCAGAGAATTCAGGCAGATCACATCATCAAATCGAGATTCTCAACACGGTATGATACCCAAGGACATTCTTAAGAAGATTCGTCAAATCGAGCTCCGGACCAAGCGTCTGGTGAGCGAGACCATGGCGGGGCACTATCATAGTGTCTTCAAGGGGCAGGGGATGCACTTCGACGAAGTCCGTGAATATCAACCCGGTGATGATGTGCGCACGATCGATTGGAATGTCACCGCCCGCATGAATCATCCGTTCATCAAGAAATTCGTGGAAGAACGTGAACTGACCTTGATGCTCGTCGTGGATCTGAGCGGTTCCGGATTGTTCGGGTCCGGCGATCAGTCAAAGCGGGAACTTGCCGCGGAGATTGCTTCTGTTCTGGCATTTTCTGCGATCCGGAACAACGACAAGGTGGGCTTGATTCTGTTTACCGACGAGGTTGAGAAATACATTCCTCCCAGGAAAGGCCGATTCCACGTTTTAAGAGTCATACGCGAAATCCTGTTCCATGAACCCACCCGCCGGGGAACGGACATCAACCGGGCACTTGAATTCCTGAGCCGGGTGACCACTCACAAGGCCATTGCGGTGGTCATATCGGATTTCATCGGGCAATCCGCCCCCACTCAGCGCGATATCTCCGCGCATCTGATGCGTGAAGTGGTCCTTTCCGACGTGTTGAAATATGCTTCCGTGACGGCATTGCGCCAGGCGAATCGACGTCATGACGTGGTCGCTGTTCAGGTGATGGATCGTTTCGAGATGCATCTGCCGGCGATTGGTCGGGTGCTGTTGAAAGACGCGGAAACCGGCGAAGTGATGGAAGTCGATACCGGAGATGCACGCAAAAGGGCAGCCTTTGCCAGTAAACAGAAACGGGCGCAGCACGAGTTGGGACGTTTGTTTCGATCGGTTGGGATTGATTCGATCCAGTTGACAACCGATGAGGATTATCAATTGGCCCTCGGGCAGTTTTTTGAAACTCGGGAAAAGAGGAGGATGAGAGGATGACCACGAACAGTCCAGCACTCATCGTTCCGGATACCAGCTCGGCTTCCACGAACAGTATCCCATCCGAGCTCCACGATATCCGTCCGGCGATGGAGATCGTGTCGGTCTGGGAATATGTTGGGTGGGTTGTGGGAGCCTTGGTGTTGGTCCTGGTTGCTTATTTCCTGGCGCGATATCTTCTTAAGAAACGCCGTGAGACTCAGGCTATCGAGGCCACCCGTCCGGCTGTTCCCGCCCATGTGTTGGCACGCCAACGACTGGATGCTTCACTCGATCAGCTGCATGATCCGCGCGCTTTCTGTATTCTGGTGTCGGACGCCATCCGCTACTATCTGGAAGATCGGTTTGAATTGAAAGCACCGGAACGCACGACGGAGGAGTTTCTGGAGGAACTGCAATCATCGTATTCCCTGAACTTTGAGCACAAACAAACTCTGGAAGCCTTCCTGCAACAATGTGACATGGCCAAATTCGCCAAGGCGGACATGTTGGGTCAGGAACTGAAATCCCTCTATGATATCGGAGTTCAATTCGTGAGGGAAACGGAACCGGAAGCCGTGTCGGCCCCGGGAGCGAAAGTCTCAGCGCCTTCGGAAACGGACACGGATCATTCAGAAAGAGGAGGAGCATAGGCCCAATGACGTTCAATTTCGGTCATCCTTATTTTCTGTTGTTGCTGTTGTTGCTGCCTTTCCTTGCCTGGTTGCGAAACCGCAAGGTAAAGGAGTCGGCTTTTCTGTATTCCTCGGTGACGCTGCTGCGCGGCGTCGCAAACCTGCAGCGTTCCAGCGCCCGCGCAATGTTGATTCGCATGCGTTGGTTGATCCTCATTCTCTGCATTCTGGCGATGGCTCGCCCTCGTTTGAGTGAAGGGAAAACATCGGTCAAAGCGAGTGGTATCGACATCGTGGTTGCCGTGGATCTCAGCATGAGCATGGCCGCGATGGATTTTGAGCGGAATGGCGAACGGGTCAATCGATTGGAAATCGCCAAGGACGTGCTCGAAGGATTCGTTGAAAAACGCACCAACGACCGTCTGGGACTGGTGGCCTTTGCAGGGAGGGCTTACATCGCAGCTCCCTTGACCCTGGATCATGATTTTTTTCAGATCAATCTGGATCGACTGGATCTTGGGATTGTGGAGGACGGCACGGCCATCGGGTCCGCACTCATTGCCGGATTGGAACGACTGCGTGACGTGGAGTCCAAAAGTCGTATCGTGATCCTCATGACCGATGGTCAGAACAATGCGGGCAAGGTGCCGCCCCTGACAGCTGCCGAAGCCGCGGAAGCATTGAACGTCAAGGTTTACACCATTGGAGTCGGCACCAAAGGCACCGCCCCATATCCTCAAAAGGACCCGTTTGGCAGAACCGTCTTCGCTCAAATGAAGGTCGATATCGATGAGGATACCTTGAAGGGAATCGCCGAGAAAACCGGAGGTAAATATTACCGCGCCGACAACAGTGAAGCGTTTCGACAGATTTACGAGGAGATCGATGCCCTGGAAAAGACCGAAGTCGAGATGCAACAGTATACGCGGCATGAAGAATTGGCAGCATGGTTTATGCTTCCGGCATTGGTTCTGTTGCTTTTGGAAATGATTTTGAACCACACCATCTGGAGGAAATTACCCTGACCCATGGATGATCGTTTTCAATTTGAAGAAGTGCGCATGCTGTGGTTGATGTTGATCACAGTGCCGATCCTGATCGCCTTTTTATGGTGGGCCTGGCGGCGGAAGAAGGTCCTGATCTCTGAATTCGTTAAATCGAGATTGCTGGCATCCCTGACTGTCGGGGTTTCCTGGAAAAAGCAGAATATCCGATCCGTTCTGTTGACCCTGGCCGTGGTGCTCTTGTTTGTGGCGCTGGCTCGACCTCAATGGGGTTTTTCCTGGCAGGAAGCCACTCAGCGAGGTCTTGACATAGTCGTGGCCGTGGATACATCCAAAAGCATGCTGGCCTCGGATCTCGCTCCCAGTCGCCTGGAACGCGCGCGTCTGGCTGCACTGGACCTGATGGATCTGGCCAAACAGGATCGTCTCGGGTTGGTGGCCTTTGCCGGGAGCGCTTTTCTGCAATGCCCGCTGACTCTCGACAACCAAGCCTTTCAACAAAGTGTCGAGATACTTGATCCCAACGTCATTCCCCAGGGGGGCACTTCGCTTTCGGAAGCGATAGAAAGCGGTTTAACTGCTTTTGACGAAGAAAACAATAATTACAAAGCCATCATCATTCTGACCGACGGGGAAGATCATGATGAGGGTGCGGTCGAGGCCGCTGAAAAGGCGCGTGATGCCGGATGTCGTGTCTTCACAGTGGGATTGGGAACTCCCGAAGGTGAACTGATCCAGATCGTCGATGACAACGGGCAGCGCACTTTCATCAAGGACGACGCAGGGAACACCGTTAAGTCCAGATTGAACGAAACCTTGCTTCGGGAAGTAGCCGACGCAGGAGGCGGTTCCTATATTCACATGCGGGATGCGGCCACTTTGGCAACCTTATACCGGACCAACCTGGAGCCATTGCCGAAAGCCGAACTTTCCACACGTCTGGTCCGGCAATATATCGAACGATTTCAGTGGCCTTTGGGGCTGGTCATTATTCTGTTGATGTGTGAGATTTTCATATCCGATCAGCGGAAAGTGCCGCGTCCCTCCAGCGCTATTCGATCAGGAAATGTCATTGGAACGTCCAGGTGAGACAGGTGACGAATTGAAAATCAGTCTTATTTGTGGCAGAACGTAAGCAAATTCGAATCAAACAATGTTCAGATTTAACAACAGAAGCGGTATGGCAAGGAGACAAATGAACCGGGGTGCTGTGGTTTTGTGTTTTCTCTGTTTGAGCTGTTGGGTGGGCTTGCAAGCGGATACGCCACGCAAAGCTCGCCAATACATGGAGCGGGGTCAATACGCGGATGCGATGCGGATTTATGATGAACTGGCTGTGAAGCATCCGAAGGACAGTCGATATTACTACAATGCCGGTGTCGCGGCCTACAAGGCCATGAAGTTTGCCGAAGCCCAGGAGTATTTCGATGCCGCGAGTCTCTCCGAGGATCTGGATCTTCAACAACAATCTTTCTATAACCGCGGCAATGCCCTGTTCAAAGCCGGTGAAGAGGAGGCCAATTTCGAACGCAAGACCCAGATGTGGAAAGAAGCGATCGACCAGTTTGATCATGCGGTGAATCTCAACGAAACGGATCAAATGGCTCAGGATAATCTTCAATTCGTGAAACAGCAGTTGGAGAACTTGCAGCAACAGCAACAAGATCAGAATCCTGACCAGAATTCCGACGAGAATAAAGACGAGGAAAGCGAACAGGACAACGAACAACAGAACGACCAGAACCAGTCTGAACAAGATCAACAGGATCAGGATCAACAAAACCAGGACCAACAGCAGCAGGATCAAAACGATCAGGACCAACAGCAGAACTCATCCCAAGACCAGCAAAACGAGCAGCAGGACGAGCAGAATTCACCATCCGAGGGCGAATCGTCCGAAGAGGAACAGCAAAACCCATCACAACCCCAGGATGGCGAACAGGAAGAGCAAGAACAGAATGCTCAACCACAGGAGGGGGAACCAAGCGATGACATGCCGCAAACCACCATGTCACCGCAGCAGGCCATGCAATTGCTGGATTCTGAGAGGGGTGAGGCCAAATCATTGATATTTCGCCCCCCCGACAAGCGACGCCCCAAGCAGTTTAAAGATTGGTAGGGCACGATCATTAAAGATTGAATGCGATGTTTATGTTTCGATCAGCTAATTCAGAGATGCTTCAAGGCGGAGTAAGGATTCTGCGTCATTCGAATTCATCCGGGATGGTGTTGTTCAACGACCCTCTTTGGAAGGAGTGGCGGAACCTGATCATATGCCTGATGTTGATGTGCCTGGCTGGTGGAAGCCATGCTTTGGCTGCTCAGATCGGGGCGGTGGTTTCGCCTAACCCGGTGGCTGCGGGTGAGTCAACGGTGTACCAACTTCAAATCGCCAACGCCAAAGCCGATCAATTGCCTGAATTTCCGGATATCGATGGATTGGAAGTCAGTTATGCCGGACAGAGCTCCAACTCCAGGACCGTCTTTTCGGGAGGACGCATGCAGGCATTCAATACATTGATCTACCAATGGCGTATCGTACCGCAGAAGGAGGGGGTTTATCTGATCCCGCCACTTGAGGTGGTGGTGGATGGCAGTAAGCAGCAGACAAGTTCTGTTCAACTGCGCGTTTCCAAGGCGGTTGATTACAGTCAATACGCGTTTATTCAAATGAATCTTCCCAAGAAGCAGTTTTATGAAGGAGAACCTTTTGCCTTTTCCATTGATCTCTATGAATTGAACGCAAACGTCCAGCAGGCTCCTGACCTGGTTTCCGACGGATTTGTTGTGGAACGGATTTCCGATAACCTGCGCCAGACCCGGCAGGTGATCAATGGCAGGACCTATAATGTGTGGAGTCTCGATTATATCGCACGTCCTGTTCGTAATGGAGAGCTTCAGTTGGGACCAGTCAGTTGGCCTGCCAGTCTGGTGTTTCGTCAGCAGTCGAGATCTCGAGGGATCTTTGATTCTTTCTTTGACGATTTTAACGCCAAACGTCGGGATGTGACCTTGACGGCTGAGGGTGAAAGCCTGAAAATCCTTTCGCTCCCAGCTGAGAATCGACCGGACTCATTTAATGGCGCGATTGGGAACTACACAATGGAAGTCAACGCCACCCCCACCGAACTCACCACAGGCGACCCCTTGACCATTACCATTCGCATCAGTGGAACCGGTCCGTTGGATGCGGTTCCCATGCCTCCCATCGACCATTGGGAGGGATTCAAAACGTATCCACCCAATGCCACGACGGAAGCTGTGGATAAAACTGGCTTGAAGGGGGTTCGTATTTTTGAACAAGTGATTATCCCTCAAAGCAGCGACATCAAAGAACTGCCCGCCTTGGAGTTTTCCTATTTCGATACGACCAAAAGCGTTTACGAAACTCTCACGGAACCTGCCATTCCATTGATGATCAAGGCCAACCCCAATGCTCCTTCCATGCCCACACAATCCCTGGAGATTACCGGTGAATCCGGCCTGCCAAAGCCAAAGGCCAAGGATGTGGTGCCGATCAAACCCTTTTTGGGAAACGTGGTGATCAGTCAAACGCCTTGGTTGATGAACCCCGGTTTTTATTGGCTGCATTTGACGCCACTGGCTTTGTTGGGTGTGGCCTGGGGGATCCGGCAGTTGAGTGACAAATCCAGTAAGGATGTCCATGGACGCCGCAAACGGAAGGCCGATCAGTTTATTAAATCGAAACTGCCCGAACTGGACCGTCTGGCTCAGTCCAATGACAGCGACGCCTTTTTCGAATTGATGTTCAGATTGATCCAGGAACGGCTCGGACAATGCCTGGACCAACCGGCCAGTTCCATTACCGAATCGGTTCTGGAACAGGCTGACAAAATCCAGGGACTGACGGAAGAGGATGTCGAGCAGTTGCATGCTCTGTTCCAGGCCTGCAATCAGGCACGCTACGCACCGGTTCGATCCTCCGAAGCGTTGGCTGTATTCGCCGGAAAATGCCGTTCTTTGGTGACCCGAATCGGTTGATTGGTTGAAATTATGATGATCAAGTTTGTCACAACATGGGGCGACCCCATCAAGGTTTGGGCAATGTGCGTCTGCCTGATTGGATCAAGTGGTGCGGTGGCCCAGCAAGAGCCGGTGTCCCGGGCGACATCCGAAGATGTTGAGGCGGAAGATCCGGTAGCCCGGGCATATCGACAATTGCTTGAACTCGATGATGCGGCCTTGACCGAAGTGGATGAGTGGATTCGCAAGGCCAATCAGACTCAGGACGGTGTCAACGACCCTTCGCTGATCAACCTTCCCGCCAAGATCGAGCAACGTCTGAAACCCGTCCGTAAAGCTTACGATGAATTTATTGAAAAGCATCCCGAACATGTGGGAGTGCGTTTGGCTTACGCCAGTTTTTTGACGGATAGGGGAGATGAACTGGCTGCAGTCCCGCACTTGACCAAAGCCACTGAATTGGATCCCGATAATCCCGCTGCATGGAATAATCTGGGCAATCACTATGGTCACATGGGACCGGTGAAGAAAGCCTTTGAATGCTACCAGAAAGCCATTCAATTAAACCCTGATGCCGCCGTTTATTACCATAACTATGGAACCACGGTCTATTTGTTCAGAAAGGATGCAAAAGAACATTTCAGCATTTCGGAGGAGGAGGTGTTTGATAAGGCTCTGGAACTCTATGCCGTAGCACTTAAGAAAGACCCGAACAACTTTGATCTCGCGGAGGACATCGCCCAGACCTATTACGGCATTCGTACCCAAACACCTCCCAGAAAAATGGCACGTCCAAAAGAAGCGCTGGAGGCATGGGATTACGCCCTCAAGATTGCTCCCGGGGAAAATGAAAAGCAGGGGGTTTACATACATCAAGCGCGCATATTACTGGGATTGGATCAAGTGGCTGAGGCGCGCCAAGCGTTGGACAAAGTGAACCTGCCTGTCTATCAAGGACTCAAAGAACGTATTCTCGGCAATGTAAACGAACGGACGGACGAAATCCTTCCACCGGCCGTTTTGAGGTAGCCCACCCCGGTGGGGTCCACAGCATCCGTATTCAAGAAAGAGCGAGAGAACCGTCTGGGAATTCCTTGCGATTTGCACACCTGCTTCCGGAGGATCGGCAACTTTTCCCTGCCTGCCCAAAACGTTACACTGTTCATTTGGTATTGTGCGTGTGGTTGGTTTCCCTTAGTTTTGCTGGATCAGGTTACATTTTATGAAACGCACAAAAACCACCTTTCAGACCCTGCTGCGGGTTTGCACCTTGGCTGCCATTTCGCTGCTTGTTCAAACTGGCAATGCCGAATCGTTTAACAGCACTGAATTGTTGGAAAATGCAGGTGACAACGCAGCTCAGATTCAGTCCGCACTGGACAAGACCCCAGCCTCTCAGCGGGAAGGGATGGAGTTTCTGTTGACCTACATGCCTGAACACGATTTGAAATCACTCTCCTCGGATTTTTTGGTGGAACATGTGGCTTATGCCTACAAGGCATGGCAGGAATCTCCCTGGAAAGCGGAAGTGCCCAAGGATATTTTTCTGAACAACATTCTGCCTCACGTAAGTATCAATGAAAGACGTGATGCCTGGAGAAAGTCATTTTACGAACGTTTCAAACCGATGGTGGAAGGCATTACCTCTCCAGGGCTGGCGGCGGCGCGGTTGAATCAGAAAATATTTCCTCTGTTGGGTGTCAAATACTCAACCAAGCGCAAGAAAGCGGATCAAAGCCCTTTCGAAACCATGGAATCGGGTCTGGCCTCCTGCACCGGGCTGTCCATTCTGCTCATCGATGCCTGCCGTGCCGTGGGTATTCCGGCCCGGTTTGTCGGAACACCCCTTTGGTCGGACGGCAGCGGTAATCATTCCTGGATCGAAGTATGGGACAATGGCTGGCATTTCACCGGCGCAGCAGAACCTGCAGGCGACAATCTGGACCAGGCCTGGTTCATTGGTCGTGCGGCCAAGGCCGATCGTGAAAACCGACGTCACGCAATTTACGCGGTTTCCTATCAAAGCACGCCTCAACCCTTTCCGATGGTCTGGAAACGCGGCGCTGATTTTGTGTCCTCCGTCAATGTCACGGATCGTTACACCGACTTGGGCAAATCACTTCCGGATGGTTTCATCAACATGATGTTTCGGATTGTTGACGGCGTGTCCGGTGATCGCTGTTCGGCACCGCTTCAATTGCTGGACGACAAGGGACAGCTCGTCTTCGAAGGAGCTTCGAAGGATGAACGATTCGACTCCAATGATCATTTGACCGTTCCCGTCAAGGAAGGTGTCACCTACAAGTTAAAGGTGCCTTCCGAGTCCGGTCAGGAGATCATCCGGACCGTGAAAGCCGAATCAGATGGGCAGTTGGTGGATCTGAAACTTCCGGCCGAGAAGGAATGACCGTTCAAATGTTGCTATCGATACCATGAATTTTTTAAGGATTTCTCTCTTCCTGCCGGCGATCGTTGCATTGACCTCAGCCTGTGCCACGGGCGATACGTTCAATGAACAATCACAAATGGCGATCCATCATTTGGAAACAGCATTGAAACAGGAGACAGTGGATTGGCAGGTCGTGTCTGGATCAACCTATGCCACGGTGCCGCTTTCCGGCAATGACACCGAGCAGGCCATGAAATTGCTGGGCGAAGCCTACACAAGACAATTGCGCTTGGAACGTCAGGCCGAGATGGATGCCCAGACACTGAAGCATGGTGAATGGTCCATGCGCTTTTTCACGAAAGTGTTTGGCGAAGCTCCGGAAGGTGGGCGGAGCCTTTTCATTTCCATGCACGGAGGTGGCAATGCCCCGGCACGGGTCAACGACCGACAATGGGAAAACCAGAAGGGATTGTATGAGCCTGAAGAAGGTGTTTACGTGGCTCCTCGCGCGCCAACGGACACCTGGAACCTTTGGCATCAGGACCATATAGACTGGTTCTTCGAGCGGCTTATCCAGAACATGATCGTTTTCCACCATGTGAACCCGAATCGTGTTTACCTGATGGGTTACTCCGCCGGTGGAGACGGGGTGTTTCAATTGGCTCCACGCATGGCCGATTACTTCGGAGCCGCGGCCATGATGGCTGGGCATCCCAATGAAACCACTCCTCTAGGGTTGAGGAATCTTCCATTCGCTTTGTTCATGGGGGGTAAAGATGCTGCTTATAAGAGGAATCAAGTGGCCGCCGAGTGGAAAGTCCAGTTGCGGGAACTTCAGTCCAAAGATCCCCAGGGATACACCCATTGGGTTGAGATCTTTCCGGATCATGCGCATTGGATGCAGAAGGATGATGCCGTCGGAGTTCCCTGGATGCATCAATACAACCGTCGGCAATATCCAGAACGCATCGTCTGGAAACAGGACGACGTTTGGCATGATCGGTTTTACTGGCTGAAGATTCCCGAAAGCGTCAAGAAGGATCGGGCGGAAACCATCGCGTCGGTCAACCAACAGACTTTTCATATCGACAAAGCTGAAACGGCCAAACTCAGTATTCTTCTGAATGACTCACTGGTGGATCTGGATCAACCCGTACGTGTCGTGCAGGGAGAGAAGGTCTTGTTTGAAGGCAAGGTAACGAGAACCATTCAAAACCTGATCAGTTCACTTCTCGAACGAGGCGATCCCACCTACATGTTCAGCAGTGCCATTGAATTGGAACTGGACGAATAGGATTCAGGTGCACATGGACAATTTGCAACATACCGTTGATGAACTGAGACGCATGTCAGAAGCTGAGCTTGCCGGTGTTGGCGAGGACAGCTTGAAAATGCGTCTGCATGAACAGGGGGAGGAAGCAAGGGGTAAGTATGGAAAACTATCCGCCGGAAATCTGGAGTCGTTTTTATCAGATCCTGATTGCGTCCGTTACCCGACAAGGTTGGTTTTGGAATACGGAGAAATGGGGATGCATCAATTTGCCCATCCGGATCTCGATATCCGGGATGAATCCGGTCGCGGACGAGTGATATACATACGGCCCATGCTGGGGAAACGCCCCGACCTTTTGGCTCTGGCCGTTTCTTACGTGATTCCCGTGATTAACTATGGTGAAATCATTGGAGATGAACACTGTCAGGTCTACGGAGCGTCTTTGATGAACATGAGCGAAGGGGAATATTATGACGCCATCTGCCATTTGGCTGATTTTGTAGGAGCGGAAGAGCGGTATGCTGAGGAGGAATCAGGCGCTTCATCTTCATGCGGCATGGGGGGCGGCTGTGGTTGTCACTCTGATTGAGCACTCTTTGACGCACAACATGTAAAGGACCATTACCAACAGAATTCACAAGTACCAATGATTCGAATCAGCACCATCAAAATGTTCGTTTTAAACAAAGTCAGTTTCGCCGTCTGGTTCGCGATCCTTTCGTTCTTCATCGACACTCAATCCCATGCAGACCAGGAGCAAAAGCCTGTACTGCTTTACAGCCGGTATTACAATGCGGAGGGGGAAACGCGATATCTTCCGGATGGAACCTATAGTGACATACTGGCTGCATTAAGTGAGGAATTTGACGTAAGAGTTCACTCCGAACGACCCAGTAAAAAGGTGTTGAAGGATGTGGATGTCATCCTGATCGCCAACCCCAGCCTGAACGCCGTCAACGATCATCCGGCCCCGGCACACCTGGATAAAACCGATCAGAAGGTGTTGCTCAAGTTTGTCAAGCAGGGCGGGGGTGTGATCGTGATGGGGAACCAGGAAAATCACAATCTGGAAACGGAAAACGTGAACCAGTACCTGTCACATTTCGGGATGAGATGGGCCGACGTTTATACGGATGCCAAGGGACTGGTCATTCCGGAAGAAACGCCTGTCGTCGGCGGATTGAAATGGGGTTACTATACGGGAAATCAG
>JAQCFT010000445.1 GCA_027619545.1 Verrucomicrobiota bacterium | reverse complement strand
GCATCGATTCCTGATAATCATCCCAAGAACCGCCACGTGCCGTGCGCGGATACAAGGTTTTGGCAACATTCCATGGATCGATCTGCAGTTGATCTTTGAACAACTGGTAACCATCCGCGGTATAAGCATCCAGCACCCATTCGGCGACATTACCGTGCATGTCGTAAAGTCCCCAGGGGTTGGGTTTCTTGGTCCCAACCTTCTGATATTTGAAGTCGGCATTGTCGGCATACCATTCATACTTTTCGACATCATCAGGATTGTCCCCCCACCAAAAGGCCGTGGTGGTTCCCGCGCGACAGGCATATTCCCATTCTGCTTCGGTCGGCAACCGATAGAAATGCCCCGTTTTGGCACTCAGCCATTGGCAATATTTATTGGCGGCATGCTGTGTCATACTGATGGCGGGATACCCGTCTTTACCCATTCCAAAGCTCATTTCCACATAAGGTTTGGTGGGTTTTGTGACGGCGTCCGCAAAGGGATCGTGGTAATCATCGCCCGCATTTAACAAGCGAGCCATTTCTTCGGGATACATGAACAACTCATATTCATTCCACGTGACCTCATGTTTTCCGATCCAGAAGGGTGACACCTGAATGTCCACCTGAGGTCCTTCATCATCACGACGCCCTTCTTCACTGGCCGGACTGCCCATTTTGAAGGTGCCTCCCTTGATGGCCACCATGTCAAAGGTGATCTGCGTGCCGGTGATGGTTTCCGTGTAAGTCTCCATTTGAGACTCTTCGGTGATCGTGTTCTTTTCGATAATGCGATCGTGAATGGAGGTAACCAGTTCCATATTGGCACCGGTGGGTCCATCCTCTGCTTTTCTGGGAACCAGCGTGATACCGTCCGGCCACTGGGCTCCCTGATCGATCCAGAAACGCAGGATATCGGTCTTTTCTTTGGACATCGGACCGTCCTTCTTGGCGGGAGGCATCAGGTCTCCGTGGTCTTCGGGCAGAATGGTGAAAGTGTAGAGAGAACTCAGGCTGGAACGGCCGGGTATGATAGCTTTCCCGGATTTACCTCCGGCAAATGCCTTTTCACGCACGTCCAACTGCAAATCGCCATCAGCATGGCCTTCCCGATGGCAACTGACACAGTTCTGCTCCAGGACCAGCTGAACGTCTTCCACAAAATCAACCTTGCGGGCCGGTTTCAGCACCACATCTTCAGGCCACTCAGCTCCCTGCTCGATCCAGGTCTTCAAGATATCCGTTTGCGCTTTCGTCAAAGGATCTCCTTTGGGAGGCATGATGTCCTCATCATCCGGATCCAGAATGGTCAACGTGTAAAGCGAACTCTCATCCGGTTTACCGGGCTCCAGCGCCGGGCCATACTCACCGCCGATAATCACGTTTTCGCGTGTATCCATCAGGAGTTCTCCCTTGACGTTTTCGGGATTATGGCAACTCAAACAATTGGCTTCCAATATGGGTTTGACCTGCTTGGAGAAATCGACGGCGTCCTGCCCCTGAATCGTAAGACTCAGACCAAGCGCCATCCAACTCGAACGTGCTATGTGAATTGTCGTTTTCTTCATGGAAAAAGTTGAGACCAATGTGAAGACAGACCCTTCGATTGTCAATCATCGGCTCCCTTGTATGACTTGATTTGACCTGAATGAATTCATTTACGAGCAAAAAAGGCCCATTGGGTCACAAAAATGTCTTATCCGTTCGCTTCTTCATGCATGGAGTGGAACCGGCGCCGCAACAAAGGTTCTTTTTCGGAAATGACCGATCTCAACGATTCAACCGGCAGTGCGCCATGCTGAAATCGTCGCTTTTCAAAAACCGGCATGTCGACACTGGTCACGGCCTTGACCCCTGCTGCAACAATGCGTCCTTTCAAGTCGTAAAGCTTTCCGTGCTCGTAATCGGTCATATCGATGTAGGGAATCCCCTCGGACACTTCGATGACAGAAGGACGCGTGAATGGACTGAACCCTTCGAAACCATAATGCTTAGCAGGCGCATAGGTTCGGGTATAGGATCGACTCAAACCTCCGCTGTAGGTGAGAGAATGCTTGATTTTACCAACACCCCAGCCTTCGTGATAAAGCATCTGATTGTGCAGCACGCTCTTGATGGTTAATTCCGGATTTTCTTCGATAGGGTAATCCTTGAGATTCTCATCCCCTCCATCGCCATCCAACAAAAACTTCCAATCCGGATAACGCTCACGAATCCCTTTGTGCAACAACATGCCCATCGCGGCGCACTCCACATCCAGAGGCTTGTAATCTTCTATCGCCTGAAGGGTTGCGTCCAAGTTGATATCATCTGCATTGCCACTGATCTCTTCCAGAAACAAGCTATGGCCGGTTTTCTTCAAAAAATCTCGAGCCTGCGTGGCATCCTCCCCACCGCCCAGGTTCAGTGTAAACGCTTTAAGGCGTGTCAAAGGGGTTCCCATGGATTGCATCACGTGGTGCGTCGTCAGAAAAACAGCTCCACTGTCGATCCCACCTGAAAAGCAAATCCCAATGGGCTCTTTCGAAGGAACAGTGGAAATCCATTTGGCAATTTCCTCCGCCAATGCCCCGATATAACGGCGACCAATCTGATCCAGATCGTTTGGCTGTGTGTTCTTCTGCGGATCAAAAAATCGGGTGTAAACGGGATCCGGGTCGGGACAGCCAATCAATTGGATTTCCACAACATAATGAGCCGGAACCATTCGGGTGTAGCTCGGGTGAAATTGATCACCAAAACCCTCCTGATGAAGCCAGTCCCGAATCGTATCCATGCGATCGGCAACAATCAGGGCCGGACCCTCTTCTCTTTTAGCCAGAAAATAACGCATCGGCCGATCCATCGACCGGGCCAGACGCACCGTCTTGCCTTCCTTGGCCAGCAAGGCGAAGGACCCATCGATCTCGCGAACGGATTCTGGTTTACCGGAAAGCACCCTTTCTCGAGCGTCCTCAACACTCATATTATAAAGCCGCTGCGAATCCTCACTGATGAGGTTGACGACACGTTCCACGTATTGGTTGATCATGGACTTATCAAATTCCCATCACCCACTGAAAGCAAGTGAAAATCTCCTGCAAAAGGCAACTTGCCCACTCCCCCAGCCAAATTCCCCAGGTGCCTTTGCCACCTAGTCAGAGAACAAAAACCCACCACCCATTTTCACTCGCCTTCCCTCTCACCATTCTCCATCATCCACACAAAATCATGAACTTTGCTTTTGAAGAAGTCGCAGTGCGACTACATCCGGCCGATCATGTCGCTGTGATGAAGAAAACCGTGAAGGCCGGGACCATCCTCAACACGTCCCAGGGTGACATCCAAACCAACGCCATCATCCCGGCCGGACATAAAATGGCCCTGATGGATATCACCAAAGGCGCTCCCTTGGTTAAATATGGCCAAACCATCGGATTCGCGACGGCTGACATCAAGGCGGGAGATCAAGTACA
>JAQCFT010000444.1 GCA_027619545.1 Verrucomicrobiota bacterium | reverse complement strand
CAGGAGTTCAGATGGAGGGTGTGGCGCTGAGTGAGATAGTCGCTGCGATGGGCGAACCGCCAACGGTCGATCAACCGGAGGGAGATTGGATCGAACTGGAAAATCGGGGGACGACTCCTGTTGATTTGACCGGGTATCGAATGATCGATGAAACCGGTCGATCCGAATATGTGTTCGAAAACGATCGCATCCTGCGTCCCGGAGAGCGTCTGCTGGTTTCTCAACAGATTCCGGATGGGAGTGGAACCGGTTTTCCTTTTGGACTGGATCGGGATGGGGATTCAGTGGTGTTGTTGAATGATTTCGGAGAGGTGGTCGATTCCGTGTCATTCGGCCGCCAGGTGCCTGGGTTTTCATTGATCCAAGGCAAAGCGGGCAAGTGGTTGCTTGGTGTGCCCACACCCGGCGCTTCCAATTTGCCGGCATCGACCGCACCTCTCTCGGCTCTGCGGATCAATGAGTTGATGGCAGCACCTTTGGCGGGGCAGGGTGATTGGGTGGAATTGTTCAATTCACATGGGGAACTTCCGGTGGATCTAAGCGGATTGCATTTTCGATTCAATGATCACACGGTAAGCAGTACCCCCAATGCGTTCGTTGAACCGCATGGCCATATACTTTACGAGTCTTCCTCGTCCAGCTTGCAGGGCACCCTTCGCTTTAAACTTCCTTCGCAGGGGGGAACATTAGCTTTGTTGGATGACCAGGGAGTATCGGGGGATCAAGTTGAATATCGGGAGCACCAGGAAGGGGAATGGTTTGGGCGTTTTCCTGATGGAAATGGCAGGTTCAGAAGTTTGTCGGGCATACCAAGTCCCGGCGCGCCGAATGCCAGAGAATTGCCATCGAGTCTGGTGATCAACGAACTGATGGCCAGGAACCGGTCCATTCCGTATGAGGGGATGAAAGGAACTCCTGATTGGATCGAGTTAAAGAATGTGACCGGCGATTTGCTTCCATTAGGTGGGATGAAGTTGCGTTTAAATGGGAGTGACGTGTGGGTTTTTCCCGAAGGTTACCATCTGGAAGCGGGGGAATACCTGGTGGTATGGGGCGGTAGCTCCGAATGGGGGAATGACGTCGGGCCTGGTAAGTTTTACATGGAGACTTCTCTTGAAGGATCTGGGGGGCTTCTCGAGCTGCTGAATACACAGGGGCAGGTGATGGATCGGATCCAATATGGTATTCAGATTGCAGATCAATCGATCGGACGTGGAGGGGATCAATGGGAGCTGCTTTCCCTTCCCACCCCAGGGCAAGCCAATGAAGTTCCATCGATTTTGGGAGATGTGAATCAACTTCGTTTCAATGAATGGATGGCAGGTGGCGAGGGGGATGATTGGCTGGAACTATACAATATCGGGGATGCGCCGATTGCTCTTGGAGGGGTGTTCTTAACGGATGATCCTTCGTTGAATGGAACAACCAAACATGCCATGGCAGCCTTGAGCTTTATAGCGCCTCATGGACATGTGGCGCTATGGGCGGACAATAACCCTGGTAAAGGGCCGGATCATTTGAATTTCAGCCTCTCCAATCAGGGAGAAACTTTGAGGATGTATGCTTCCAATTTTACAATGATTGATGAAGTGCTGGTGACCGGAAATCTTTTTCAACCCGGGTCCAACGGTCGCCTGCCGGACGGATCGGATTTCTTTACTTTTTTTACGACGGATGAAGCCACTCGAGGGTTGCCAAACAGAAGCGGAGCAACCGGTCACATAGTTCAACATCTCATCCGATCCATTTCCCTTTCGGAGGATGGCCTCATTCTGGAGGTAGCCACCGAAAATGGTCAGAAGTACCGCCTGCAAGCCATCGATGACCTGTCATCCGATCATTGGATCGATCGACAATTTTTTGATGGAACGGGCGAACTGGTTCGCCTGGTGGATGAGTTCTCGTTGGGGGAAACCCGGTTTTTCAGGGTGCTTGTGGCTGGGCAATCGTCGTTTCCTTGATGTTTTCCACGGACCTGACGATGCCCCTCCATTTACAACCTGCTTAAGCCTCTTCGATGGCTGCCAGTTCTTCCCAGCGCTTGTATAACCTGGCGACGTTTTGTTTGGCGAGTTCGAGTTTTTTGGTGAGTTCCACCGCTTCGTTGGCGTGGTCGATGTAGTAAGACGGATCGTTGAGAATGGTTTCCATGGATTCCACTTCGGATTCGGCTTCCAGGATGGCTTCCTCCATGCTGTCCAGTTCGCGTTTTTCCATGTAACTCAAACGCCGTGGTCGGTTCTTTTTCTCGCGTGGGGATGGAGATTCTGCAGGAGTCGAGGAGGGTGGGGTGACGGCCTTTTGTCGTGCCTCCCTTTCGTGTCTTTTTTCGAGATAGTAAGAGTAGTTTCCCGGTTGAGCAAAAACACCATCCGGTTCAAAGGCGATGATTTGATCACAGATACGATCGAGAAAATAGCGGTCATGACTCACCACGATGACACTTCCGTCGAAATCGGCCAATGCCTCTTCGAGCATGCGGAGGCTGGGGAGGTCCAGATCGTTGGTGGGTTCGTCCAGGATCAGAAAGTTGCCCCCCCGTTTCAACACTTTGGCAAGCATCAACCGGGCGCGTTCTCCTCCCGATAACTGGTTGACGGGTTCGTTTGCCCGATGTTCCGGAAATTGGAAGCGTCTGAGATAGCCTCTGGCACTGATGCTTCGGTTGCCGAAGGTAACGGATTCATCGCCATCGGCAATCTCCTCCAGCACGGAACCTTTTCCCACCAATTGCATCCGTGATTGGTCGATGTAATTAATTTGAATTTTCTTTCCGATGACCACGTTTCCCTCAGTGGGCGCCAGTTCCCCCATGCACACTTTCAGAAGAGTCGTCTTGCCGACACCGTTTTTCCCAACAATGCCAATGCATTTGCCGGGTGTGAGCGATAGATCCAAATTCCGGAACAACCACCTTTCCTGGTCTCCTTCACCGACCTTTACGCCGGCTTGTTCGAGTTCCACCCCAATGTTGCCCATCTCGGGAGGAGGGGGAATGAGGACGTCCATTTCGCGTTCTTCGGGAGGTGCTTCCAGTCCCTTGACTTCGTAATAGGTATCCAGCCGATGCTTGGCTTTGGTGCGCCGCGCGCGCACGCCCGCCCGGACCCATTCGAGTTCTTCACGCAGGAAGCGTTGTCGACGGCGCTCGGCTTGATCGGCGATTTGTTGTCGAATGGCTTTGTTTTCAAGGAATGTGGTGTAATTGCCCGGATGCGAAAAGGCGCGTCCCTGGTCCAGCTCCACCACGCGCGTTGCGATGGTGTCCAGAAAGTAACGGTCATGCGTGACAAACATCACCGCTCCCCCGAAATTTTTGAGGTATTCTTCCAGCCAATTAATGGTGGTCGCATCGAGATGGTTGGTGGGTTCATCGAGAAGCAGCAGATCCGGTTGCGCCACCAGCGCTCTGCACAGCGCGACTCTTCGTTTTTCACCTCC
>JAQCFT010000443.1 GCA_027619545.1 Verrucomicrobiota bacterium | reverse complement strand
CCTTGGAACCGGTATAGATGGCCATTAAAGTGTCAAATCGTCCTCGGCGAACAGCTATGTCGATCTGCCCATCAGCTTCAGGAGTATAAGTATACCACACCGAACGTCCACCTGCGTTTCCTGCATGAAATGGCTCACCAAATTGTTTGGTTGCATTGGAACTGTCTCCTTCAATATCCCCCTCAAGTCCCTCCAAAACCAATGCATTTTTCAAATGATCATTAACCGGGTCCGAAACGACATATGAAACAAACACTTTAGAAATCTCAGATCGATTCCCAGCAAAATCAATTGCTTGTGCTTGGATGGTATTTAAACCTGGAACCAAATAGGCAATGGTTTCCCAATCTGATACGCCTTTGGCTGAACCACCCGAAATCTCGCCGTTAACCCGCAATTGTACCTCCTGAACACCTGAAGCGCTGGGTTCCGGATCAAATGAATAACCCTTGATCACAATTTGCTGCTGTGAGCTGATGAGACCACTTGATGGGGATTGTATTTTAACAACAGGCGCCATTAAATCAGGAGTTCCGTTTGGCTGGATGCGAAGACGGATAGTTCCTGAAGAAGTTTCATCGTGACTTGCCACAACAATCCGGTAACTGGCACCTTTGGTTACATTAAGGTTGAGGAAACCTGCCTTGCGTGATCCACTGTTGTCCACGCTGCCAACCTCTCTAAGACTATTGAGCTCATTGCCCTCGTAAACAGCCAATATAGTGTCAAAACCACTACCGGCAGTGTCAAGAATAACGGGACCAGAGACTGCAGGAGACCAACTCCACCACAATGAATGGTCTGAGAAAAAGAATCCACCGTGTGCTGGTTCGTCCTCTTCTTTCGTAGCAAACTGATTATTGGTAATGAACCTGCCACCAGAAGGGGACACCTTGGTTGCTAAACGAAAATCATCATTAGATGGGGAGGGAACAAGTGTATAAGTTAAAGATATTTCTACAGGAGCTTTACCTTCTGCCTCCACCCTGACCACCATATCGTATTCGCCTGTATTACCCGGTAAATTAATGTTGGCACTGTAAATGGCGTCTCCTGCCTTAATGTCAGGAGCAGCTCCGTCATTGGCAAAGGTTGTAACTGTCCCGTCGGGACCTGTTGCGGTAACTGTGGCATCGGGAATTCCAATCAAGTCGGTTACACGAACAAAAACAGGTTGTGCTGAACCGGTTAGCAAAACAGACTGGGAAGGAGGTGTCACCGAAGCTTCTAATGTCCCATCCGGTTCTACCTGAAGAGCATTCCATGCGTTAAGACGACCTCCGGTGGCAACTTTACTCAAAAAAGCTGAAGATTTCACAGCGGAACTAAGTATCCGTTCCTTTAATTCTGCAGCTTGCGAATCTGGAAAGACAGATTTGATAAGTGCCGCAACACCGGATACGTAAGGCGCTGCAAAACTGGTTCCGTCAAGAATATCGTAATCCTCGTCTGGAGCGACAGTTGTTGATCCGGTTCCGGTGCCAATGTTGCCAGCTTCATCCCCGCTTCCCGCAACATGAATTTCGCTACCTGGAGCCGCAATATCGACAGATGTCACACCATAATTTGAAAAATCAGCAAGAAGATCATGTCGATCAGATGCTGCGACGGATATGATGTTGTCAATTTCGTAGTTTGATGGGAAATGGGTAAAAATATCGTTGTTTAGACCGTCATTACCGGCTGCAGCTACAAAAAGCACTCCATTTTCCTGTGCCAAAGCAATGGCATCAAAGAGACCTTGACCATAAGATCCCCCACCCCAGCTGGCGTTGATAATGTGAGCGCCCATTCGAACAGCGTATTCGATGGATTCAATCAAATCGGAGTCCTGACCACCGAAAGGGCCCAGGGCTTTGCATGCCATGAGCTGAACTTCCCAAGCAACACCCACAACATCCTTGTCGTCTGCAGAAGCCCCGATAATGGAAGCAACGGCGGTTCCGTGATCTTCGACATCCAATGGATCACCAGTGTCATTCACTGCATTGATGCCATAAATATCATCCACCCATCCGTTGAAATCATCATCAAGCCCATTCCCTGGAATTTCACCGGAATTGACCCACATGTTGGCAACCAATTCCTGATGAGTATAACGTATGCCTGTGTCGATAACGGCGACCAACACATCTTTGGATCCTGTTGTAATATCCCATGCCAGATCAGCATCAATATCAGCATTTTCCACACCTCCGCTCTCACCAGTGTTTTTCAAGCCCCAAAGTCGGCCATCTGCGTAGGCTGGATCTTCTGCATCTTTATATATACGACGAATAAAATTAGGCTCTACGTATTGGAACAAGCCAGATTGTTTCAGAACATCAATTCGTGCTTGCAAGTCCTCTGCCTGCTGCTCCTTGTTAACGCCGGGACGATATCCTGCTCTGGGAGCATTGTGATTCACGGCAACATCCAAAAGGACTAATCCGGGGATACCTGGATATTGGCGACCAACCACCGAACCGGACTCCTGCAAGGCGGATCTAACGTCAGCGGTTGTAAGCGCGCTTGTGTTATAATTGTTAAGCCTGGCCAATATGCGTGTTGGATGAACTTCGCCACCGTTTAAGGATATCCAAGGGGAACCTTCCTGTGCATTGGCAATCATACACATTACATAAAAAGTGAAGATCCCAGTTGTTAAAAACTTCATACCCTGTGTGCTTAGCCTTTTAAGAGAGTTTTTCATTATTATTTCAGGCAATCCGGATTGGCTCCTCATGGTGCATAACTGACCCGATAGAACCTACCGTGAATATCGGATCCTACATTATCTTCTACGCTGATGACCTGTCGTTCACGAGATGGATTTGAAACTGATTTCAAATAATTCCAACCCTGTTCAAAAATGTCATTCTTGAATTCAACCTTGTAAGTTGTACTACCAGCAGCCATCCAAGAAATGCTGGCTGTTTGCTGAGCACCATTATCGACGCTTATTTCATTCAGCACGACCCCGTCGAAAGGTGTGACGTCAAGACCATTAGCAACACCATCCCCATCATCATCCAGAATCAGGCTTCCCTTGCGTGCCTGGTTGACCAAAATGGAGGTTCCGTCCGATAATACGACAGGAACTCCACTTAGAGGGCCGGCATATTCGGGAACCCATTGAAGTTTTCCTCCAAAAGCTCCATCCAGCTGCTCGACAGGTATGTTGGAACTTGCAAAATAAATCATCATACCGTCTTCAATGGACACTGTGGTTTGCCAGTTTTCAGCAAAATTGTCATTGAACAGCAATCTATCCACGTAAATGGCGGCAGTACCTCCTCCGGAAGAGAATTTGGCTTTTGCACCAACCGGACCCTCGATAACCAATGTGCCGATAGCTGAATTATTTTTAAATCCTGACACAGATCTTCCCAAGTCCCGGCTTTTCCAAATGTGGCTCACATTGGCAAATCTGGGTATGTTACTTTCCAACCTAGTTCCCAAT
>JAQCFT010000442.1 GCA_027619545.1 Verrucomicrobiota bacterium | reverse complement strand
GAATCTGTCCACTGTTCATCATCAACATCGCCGAACCATGAATCGGAGAATCCGCGGTCATGGAATGAATGAACGCGATATCATCCACATGGTGCGCCAGGTTGGGAAACAGATCGGACACCCATTTGCCGCTCTGACCATACTGCTTGAACTTCCACTTCGGACCGACCACTCGACCTTCATTCTTGTGCCCCCCACGGCCAAACGTTTTCACCTGGATTGTCTTGCCATCCAGGGGATACAACTTCGGCTTGTAATCAAACGTATCGACGTGGCTGGGCCCGCCATACATGAAAAGGAAGATGACATTCTTGGCCTTCGGTGCGAAATGCGGCGCTTTGGACATCATCGGGCTCTTCCAATCCGTCTGTCCGTCGGCAGCGAGTGTCTGCTGTGATAGGAATCCATCCTTGGCCAGCATACCTGTCAGGGCGAGAGAGGTGAAACCTCCGCCGATGTGGTGCAAAAACTCACGACGTGTGCGGCGACAAAAACTGCCTTCAGGTTTGGTGGAATGGTATTTGGTGTTCATGGGTGCAATCTTTCGGTTCGCGGTTCAATCTTTCAATCCAGGTAAACAAATTCATTCATATTCAGCACCAGCAGGCAAAATCGTTGAAGTGCCTGGTGCCTGCTCATATGGAGTTCCTTTTCAAGCTCATCCATCATGTCGACCCCTTGCTGAACCTCCTTGGTCTCTGGTTCCCGTGATGTGGCCAATCGCAATGCCAGAGCGACTCTGGATCGGGTGTCCGCTGCATCTTGCTCCAGTCTTTTGGCGAAGGATTCAGCCTGATCATTCAGAAACTCGCTGTTCAACATGGTCAATGCCTGGGTCGGAACCGTGGTGGCAAAGCGCACTGCACACGCGGAATCCGTATCGGCCATGTCGAAGGTCTTCAGCATGGGTTCGTGCAGGGATCGCTTGATGTAGACATAGATGCTGCGCCGGTTCTGCTGGTCTTCAGATGATCTGCCCCATGCGGCATCCGGGCGGGATGCGGTGGCCAGAATCTCTTCAGGCACGGGAGTGTAGATGCTGGGTCCGCCCATCTGGAGATTCAACTTTCCGCTCAGATGAATAATGGAATCCCGAATCTCCTCAGCCGTAAGCCGCCGCATGTCAAACCGCCAGAAAAGATTGTTTTCAGGATCTTTTGCCAATGCCTTGGCATCGGCGCGTGATGACATCTGATAGGCACTGGACAACATGATCTGTTTGTGGAGCTTCTTCAAACTCCAACCTTGCTCCATCAGATAGCTCGCCAGCCAGTCCAGAAGGATCGGGTGGGGTGGCATTTCACCGTTCTGTCCGAAATTGCTTGGCGACCTGCAAATGCCGCGACCGAAATGGAATTGCCACACTCGATTGGCTATCACGCGGGCCGTCAGCGGATTGTCATCACGCACCAACCATTCGGCCAGGGCACGACGCCGGCCACTGGTCTCGGCCCCGGGCTCAGGTTGAGGGATTTCGGGATCTTCAAAGCCAAGTATTGTGGGGAATCCTGGTCGAACTTCCGCCCCTTTGGAGTGCGCATTGCCCCGCAGCAAAACATACGTCTTCGGCGCAACAGGTCCATTTTCCTTGATGGAAAGGGCTTGTGCCAACTCCGGAAGCCTGCGTTGCCGGAGCTGCTTCAACTCCTGTTCTATGGCCAGACAATCTTCCAATTCTTCCTTGCTCAACACATCTTTTCGCTTTTCGACGATCATGGTCCGCCGAGTGCGCTGGTCCTTGGCGTCCTCTTTTTCGGGATTGGAAAACGTTGCAAAGACTTTCAGTTCGTATGCGTCAATCTGTTTTTGCAACTCGTTGACCTGATCGTCCAGCGCCTTCTTCAAGGCGTTGTGCTCTTTCACCTCTTCCTCGGATGCAATGACGGTTGTGGTGTTCAGGGAGTAAGGAGATTTTTTGAATCGCCCTTCCCGAATGTTGTTGTAGGTATTGTGAAAAAAAGCCAGCAACCGGTAGTAATCTTCCTGAGGCATTGGATCGATCTTGTGCTCATGACATCTGGCACACCCAATGGTCAAGCCCATGAAAGTCTGCCCGGTGGTTGCCAGCACATCATCCAACCCATCGTAGAACGCCTGATCCGCATCGACCGGCTCGTCATCCCATATGCCCAATCGTTGGAACCCCGTGGCGATGATGGAATCTTTTGTCACATGGTCCAGTTCGTCTCCGGCAATTTGCTCCTTCACAAACTGGTCGTAGGGTTTGTCGCTGTTGAAACTGCGGATCACGTAATCACGATACCGCCAGGCGTCCGGTTTGGGATTGTCGCGCTCATAACCGTTCGTCTCGGCATACCTGACCAGGTCCAGCCAATGCCTCCCCCACTTCTCACCATAACGATCGGAAGCCAACAGGTGATCAATCACTTTTTCATGAGCCCTGGCGGAATGATCGTTTTCAAAAGCCGCCACATCTTCGGGGGATGGGGGCAATCCGGTGAGGTCGTAATAGGCGCGGCGTATCCACTCCTGACGACTGGCCGGTTCGTTTGGCGACAGGTCATTTTGTTTTAAACGATCAAAAATGAAGGCATCGATCGGGTTGGAATTCCAATCGGGATCACTCACTTCCGGCGCTTCAGGCCGGATAATGGGACGAAAAGACCACCAGTTACGGGTTTTTTCGCTGATGGAATTATCATAAAACTGCCCTTTCGACTCGATGGTTTCCAACCTGGCGCGCACGGCTTCCTCATCGAAGACAAGTCCCCGCCTGACCCATTCCTCCAAAGCACCGATAGCGGAAGGTGAAAGCTTCCCCTTGTCAGGCGGCATCTCATGGTCGGCATCCCGGTAGGATACCATATCGAGCAAAACGCTTTTTCCGGGAGCCTTCAAATCGACCGCAGGACCGGAATCGCCCCCTTTCAGAACCGCCTCGCGGCTAGCGAGATCGAAACCTCCCTTAGCCTTCCCTTCCGCGCCATGGCACTTGAAACAGTGTTCATCCAGCACCGGCAAAACGTGTGTTCGAAAATGCTCCTCTGCGTCGGCTGCTTCTGCAGGGCCAGCGGAAAAAAGTATCCCTCCCCCAAGCCCCAGCATTCCGAGAATATGCGCGTGTCTGACAAGACCAAATCCCAATCTTTTAAATGGCATGAACATTGAAAAACATCCTACCCAAACAGAATGAAACGATCAACCCTGCATTCCTGCTTGTGCGGGCAATTGGGCTCAATGCATAAGCACGCTCATGATAGCTCACACCATCCCGTTGAAAAAATGCCTCTGCACCCTCAGTCTGGCCCTGACCCTGGTCAACGGCATAAAGACCGAGGCTGATGATTTCAAATTGGCACATCAACAGGATGGCCAACTGGACATCATTGAAAACGATCGACTCGTAGGGCGCTACATGTTCGCTCATGACATTTCCACTCCGGAAACATTACACGCGATCTACAAACCGTTCCTCCACATCA
>JAQCFT010000441.1 GCA_027619545.1 Verrucomicrobiota bacterium | reverse complement strand
AAAGAAAACCCAAGGACCTTGGTCACCCCACATCCGCATCGCTGACGCTCGCGGGCGCATCGAGATCCCGACTTGTCGGGACACTACCTGCGGTTACCATAAGGTAGAACGTGCCGTCCCTGGCGCGTGCCTTGTGGCATGCATCTTCAAAACTCCCGTGCAATGGAAAACCCAAGGACAATGGAAAACCCGCCCCCGCATCGAGATCCACGCAGTCGTGTTCCCCTCCGAATAGAATCCCTACAAAGCCTGAATCGCCTCCAACACTTCCGCCGGATGGGTTTCCGGTTTTACCTTGGGCCAGATCCTGGCGATCTTGCCTTTGGGATCGATCAGAAAGGTCACGCGATGGGTGCCGTCAAATGTACGCCCCATGAATTGCTTCTGTCCCCATACCCCGTAGGCATTGACGATTTCCTTGCTCTCATCCGACAGCAGTTGAAAGGGCAGATCAAACTTGTCCACAAATTTGTCATGTGACTTGACCGAATCAACGCTGACCCCCAACACCACCGCGTTGGCCTCGCCGAATTCGCCATGCCGATCCCGAAAGGCGCAGGCTTCCTTGTTGCAACCTGGCGTGTTGTCTTTGGGATAAAAATACAACACGACGTATTTGCCCTTAAAATCCTTGAGTTGGACCGTTGTTCCTCCGTTGGTGCTTGTCTTGAACGCGGGTGCTTTGTCGCCTTCTTTTAATGATAACTCAATGCCTTTTGCCATAGAATTGTATGTAAGCTTGATTGGGAAAGAATTCAATTGGCTTTTGGCGAAGTGAGCGCGTCGGGCAGGAACTGGATGTCCCGGTCGTTTGAAATCGCTTTGCCCGGCGTGGAGCGTCCTTCTTCCACATAGGTGCTCAACAGGCCAATCAATGCGTCGACTTTTTCAGGGTAAATGGCTGACAAATTGTGGGTTTCGCCTGGATCCACTCCCAGATGGAACAGTTGGATGGGAGGGAGTCCCTGTTGTTTGGCGACGTTTTCGCGTGGGTCGCTCCATCCTCCGCTGCCGGCCGATAAACAAAGTTTCCAATCGCCATCACGAATCGCAAACGAACCTCCAATGGAATGACTGACCAACGCATGGCGTCCTGATGTTTCTTCGCCTTTGAAGACGGGCAACAAGCTGAATCCATCCTCGCCCCCGTGGGCTTTTCGGTTTTGACCGGTGATGTCTTCCAAGGTGGCATATATATCGGTCAGGCAGGCCAGGGCTTTGGTGGTGCGACCCTTCTCGATGTGACCAGGCCATCGGGCGATCAGGGGAACACGATGACCGCCTTCGTAGATGTCGGCCTTGTGTCCACGGTAGATTGCGCTCGGATCATGTCCATGCTCTTCCAATAATGGAAAGTTGGCTTCAGGTGAACAACCATTGTCGCTGGTGAACAGGACCAGTGTGTTTTGATCGATACCGGCTTCTTTCAAGGTGTTCAACAACTCGCCCATGTGATGATCCACTTGCATCACAAAATCGGCATACGGATTCAAGCCGCTGGCATCCTTGAAAGGCGGAACCGGAACGATGGGTGTGTGGGGAGCTGGAAGAGCCAGGTAGATGAAGAAGGGATTGCCCTGTTTGGCTTCGCCCGAGCGTTCCTTGATTCGATCCATGGCTTTGCCGAATAAGTGAGGTAACACTTCATCGATGTGAAAGTCCGATCCTATGGGGCCTTTGCGATACCAACCGTATCGATCCTCTTGCTTGGTGACGCCTTCCGTACGGTCGGGTTGCGCTGTGATACGGCCGGTATCCACCCACACGTAGGGCGGCATATCGAGAGATCCGCAGTGGGCGTAGTATTGATCGAATCCGTTGATGTCGGGTCCGTTCAAAACGGGTTGTGTGAAATCAATTTCCTTTCCGTCCGGTTTGTTCCAGTCCCAACCCAGGTGCCACTTGCCGATCATGGAGGTGTGGTAGCCGGCGCCACGCATCAGATGTCCCAGTGTGGGGCGATCTGCCGGGATCAAATGTTCGCTCGTGCCGCTGAGGACGCCGCGCGCGAGACGTGATCGCCAGTTGTAACGACCGGTAAGAAGACCGTATCGTGTGGGTGTGCAGACCGAACTGGGCGTGTGAGCATCCACAAAGGTCAAACCCTCGGCAGCCATGCGTTTCAGGCGGGGCGTCTTGATTTTGCAATCCGGATTGGTGGGCGAAATGTCACCGATACCCAAATCATCCGCCATCACCAGTACAACATTGGGGCGGTCCGCCGCCTGGATGCTTGAGGTAGAGAAGAGGGTTAAAGAGGTCGTCGCGCAAAGCATTGCGATCGTGATGCCACGCAGTGAACGTTCCGAAAAAAAGACCATTAAAGTGTTCATGATGTAGACTTGGATGCCCGACAGGATGTGGGGGATTGACGATCGCGTCAAAAGGAAATTCTCACGAGCTGTTTTACAGGCGCGTAACATCCTTTTTGAGTGGGTGGTGAGGTGGTAGAACGTGCCGTCCTTTTGAATAGTGAATTTAAAATAGTGAATAGTGAATTAGAGGTCCCCGGTGAGTTCAAGACATGGGTAACACTTTAGGTAGAACGTGCCGTCCCTGGCGCGTCCTTGTGGCATGCATGTTCACGACCATCGCCCAGAGGAACACCCCAGAACATACAAAACTCAACTCCACCGATTTGACAGAACCTTGACATCTGGGTGAAGGCTTTCGGGTTTAATGGATTGCAGATAGTGAGAGTCGATTCTAATGTTTGATGCAATCCAGTTACAAAACCGCATGAAAACCGTTCCATCCACCGAGTTCCAAAAGCCTCGTTTAGCCTGGCGGGCCTGGTTGTCTTTGGCTCCTGTTTTGGCCTTGGTGGTGATCGGATCGTGGATCGTTTACCAGGAAAGAAAACTTGCTCGTCAGGAAGCCTACGAAATCATCCAAAAGGCAGCGTCCAGAGCAATCAAACGAGTGGATCACAATCTTAGGTGGGCTCATTCTGTTAATCCACAAGTAGAGACTCCTGTGTTTCCTCAACAATCACCCTATCAAATGCACCTTTTGATCGATCCAACAGGGGAGTGCCTCTTACCCGAGTGGCCCATTGCCGAAGTGTTGCCCGACCCGAAACCTTTGCCGTGGGAACGGTTGAGTGAATTTGAATCTGTTCTCTGGCAACAAGCTCATTCGAATTTGGACTTACAAATGGCACACAATAGTGCCGAGGTTTTTCAGAAACAGAATCCACCAGAGCCTTTTGATGCCTTAATGGCTTACCGCAAGTTGGTATTAATGCTTCGATTGGGGCGATTTGAAGAAACGCATGACCTCTTAAAATCCTTTCGAGAGACAGTCGCCGATGATGTTCTTATTGAATCGGGTATGCCCCTGAAAGTAGCTGTGGATTTTCTCGAATTGCAGTTGATAGAGCCCTTGTTTGATGGGATACCTGATGACATACGGCGAAAGGGGCTTCTCGGTGCGCATTTTTCA
>JAQCFT010000440.1 GCA_027619545.1 Verrucomicrobiota bacterium | reverse complement strand
CGAATCACTGAAAGTCATATCGTATGCAGACATGGTTTTCGCGACCGTTCCCGAGGCTCCCCCCACACGGAAAAACCAACGGGCCACTTCCTGCCCTCCCCCTATTTCAGCCAAAGTGCCATATTTGCCCCGATCCAGGTTGATGGTCAGAGCTTTTTGATGAGTGTCGGGTATCTCCTTTCGGATTGTTTGTTGTCTGGTAATTGTCTCCATGGTTGTCACAGGCGAAGCCAACCTAATGCGTGTCATTCCATTTGCAAATGGAATTCAAATGTAAATTTTCCAACCTGAAGATTCTGATCGTGATGTCGGCCCTTAGGCCAAAGGAACGGATCGTATGAGAATCGTCCCCACTCTCCTTGCACCCTCCACGCCATGCATTCATTTTTTCTATCCATTCATTTGCTTATTCCCATTTGTAAAAACTTAAACTGAGGCGATATTGATAAGCGGACTTGATACGACCGCATCCACACTGTGGAGAAAGGGTTCAGGGCACCGGCCGTAATGGTGTGTTATGTTCCATTACTCCTGCATCGCATACGTTGCATGGGAACAGGACTGTGGGAAAGGGGAAGACAATGAATGCAGATCAAATCACTCAAACCGCTTGGCATGCGCTGGAAGAAAGCGAAGTGGCCAATCTTTTGGGGGTCGATTTCCGGCATGGTCTCAGCCCCAGCGAGGTGAAGGAACGCCGCCAAACTTATGGTTCGAACCGATTAACCGCACGACCGGGAATACCTGAATGGAAACGATTTGCTCAACAATGGCAGCAACCGTTGATTTATATACTTCTTGCGGCTGCAGCGGTGACGTTCGCGCTGCAGGAATATGTGGATTCTTCCGTCATTTTCCTGGTTGTCCTGATCAACGCGATTGTTGGCTACCTCCAGGAAAGCCGAGCGGAAAAGGCCATTGAAGCGCTGGCTCAAATGACCCCCACCGAGGCGGTTGTCCGTCGCGACGGACACACTTTCAAGCTCCCCGCTCCGGATTTGGTGCCGGGCGACATCGTGCTTCTTCAAACAGGCGACAAAGTCCCGGCCGATCTCAGATTATTCCGAAGCAAAGGCCTGCAGGCGGATGAATCTGCCTTGACCGGGGAATCTCTTCCAACTTCAAAAGGCACCTCGCTCATGGACATGAACACTCTGATGGCAGATCGGAGCAATATCGCCTACGCAGGAACACTGATCACTCATGGCCAGGCAGAAGGCGTTGTATGGGCAACGGGAGACAACACCGAAACAGGACGCATCGCAGGTCTTATCCATGGAGCTGACAGCTTAAGCACACCGCTCACGCGAAAGATTCAACAGTTCAGCAAGGTGTTGCTTGTGGCGATTTTAATACTCAGTACCTTGACGTTTGTCGTTGGACTCTCAAGAGGTGAAAACGCGGTCGAAATGTTCATGGCAGCTGTGGCGCTGGCCGTTGGAGCCATTCCGGAGGGCCTGCCGGCTGCCGTCACCATCACCCTCGCCATAGGAGTCAATCGCATGGCCAAACGCCGCGCCATCATACGGAAATTACCCGCTGTTGAAACCCTGGGAAGCACAACAGTGGTGTGTTCGGACAAGACGGGAACCTTGACGGAAAACCAAATGACGGTGAAGGCGATCTTTGCCGGAGACAACTTGTTCGAGCTCACCGGAACAGGATATAATCCGGAGGGAAACATCCTTTTGGGGCAACACGCCGCTGACCTGAAAGCCCACCACGCCCTGCATGAATGCTTGCTTGCCGGTTTGTTATGCAATGATTCCCAAATCGTGGAGGAAGATGGCAACTGGAAGATTCAGGGAGACCCGACCGAAGCTTCCCTGATCGTGGCAGCCGCCAAGGCCGGAATCTGTGAATCCGAATGGACTCCCGTCCACCAGCGCATCGACTCCATCCCATTCGAATCCGAGCAGCAGTACATGGCCACCCTCCACACTCATCAAGCTCCCGGTCAACGTATTATCTTCAAAAAGGGCGCCATCGAACGCCTCATTGACCGTTGCCAGGACATGCTCAGCGATGACGGACAGACACGTGATCTGGATATCAAAAAAATTTGCGAAACAGCAGAAGGAATGGCCGGCAAAGGTATGCGTGTGCTGGCCATCACCCGACGTTTCACACACGGAGACCACGCCGAACTGAATCATGAACATGTGAAGGAGGGTCTGACCTTCATCGGTCTGGTCGGTATGATTGATCCACCGAGGAAGGAAGCCATCGCATCTGTAGCAAAATGTCAATCAGCTGGCGTGCAAGTGAAAATGATTACCGGCGATCACATCATCACGGCAAAAGCCATCGCCAATGAACTAGGTCTGCGTTCACCCGATGGCGGAGAATTGATGGCGGTGACCGGCGGTGAACTGGCAGAGACATCCGACCTGGACCTGCCGGAACTCGTCAAACAGGCAAGTGTCTTCGCGCGTGTCGCTCCGGAACAAAAACTAAAACTTGTACGCACACTGCAGGACATGGGTCACGTGGTTGCTATGACCGGAGATGGAGTCAACGATGCCCCCGCCCTTAAACAGGCTGATATAGGCATCGCGATGGGGATAACCGGTACGGAAGTCGCCAAGGGAGCGGCGGACATGCTTCTGACAAACGACAATTTTTCGTCCATTGAAGCGGCGATTGAGGAAGGACGTGGCGTGTTTGACAACCTGACCAAATTCATCGTCTGGACCTTACCCACGAATGCCGGCGAGGGCCTGATCATATTGACCGCCATTTTGCTTGGAACCGCACTACCTGTTCTTCCGCTGCATATCCTTTGGATCAACATGTCCACCGCAATCTTGTTGGGACTGATGCTGGTTTTTGAACCCAAGGAATCCAATCTGATGCAGCGCAACCCCAGAGATCCGAAGAAACCCATCCTGACAAGCACCATGTTTCTCCGCATCTCAATGGTCACCTGTATCATGCTTACCGGTGCATTTGGATTGTTCCTGCTGGAAAGAAAAATATGGGGCACCGATTTGGCCGAGGCGCGCACGATTGCGATGAACGTGATCGTCATGGTGGAAGCGGCATTCCTCCTCAATTGCCGATCCCTCACCCATTCCCTTTTTAAAGTGGGAACGTTCACGAACAAATGGATTTATATGGGCATGGGCACCATGTTGCTGGCACAACTCGCCATCACCTATCTCCCCTGGGCGAACAGCATCCTTCAGACCGCACCTCTGGGATTAGGAGCCTGGGTGAGAATCCTTGGCATCGGGGTAATGACATTTTTAATCGTTGAGACGGAAAAATGGATACGGATGCGCTTGGACTGACATCCAGCATGCCGCTGTACATCCTCAGCACAGGTGCCAAGTCAGACCAAATTGGAAAACTTAAATCGCTGGGGTGCAAGTGACTCTTTGATCAGCCCCCTTGATGTATTTTTATCGTTCTTAATGTTTCAAATTTGTTGATTGGACGTCGATTGTTTCC
>JAQCFT010000439.1 GCA_027619545.1 Verrucomicrobiota bacterium | reverse complement strand
CACCTCCGACGTTCCCGCACTTGCTCAACCCACCATGACCACCGGGGAAGAGACCGCTCCAACCATACCGGGCGCCTTGATTTTCCAGACCATCGTTCACCTCAACCATGCCGGAGCAGAGGACGCATCAGGATCCGAAACAAACGCTACCGATGCAAGCAGTGCATCCAACGGCAACACTCAGAACCAATGACATGAAACACCCCCGCGCAAACAACGGATCAGTCCTGGTCGGCATCTTATGGTGCATGGCGCTGCTATCCGTGGTGGTGGTGGGATCGCTTTATACGTCCCGCATTGACCTGACGTCCACCAAACTCCATGGCGATCGCATTCAGGCTTACTATCTCGCCCTGGCTGGAGTGGAAACAGCGAAGGCACTGATCTACGAAGACGCCAAGGACCGGAGTCAACGCAGCACGCACCACAGTGGAGCGCTTTATGAAGATCCCTCCCAATTTCAGGACATCCCATTTTCCCGGGGCACATTCAGGGTGGGCCATGCCGGCAAGCAAAACCCGGATGGCATCTGGACCTTTGGAATTCGTGATGAAGAAGGAAGGTTAAACATCAACACGGCCAGCACGGAAGAGCTGGCCAAACTTCCCGGTTCCAGTGAATCCATCGCGGCAGCCATCGTCGATTTCCGCGACAACGACGACCAGGTCACCCCGGGTGGTGCCGAATCGGATACCTACGCCAGCCTAACCCCACCCTACCTTCCTAGAAATGGTCCGTTCAAGAGTGTCGATGAACTCCGCATGGTTTATGGAATCAGCCCTTCCATGGTGGTGGGAGAAGACAGCAATCGCAACATGATCCTCGATCCTGAGGAAAACGACGGTGAAACCTCGGAACCCATGGACAATCAGGACGGCCGCCTGGATCTGGGTTGGAGCGAATGGCTCACTGCTCACTCCGCCATGGCAAACACCACCGCATCGGGCGACACGCGCATTTCCATTCAGGAGGCCGATGAAACCGAACTGACCGAAATACCCGGAATAACCACTGACCTCGCCGAATCCATCGTAAAATTCCGGGAAGACAATGAATTTCAAACCATCGCCAGCCTGCTGGATGTTGTCCAGGTCAGCGATGATGATGATGACGATAACAATGGACGTGGAGGAGGATCCGCTTCTGGCGAGAAACTGATTTCCACCAGCGAATTCATATCGATGTCCGATTACGTCACGGTGGGCACCGACACTTCCCTGCCCGGTCGGATCAACATCAACACCGCACCGGAAGAAATCCTGACGTGCCTGCCGGGCATGACACGCGAATTGGCGCATGCCGTAGTCAATTACCGTTCGTCCTCGGGCTACTTTGATTCAGTGGGCGCCGTGTTGAATGTGCCGGGCATGACGACGGATATTTTCAAACAACTTTGTCCCCGCATCGGGGTTCGTTCGGACACGTTCCGTATTCTGAGCGAGGGACGCATCACTTCCACCGGCGCAAAAAAGCAGATCGAAATGATCGTTCGAGTCGAGGACGGCACCATTACCACATTGGCATACAGGGAATATCCATGACGACATCAACACAAACATCAACCCATCGATTGGCCGTAGAAATCCGCGCCGGCTCATGGCGCGGCCGCACGGCATCCGGCGGGTTTGACATCCCCATTCAACGCAACGCACAAGGCAATATCACGGACGAAAGCAGAGCGACGGTCGTCCAAGCCCTGAATGACTTGACCGGAAACAATCCCATTCAGTTCACCCATACCACCTGTGCTGTCACGTCAGGCGGAATGTTGCTGCGCACCATGGAGCTGCCGGCCGCCGCAGATGATGAGGCGCTGAAAAATCTGGTGGAACTTCAAATCGAAAAAGAATGGCCACTGCCACCGGAAGAACTGGCCTGGGGTTTTCAGCGCATCGTGGAGCCGACCGGTTCGGACCTCAATCCGGAAACTCCCAAAGTCAAAGTGACGGTGGCGGCGATCAAAAGTTCGGTGTTCCGTCAGTACAAGGAAATCCTGTCAGACTGCCGTCTCCAAGCAGACTGGATTGTCGGAGCAAGTGTTGGGTCCATGGCAGAGGACATCGCTTCCTCCAAAACGGCCTGGCTCGTGGATGTTCAGGCAACCAACACGGACCTCGTCCATTACGAATGGGGTGTTCCAACGACTGCGCAAACATTTTCAACCGGATCGAATGAATTAGTCCGGAACACCGAATCATCAGAACTCTCCAAAGACTTCCTATCCATCATCAAAACGATCCAATGCGAAGGTTCTCCTTTGATGTTGGTGGTCGCTGCAAGTGAAGCTTGCTTGAAAAAATTGCAGCCCCCCCTTCAAGCCAACTTCCCGGGGATCCCGATTCAAATCCAATTAATCGATACCCGGCCAGGTGCAAGCCTCGCCACGCAACATCTGATCACCCATACCTGCCCCCATCCCGGCCGCAACGTGATCACACTGGAATCCCATGAAGTGAAAGCGCCGCCCGCTCCCATCGACAAGGCGCCGTTTATTCGCTGGGGTGTTCTGCTCGCCGCCTTGATCATGACCATCTTTCTGGCACGTCGAATCGAACCGAGCCTGAAAGCTGGCAAACTCGAAAGCCAACTCACACAGTTCCGCGAGCAAAAGAAACTGCTACCGGAAATCGACCGGGAACTCAGTTTCCTGGAACATATCCAAAACAAATCCCTGCCTTACATGGATATCATCGGATTGCTGGCAGCGCATTCAACACCGGGCTTTCAACTGGAATCCATGGATATGGGCAGCGACCGTCGCGTCCAACTGCGCGGTTTGCTCCAGAACGCCCATCCGGAGGATCTGCGGGCAAAACTTCTCGCCACCGATTGGTTCGATCAAGTGATACTCGATGAACAAACACCTGATCGGGACGGACGCAAACTCACCGTCCGCATCACCCTGTTGGTCAAGGAACATTTAAAACGCCCCAAAGCCACCGAAACCATGCTCGGCATTGAAACGGAATCAAAAAAGGACGAACCGAAGAAAGGGGGGAAGTAACATCATGTTGGATTCCATGTCACAGAAAGACAAACGCACTCTCGTTATCGGAGGCATCTTCATCATCGTTTATCTGGGTTTCTTTTATGGCAACAAGCTGCTGGGACTGTTTGAGGGCGAACGAAGGGCGTATTTTGATCAATTTGAAGAGGCTCAACAGCTGGGAGATCTTTTCAAATCCTATGAAACCCGCGTCATGAAAATCGAAAAACTACGTGAGCAATACAGTTTGAACGTGAGAACCCTCGAAGCCACCAACCTCATCGGCAATGCCGGACGCGCCATCCAGGATCTGGTAAAAAACTCGGGTTACAAAATGGGGCAAATACGGGAAGTCGCCAGCCGGGGCGGTCAGGGAATTGCCGCCACACTGCAACTCGAAGGAACAGGCCCCCTCAAATCGCTCATGCCTTTATTACATCGCTTTCAAACAACCGGCTATCCTCTGATTG
>JAQCFT010000438.1 GCA_027619545.1 Verrucomicrobiota bacterium | reverse complement strand
TAGGTGACAGTTCCCTCGGCATGACTACGTTCCTTGATATCCTGTAATTGCCCTTTGATATGCTTTGTTATTTTCACACAAAATGTCTCCGTTAAAGCATCTCTCCTTCATTGCAACCATCAGGTCCCTTATTCCCATAAGAACGCCCAAGCAATGAATCAGATGCATAGGGAAAAGATTCACGTTCAACTCCCTCCAGCTCATTCAGGCGCATAGACTCAATTTCTTCAAAGCTAAAAACCCGATCTCCCCAGAGGTCGGCTCTGCGTTTGGCAAAATCTGGTTTGGCATTTTTCACAGCATGATCACTCCGCTTATTCTCGGATGGTTGCTCTTTTGAATTCACAGATCCTTTCAATAAAAAACCTCTGCGCCTCTGCGTCTCCGCGTGAAAAAAATCACCCCTTCAACTTCTTCTGAAGCATCTCACCCACCAAGGCAGGATTCGCCTTGCCACGGCTCAATTTCATGACCTGTCCCTTGAGGAAATTAAGGGCCGCTTCCTTTCCATTTCGGTAATCATCGGCCGGACCGGGATTCGCTTCGATGGCTTGATCGCAAAACTGTTCAATCGCACCCGTATCAGACACCTGCACCAAACCCTTTTCTTCGACGATGGCACCAGGCGCCTTGCCGCTATCGAACATTTCACCGAAAACAGTTTGCGCAATCTTGCTGCTGATCTTGCCAGACTCAACCAGTTGAACCAATTCCAGCAGGGACGCGGGTTCAAACTTCAGATCCTCAAGAGTGGATTCGCTTTCAACAAGCTTGGCCCGCAGGTTGTTGATCACCCAATTCGCGATGGCTTTGGGCTGTTTGGCTTTACCCGCGACCTGTTCAAAATAATCCCCCAACGGCACATCGTTCACGAATACCTCTGCGTCCCCTTCCGGAAGTTGGTATTGTTCAACAAACCGATGCTTGCGTGCCAATGGCAATTCCACCACCCCTTGGCGCACTTCTTCAAACCACGCTTCTGAAGGTTCGAACGGCATGAGATCGGGATCGGGAAAATACCGGTAGTCATGCGCATCCTCCTTGGTTCGCATGCTTTCGGTAATACCGGCGATATCATCCCACCGGCGTGTCTCCTGAACGATTGTTTCACCATTCTTCAAGGCTTCGATCTGACGGGGGACTTCATAAAGCACCGCACGTCGCACGCCACTGAAACTGTTCATGTTTTTAATCTCAACCTTGGCCCCCAGTTCCTGAGTCCCCTTCGGACGCACACTGATGTTGACATCACATCGCACCATGCCCTTTTCCATGTCGCAATCGCTGATGCCGGCATAAGTCAAAATATCCTTCAACGCATTAAGGTATGCGTAAGCCATGTCCGCGCTGGTGATGTCGGGTTCGGTGACAATTTCCAGCAAGGGCACACCGCCACGATTGAAATCCACGCCACTTTGCCGATCGAAATGGAAGCTTTTGCCAACATCCTCCTCCAGATGCGCCCGCGTGAGTCGAACCCGCTCGGTACGACCGTTGAGTTCAAAATCAACGTGTCCATTCAGGGTGGAAGGAAGCGCCAATTGAGTGATCTGATAATTTTTGGCGACATCCGGATAAAAGTAATTCTTCCGATCAAAACGGGCATGCCGTGGCAAGTCACAATTGAGCAGATAGCCCGTCAGGACGGTCAATCGCAGGGCCTCCTCGTTGGCGACCGGCAAAACTCCCGGCATGCCAAGACACACGGGACACACCTGCGTGTTCGGGTCGGCTCCATACTGGTTGGCGCACCCGCACCACATCTTGGATTTTGTTTTCAGCTGGACGTGGGTTTCCAGTCCGATGATGGGTTCGTATTCCATGAATTGAGCAATTTGAAAGTGTTAAATAAATCAGGCTTAGCTTTTAGGCATGTATGGAAGGAGTTTTTTGCGCAAACGACCATTGTTGGCGACCATGGCATAGCGATACTCGTCGTCGATGGCTTTGTGATAAAAATCGCCCCCAGCCTGTTCGAGTATGAATCCGCCAGCAACAATATCCCATATGCGCACTCCCTTTTCCATAAAAGCGTCCAATCGGCCGTTGGCTATCCAGGCCAGCGACAGGGCTGCGGCTCCCATGATGCGCACCTTTCTGACTTTGTAAACCAAGTGATTGAAAGCAGGCAACATTTCGTCCAGGGCTTCTTTTGATTTGGAAAAACCGATGGCCAACATGGTTTCCTCTAGTTTGCCGTGCCAGTTGGGGCGGATTACTTTGCCGTTCATACGCGCGGGCTTGCCTTTGATGGCCGTCCACATTTCATCCAAAAATGGATCATATACCAATCCCAGCACGGTTTCATATTTATCCTTGCCGCGTTTGGAGGGGTTGTGCTCCTGAAGAGCGATGCTGACACAAGCATGAGGCAGTCCGTATGTAAAATTCACCGTCCCATCAATCGGATCAACAATCCAGCGCAATGACTCACTGATGTCTCCCGAATAACCCTCTTCCCCCAGAACCGGAATGGATGAGTTAAAGCGACTTAGCTCCAATTCGATGGTCTTCTGGCATCGGACATCGAGTTCTAGTTTGATGTCATGCTGAGACTCCTCGTTGCGCTTCTTGGGTTTGCTCAAAAAATGACGCATCAAGTCACCGGCAGCACTCGCAGCAACCTCAGCCATTTTGAGCGCCTGACCCAACTGTTTCTGATTTAATCCCTGATTCATGATGGATATTTGACTCGAACCAACGCCCAATGCGTCAACCCCTAGTGTCTACCCAACGATTAACAAGGTCCAGGACCTCCAAATCAAGTAAGAACCGCTGTTAAATCCACGGCTTGCCCCGTGACAGTAAGGCAATAGGTAGAACGGAAAGTTTATCGCGTCGACCGAGGGATCTGTTTTGTTAACCACCCGTTCGATTCCTCACTTGAGAACACAGAGAGCACGGAGGAAATTCTGATTTCTTTACGATCTCCATGAAATTGCAAAGAAATCAAACATCAAGGCAACAGCCTTCCCCTCTGTGAACTCCGTGCCCTTCAACTTGTTGTCCTGCGTCAGCATGACGGGCGGTGAAGGGCCACGCAGTTCATTTTTTAGATCAATGGAGGGGAGAGTTCCACCTCGCCCCAAACTTTCCCCTTGAAAACGTTTCTGAGCAAAAGGAATGGAACGCGGGGAGACTTTTGTTCATCGAATGACTGTGGTGTTTCCATTGCAGCTTGAAAAGGGTTCCAAAGCTCTGGGATTTGAAGTGGGAACAAGGCGAAGCTTGTCCCTCCGATTGCGGATTTCTATTTTTTGAACTGCGCCCGGTGGTGAATCAAACCCAACATTTACCTTGAAAATCTAAACTTACTCTTTATTTTTTCAATGAAGTAACCCTCCTAAGAGAAGAATATCAACCACGAATTAAGGATCGATTGGTGGATTATCCTGTGCTTACCTAAATTTGAACCACCTCTATTTAGTGCACCCCGGAAAACACAGTTTTCCACTGGATACCAA
>JAQCFT010000437.1 GCA_027619545.1 Verrucomicrobiota bacterium | reverse complement strand
TTCAGGATCCTCGCCAGTTGGGTGAAATGACGGCTCTCGAATCCAAGAACTCGCAGCTCCCCAGCAAAGCGTTCACCGAGGAAGAACTGGATCAATTCGTCGGAGATGTCGAAGGGCTGAAAAAGGAGGAGGACATCGAAAACGACAAAAAGAAGAAAGGCGGGCTCTTCCGCAAAAATAAATGAAGTCTGCAGCTACTATTGAGCTGTGACGATTGCCCAAATAAAATCTCGATCAAGCCTTCACGCCCCTGCGCCTCATGCGCAGCGGGCGTGAACGTCTTAAGACGAAGGAATGTTCACCTAACCTTGCGAAACAACATGTTTCGGTTGCGGCTTTGCGACACTCTCAAGGCCGTAACCTCTCCTTGAAAGTCCCGGTCAAAATCAACCCGACTCCAATACCAGGTACCCGACGTAAAACGATCTTTCCCAAACCGAGACAACCGCACGGGATCATGACGATGATGCCGGACAACAAGTTCTCCCTCTTCAAATTGAACGTGATAATTTGTCAACAATTCACTGGACTCATACACCCCCTCATACGTCTCCCCCTCCCCGTCCTCAAAAGCCTGAACAGGCCCTTCCTTTGCCGTTCCTGTCCAATCAGGTGTTTTCACCCATAAGGAACGCGGCCAGCCGTTGGGACCCTGACTCCCAAGAATTTTAATGCTGCGATCAGCACTGTAAAAGACATCATAAGCTCCAGTCTTTAACGAATAACCATGGTCATTCGGCAATTGAACCCATAAGCGCCCGTTCCGCCTGAACAATTTCACCTTCGATGAGGGATTGTTGTTGATAAAATAGTCACCCAACCAGTTGGTTTGCACATCCAACCGTTCGCCTGCCCCCACCACGGCCTCATCAACGGGATCATTCGATGGTGAAGGCCATTGACCTTGCACCACTTCAGCAGCCACCTGATCCGCCAATTCCGACACGTTCGCGCCTCCCCAGTTACTCAGCACGACGACTCCGATTTTGAAACGAGGATAGTATAAAAGATAGGTTCGAAACCCGGCCCACCCACCGCTGTGTGAAATGCGTAATGCCCCCCGAAAATGCCCGACACCCAGTCCGTAGCCGTACTTAGCCGATTGACCGCTGTTCAATCGACCCGGTGTCATGATTTTATCGATTACGGATGCAGCAGTAATCGTGGGTTGATCAAAATGGATGATCCATTTCAGCAGATCGTTGACGCTTGAATAAAGCGAGCTCGAACCCAATGCTGTCAATTGATCTCCCACGTTCTGAAACGGACCGTCAAAGGATCCGGTATAGGAGCGAACACGGTTTTCAACCACTGCGTTATGATCTTTGTAAAAGTGTGTGCTGGTCATTTCAAGGGGGAGAAACACTCGGGCCTGCATCCAATCCGAAAAATCCGTGCCCGTCACCGTCTCAACAGTTCGAGCCAACAGATTGTAACCCGTATTGGAATAGGAATACATTTCACCGGGAACAAAACTCAAGGCTTCCTGACGCCTTGCCAAAGCCAGGATGTCCTGAAACGTGATCACATCATCAAACCTGCGCCCTCCCAACACCAATGCCCCCGGCCAATCGCGGATTCCACTCGTGTGATGCAATAAATGAAGCAATTGAACCGGTGCAAACACCTCCGGAAGTCCACTCACATGATCCCTGATTGGATCGGTGATCATGAGCTTCCCCTCATCCTCCAGCATGGCGATTGCCAGTCCTGCGAATTGTTTGGAAACCGAGGCGATATCGAAAACCGAATCCGGGGTCAGCGGAATGGCGTGTTCCAAATCAGCCAACCCCCAGCCTTTGGCATAAAGAATCCCCCCCTCCTTGACCACCCCTACCGCCAGGCCCGGTGCATCCGAACGATCAAACCGGCTCAACAACGCGTCAATGGAGGTCTCAAGATCATCTCCAAGTGCATCATTTGGCAAACACCCGAATATCCCGATTGCAATGATAAAAGCCGACACACCTGATCGAACACCTTTTTCATAAAGATTCATCGAAAAAAGCCTAACTGAAGATTCCCCCGAAGACCAGCAACATCCAGATACCGGGGTATCGTAATGGATCAATTACCCACATGATTTTACCGGGCGCGTCTCAATCGGGAAACCAAGACCAGGGCAAGACAACCACGGGTAATCTTGCATTATTCATAGCCCCAGGCATGCTGGACGCATGCGATTAATGACATTTTATATTGCCTCGATCTTGATGTATTGCGCTTTGAACACCTGGGGAGAAGATTCCTCCTGGCCTCAGGAACTCTTGATCCTAAATTGGCAGTCCGAACACGCCCATGCCAGCAGTCTTGTGGAATTACCCAATGGAGATCTCCTCGCTTGTTGGTTCCAGGGCTCAGGTGAACGAACAGCCGATGACGTTCGCATTATGGGCGCACGCTTACGCCAAGGCGCAGAAACTTGGGGTAAACCATTCTTGATGGCAGACACACCCGGCTTCCCCGATTGTAATCCAATTTTATTTCTGGACGCCAAGAATCGTCTCTGGTTGACGTGGATCGTGGTGCGCGCGAATCGCTGGGAAACGAGTGTGCTTAAATACCGTCGTTCCGAGGATTACCTTGCAGAAGGGGCACCTCATTGGAACTGGCAAGACATCATCCTCCTCAAACCCGGAAACGACTTTCCGGAGCGTGTCGCCAGTGGGTTTCAAGCAACCGGTTTCGATGAATCCATGTGGGCGGAGTATGCTCGTCCTTATGACCAGCTCATCACCGAAGCAGCAAAAGATCCTGTCAAACGCCGGGAAGGATGGATGACACGCAATCATCCAGTGAAGCTCTCTTCGGGAAGACTCCTCCTGCCATTGTACAACGATGGTTACAACATGGGACTGGCAGCACTATCCGATGACGAAGGGGAAACCTGGCACGCCAGTGGTCCCATGGTCGGTATCGCCGGCATCCAACCGTCGGTCGTTGAAAGGAAAAACGGCGATCTCGTCGCTTACCTGCGCGAAACCGGGCGCCCTCCCTACCGGGTCCAGCAATCCATTTCGAAGGACCAGGGTGAAACCTGGAGTGCCCTGCAGGAAACCGAGATCCCCAACCCCAGCGCCAGCCTGCAAATATTGCGCCTGATACATACCGAGGGATGGGTGATGGTATTCAATGATTCCGATGAACGCCGTGAGAAACTTTCCATCGCTCTCTCCTTGAACGAAGGAACGACCTGGGCTTACAAAAGAGTCATCTCAAAACGATCGGACGGTTCATACCCCTCCATGATTGAAACGCATGACGGATGGATCCACGTCTCCTGCAGCGTAAAATCCGAGAATGGAAAAGGCATTGCACACTATCGCATCCATCCCCAATGGCTGTTGAACAAGCAGGCCGATTGAGTATAGCTCACCGGAAAAACAGTAGCCGCGCTTGCAAAAGCGTGGACTCCCATTTTCAAAACCAACCCACCCCTCCGCGCAAATCAAACGCAATTCCACCTT
>JAQCFT010000436.1 GCA_027619545.1 Verrucomicrobiota bacterium | reverse complement strand
GTGGCCGCCGCATCAATGACTTCCCATGCATCTATCCCCAGCTTTTCGCACATCAGCAGCACTTCGTTGACCAAACCGATATTGACCGCGCGAAATGTGTTCTCCAGCAGCTTGACCATCTCGGCCACTTCGGGGCTACTGACCGGCACCACGTGATCGATGGCCCGAGAATAAAACGCCGTAGCCCTTTCCACACACGCCGGCGTGATGCCTCCCATGACCTTAGGGGTATTCTTGGTCGTGAAATCCTCCCGACCCGGGTCCACACGCTCCGGACTGAACGCCAAGAAAAAGTCCTCGCCTACCTTCAGGCCGGTTTCCTCCAGGATCGGGAGAATCACTTCCCGGGTGGTGCCGGGGTATGTGGTGCTTTCCAGGATGATGGTCTGGCCCTTGCGCAACCGGGGTGCGATTTCCTTGGTCGCAGCAAGGATGTAGGACATTTCCGGGTCGCGGGTCTTCGATAGCGGAGTCGGGACACAGATCGAAATGCAATCCACTTTGGCCAGTTCATCGAAATCTGTCGACCCGCGGACCATCCCGGCTGAAACCAGGTGGGCGAGCCTTTCCGAAGGAATGTCCTCGATGTAGGACTCCCCCTCATTCAGCATCCGCATTTTTTCGGCACTGAGGTCCAATCCGACAACGCGAATCCCTGATTCAGCAAATGTTACGGCGAGGGGAAGGCCCACATAGCCCATCCCGATCACAGCCAGCGTGTTGTTCATCATGTTCCGGAAATAAAAGACCGTGGTCAGACAGGACGCCCGACGGAATAGTACTCGAAACCCATCTCCTTCATCCGGTGGGGTTTGAACAGGTTCCGGCCGTCAAACACGACCGGCTCCTTGAGCAGGGATCGTACACGGTCAAAGTCCGGACGACGGAATTCGTGCCATTCGGTCAATACCGCCAGGGCATCTGCGCCTTCCAATACGTTGTAAGGCTCCGACCCGTACTTGATGGAATCGCCAAACACGGCGCGCGATGTTTCGATCGCTTCAGGGTCAAATGCGATAACTTTTGCGCCCACTTCGAGCAACCCTCGAATCACATAGTGTGCAGGTGACTCGCGGACATCATCGGTTCTAGCTTTGAATGCCAATCCCCAAACCGCAATACGCTTTCCTTCCAACGAACCTCCAAAACGATTAATGATCCGGTCCGCCATCTGCTGACGCTGCCGGTCATTTACCTTCAGTACCGCATCCAGGATCTTGAAGTCGTATCCGGTATCGTCGGCGGTCTTCTTCAACGCCTGCACATCTTTGGGAAAACAGCTCCCCCCGAAACCGATACCCGGGTAAAGGAAGAGATTGCCGATCCTGCTGTCCATTCCAATCCCCTGACGAACTTGGTCCACGTTGGCCCCCACCTGCTCACACAGGTTGGCCACTTCGTTGATGAAAGAAATCTTGGTGGCAAGAAAGGAATTGGCCGCATATTTGGTCATTTCCGATGACCGTTCGTCCATGACAAGAATCGGATTGCCTTGGCGGACAAAGGGCTCATAAATGGTTTTCATGATCTCGGCTGCCCTTTCCGAGCGGGTGCCGATCACAACACGTTCCGGTTTCATGAAGTCCGCGACGGCAACTCCTTCTCGCAGGAATTCTGGATTCGAAACCACATCGAAGTGCTCACCCGACTTCAATCCTGACGATTCCAGAATACCCCGAACGGCATCCGCAGTCCCGACGGGCACCGTGGATTTGTTGACCACCACGTGGTATCCGGGATTGCCCTCTGAAAACCATAGCTGCCCTAGATCGGCTGCTGCCTTTTTCACGTAGGAGAGGTCCGCCGCGCCATCTCCTCCTGGAGGCGTCGGGAGGGCCAGGAAAAGAACATCGGCAGACAGCGCCGCATCTTTCAATTCGGTAGTAAATGAAAGACGCTTTTCCTTGATGTTGCGCTGCAGCAGCAGTTCCAAGCCCGTCTCGTAGATCGTGGGGACGCCCCGTTGGAGCTGCTCAACCTTGCGCTCATCGATGTCGACGCAAATGACGTCGAATCCCATTTCAGCAAAACCCAGTTACCAGGCCTACATAGCCCGTTCCGACAATGGCGATCCGCATGGTAAAGCTCCACCCAACATTTAAACGTTTCCGTTGGGCTCAAACCGCTCAGTTGCTACCGGGTTGCCTTGGCTTTGCGAAGATCTGATTCAACCATTTCGGTCACCATCTCCTCTAACGTATAAGAGAGTTCCCATCCCAACTCCGCCTTTGCCTTCGAGGGATCCCCGAGAAGCTGCTCCACCTCGGCCGGACGGTAATATCGTGAATCCACCTCGATGATGACCTCTCCGGTTGCCGCATTCCGACCCTTCTCGGCAGTTCCCGAACCCTCAAATTCTACATTGATACCTGCCGCCTTGAACGCCAATCGACAGAATTCCCTTACCGTGATCATTTTGCCTGTCGCGAGAACGTAGTCTTGAGGGCTCTCCTGTTGCAGCATCAGCCACATGCCTCGCACGTAATCCTTTGCATGCCCCCAGTCACGTTTGGCATCCAGATTGCCCAAGTAGAGCCGATCCTGCATTCCGAGTGCAATCCGAGCCGCTGCCATCGTGATCTTCCGTGTTACAAAAGTCTCTCCACGGATGGGGCTTTCGTGATTGAACAGAATGCCATTGCAAGCAAACATGCCATAAGCCTCACGGTAGTTGACCGTGATCCAGTAGGCATAGAGTTTAGCCACTCCGTATGGGGAGCGGGGATAGAAAGGTGTTGTTTCCCGTTGCGGCACTTCCTGAACTTTGCCATACAATTCCGAGGTGGATGCCTGATAAAAGCGCGTTTTTCGCTCCAAGCCTAGAATCCGAATGGCTTCCAACAATCTCAATACTCCGACAGCGTCGGCGTTTGCCGTGTACTCGGCCGTATCAAAACTCACATGCACGTGGCTCTGTGCCCCCAAGTTGTATATCTCGCTAGGCTGGACCTCCTGTACGATCCGTATCAAATTGGTTGAGTCGGTAAGATCACCGTAGTGGAGATGGAATCTTGGCTCAGGATCATGGGGATCTTCGTACAGGTGGTCAATCCGCTGTGTATTGAATGACGAAGATCTTCGTTTCACACCGTGAACTTCATATCCCTGTTCTAAGAGCAATTCAGACAGATAGGCCCCATCTTGTCCTGTTACTCCCGTGATCAATGCCCTTTTCATTAAACTTGGGGTTTTGTCCCTAACTTTTGGTCCCGTTGTTTGGGATAGTCTGGGACGAATGAGCAGAATATCATCTATCTTAGTTCAATCTCATATTACTTTTTGAATAGCTATATGAGGTGCGACGTATTCCCGATAGTATGGTTAATGTGTTCTTTTTTTGCTTTTTTTATTTCAATGGAGGTTTAACTGCAGAACGGTTAGGACAAAAGACCGCTCAACTGGTATCATCATTGAATCCGTGTTTGCAATAATACCTGGTTGCAGACATTGGTTGTTTCAGCCTTTTGACTG
>JAQCFT010000435.1 GCA_027619545.1 Verrucomicrobiota bacterium | reverse complement strand
GCCCGACTATCACACCATGCCATTGAGCACTTTGGAGTATACGAAAAACATGGGTAGTCCTTTTGAGGCACATGGCGCGTCACATGGCGCGGAGGGCCACGGGGACGGACATGCAGTTGAAACCAAATCTGAAGGAGGGCATCACTAATGTCATCGCCGACTGCACCCTCTTCTGTTAAAATCGCGCCACCTCCTCGTGAGATCGAGCGCGAGCCGTTGGTTCTGAACAACCGTTCACTTGGTTGGATTTCAGATCAGATCGCCGGGATCATCGAAGGCAAAACCCCCACGTGGTGGTGGGTAACCATGTTGATCAGTTTGCCAATCATGCTCATGTGTTTTGCGATGATTGGTTATCTCATCTCCACCGGTGTCGGGGTATGGGGTTTGAATAGTCCGATCGCCTGGGGTTGGGCGATTGTAAACTTCGTGTTCTGGATTGGTATCGGTCACGCCGGAACATTGATCTCAGCGGTGTTGTTCTTGTTGCGACAGAAATGGCGAACATCGATTAATCGGGCGGCGGAGGCCATGACGATCTTCGCGGTGATGTGCGCGGGGATTTTCCCCGGAATTCACGTCGGCCGTATCTGGTTCGCCTGGTGGCTTTTCCCACTGCCTAATGCAAACGGTCCGATCTGGCCGCAGTTCCGTTCTCCGCTGTTGTGGGACGTCTTCGCGGTTTCAACTTACTTTACTGTTTCATTATTGTTTTGGTACATGGGCTTGATTCCTGATCTGGCCACCATTCGTGATCGTTGTAAGGGTTTCTTCGGTAAATTTTTCTACGGCCTTTTTTCATTAGGCTGGACCGGATCCAATCGTCACTGGAGCAACTACGAAAAGGCCTACCTCCTTCTGGCTGGTCTCTCTACCCCACTGGTGCTCTCGGTTCACAGTATCGTTTCATTTGACTTTGCTGTTTCCCAGGTGCCTGGATGGCATACGACCATCTTCCCACCTTACTTCGTGGCGGGTGCTATTTTCTCCGGGTTCGGCATGGTGCTGACCCTCATGATTCCTTTGCGCTCTCTGTTCAAGTTGCAGGATCTGTTAACGATCCGGCACATTGAACTCATGTGTAAGGTGACTCTGGCGACCGGATCCATTGTGGGCTACGCCTATGGGATGGAGTTCTTCATCGCCTGGTACGGTGGTAATCCTTACGAAGCATACGCTTTCCAGAACCGCGCGTTTGGTCCTTACTGGTGGGCTTACTGGATCATGATTTCTTGCAACGTCATCAGCCCTCAATTCTTCTGGTTCAAGAAGCTCAGGACGAATGTGGTCGTTGTTTGGATCCTTTCAATTTTCGTGAACATCGGCATGTGGTTCGAACGTTTCGTAATCGTGGTGACTTCCTTGCACCGTGATTACATCCCGGCGAACTGGGCCTATTACTCGCCTACCAAGGTGGACGTTCTGACCTTCGTCGGCACCTTCGGATTGTTCATGGTTCTTTTTCTGTTGTTCGTCCGGTTCCTGCCCCTGATCGCCATTTCCGAAGTGAAAGGTGTGACGAATCAGGCGGATCCACACCATCCTTTGGGTGGCGCGAAAGGAGGGCATCACTAATGACTGAATATAGCCAAGCATACGGTCTTTTGGCCGAATTCGAAACACCGGCGGATGCCATGCATGCCGCGGAAAAAATCAGAGACGCCGGCTTTACCCGTTGGGATGTGCATACGCCGTTCCCGGTGCACGGCATGGATGACGCCATGGGATTGAAAAATTCCAAGGTAGGCTGGTTCTCCTTTTGCGGGGGCGCAACCGGGTTCACATGCGGTTACCTCATGATCTGGTTCATGAACAGCCTCAATTACCCGGTCGTTGTGGGCGGCAAACCGCTGTTCAGCCCGATGTTTCCGTTTCCGGTGGTGTATGAAATGACGATTCTATTGTCCGCATTCGGAGCGATCTTCGGCATGCTGTTTCTGAATCGATTGCCCAAACTTTACCATCCCTTGCTCAAGAACCGTCGTTTCAAGGGAGCGACGCATGACAAGTTCTACGTGATCATTGAAACCACCGACCCACGTTACTCAGAGGCGGAAACACGTGAACTGCTTGAATCAGCAGGCTGCAAACACTTGGAGATGGTGGAGGACTAGGATGCGATACTTTTTGACACTTTATATTCTGGCGATAGTGGCCTTTATCGGCATTGCTGGTTTCCGTGGTGAGATCACCCGCAAACCGCCTATCGAGGTCTTTCCAGACATGGACAGACAGATGAAACTGCGTCCACAGGAACCCAACCGGTTCTTCGGTAACCAGCGCAGTTCCCAACCCTACGTGGAGGGAACTATTGCTCGTGGCATGCCTTATCAGGACATTCCTGTCAACACCGGACGCATCAGCGGTTCAACAAACTGGGTGGAGGTCAGCCCGATTGAGATCACCGAATCGGTGATGTCCCGTGGCCGGGAACGCTACAATATTTCCTGTGCTCCATGTCACGGCGCAGCTGGAGACGGGAAAGGAATCACGACCAAATATGGCATGGTGGCCGTCGCCAACTTCCATGACGCTCGTCTCGTTGAGATGGCGGATGGTGAGATTTTCAACACCATCACGCACGGCAAGAATCTGATGGGTTCCTATGGAGCCAACGTCAAAATCGAAGACCGTTGGGCGATCATCGCCTACCTACGTGCGCTTCAGCGTAGCCGGTTGTCCAAAATGGACGATGTGCCCGAACCGCAACAAGCAGCCCTTTAAAATTAACGCCCTATGAGTTCCGAATCGAACAACACATCTACACCAACCTTGGATTTGGCCAAATACGCCAACCTTCCCAACAAACTGATGCTGGGTGGCGGTATAGGGTTGATCATCGGTTTGCTGTTGCCTGCTTGGCGCGAACAGTTTTTCTACAGCTATCTCACCGGGTTCATGTTTTTCCTCAGCATCGTGCTGGGTTCGATGTTCCTGGTGATTTTACATCACTTGTTTGACGCTTACTGGATGGTGCCGATCAGACGTTTCCTTGAACACATGGCTTGCCTCGCGCCTTGGATGGGACTTCTGTTTTTGCCGATTCTGGTGTTTTGTAAACAGATATATCCCTGGATGAATCTGGATCCGGCGACGGATCATGCACTGCATGTTAAACATGCCTTGTTTAATATTCCCGCGTTCATTGTTGTTTCATTGCTGCTCTTTGCCATCTGGACCTGGTTGGCGAACAGCTTGCGCAAACATTCGCTTGGTCAGGATGAAGCCGGAGCCGCGACGCATACCCATTCACTGCGTAAACTGGCCGCTGGTGGAATCTTCATCTTTGCGTTTTCTTTGACACTTGGGGTGATCTACTGGATGAAATCGCTGGAGCATCAATGGTTCTCAACCATGTATGGTGTTTATTATTTTGCTGGTAGTGTCTGGACAACCCTGGCCACCACTTATCTGTTGGCTGCGGTGTTGCAACGAACCGGTCACTTGACTCCTGTCCTGCGTGAAACCACCTTCA
>JAQCFT010000434.1 GCA_027619545.1 Verrucomicrobiota bacterium | reverse complement strand
TGGAATAGACAACAGAATCCTGAAAACAAAAGCACCTGCAAGGAATCAGCTTGCAGGTGACGGAAAAATGTGTGGATGGTTGTATCCATCCTTGGTTGAAAGGCCTATTTTTTTGATGTTGCCGATTTTTTCTTCCTGGTGGTTTTCTTCGCTTTTTTGGCTTTGGCGGGGCCGCGCCCCTTGAAGGTTAATTCGGCGACACCGGATTTATCCAGATGACCCAGTCCGATGGATTCCATTTTTGCATATTGTCCCAGGGTGGCTTCGGCTAGCGGGAGATTCAGCTTGGCTGATTTTCCCAGCTTGAGCGCGATGCCGGAATCTTTGGCGGCGTGAGCTGCCGAGAAATAGCAGTCATGGTCGCGTTTTTGCATGTCTTCACCGTCGGTTTCCAGGACCCTTGAGTTGGCGCCGGTTTGTGAGAAAACCTCGCGCAACATGTTCAGGTCGTGCCCCAGCGCTTCCCCAAGCCCTAGTCCTTCAGCCAGGCCGGCGGTGTTGATGTTCATGACCATATTGACCAGAGCCTTGACCTCTGCGGCCTTGCCGGCCGGACCAATGTAGCGCATGGAATTACTGAGGTGTTTCAGCAAGGGTTCTACACGTTGGTAGGTGCGACGATCTCCTCCGCACATCAAGTAGAGGGTGCCTTCCCGTGCCTGGGTGATGCTGGATGCCATGCAGGCTTCAAGTGTCTTGGCACCAGCCTTTTTTGCGCGCTCTTCCACTTTGACATGAGTGGCAGGGCTGACTGTGGCACAATTGATGAAAATCCGTCCTTTGGCTCCTTTGAGCAGGCTGTTTCCGGTTGCTTTGAAAATCTGGTTCATGGATGTGTCGTCCGTGACAACGGTGATGATTACATCCGCATTCGCAGTGACCTCATCCAACCTCTTGCAGTGCAGCCCCCCCACTGACTGGGCCACCTCTGCCGCGGTTTGATCGTTGGCATCGTAAATGGCTGTGACCTTATAGCCGCAGTCTTTCAAGCGGGTCGCCATGTTGGCCCCCATGCGTCCGACTCCTACAAATCCAATTCTTTTTGACATATGCTTGACTTGGTTTATTTCATCCGTTCCTGTTACTCCAATCACGCGTTGATGTTAGGTGGTGATTCCCATGTGAACATCACTTGATCTATACACCGCCAACGAGGTGAAGTGGAAGCAGGAGATTTTATCAGCTTTCGATGAGGTTGCCAAGGAAGGAAATGTTCTGGAGCGTCAAGCATCGCATGAATTATGGACAGCATACAAACACCGAACGGGGATGCCCCGAAGTTGTCGGAATGGGTAAAGCAGGTTGTGCCAACAGAGACTGTTTTGAGGCACCCGCCCTTGCTTCCAAGCGCTATGACATCACTGTTGAAGGATAGTGAAGATCGTAGCCTGGATGAAACGGTTGAGTTAGTTGAGCATGATGAAACCACTTCTGCCCGGATCCTTCTGTGGGCAAATTCGGCGTCAAGTGGGGCCGTCGAAGGTATTACCGACCTCAAAACCGCCATCATGCGTGTCGGAGTGGGATCCATGGTGCAGATCACCTTGTTATCCAAGTTCAAATCCTTCTTAACGGTACCATTAAAAACGTATGGCATCAGTGGAGAAGATTTTTGGATGCATGCTTTCGCCACGGCTGTTGCAGCCGAGAGCATTGAAGCGGATTTGAGCTTTCGTGTTTCCCCGGAATGTTTTGTGGCTGGGTTGGTTCATGATGTAGGGAAAATATTTATCGATCGTTACCAGGAAGTATTTGCCTCTGCCCCGATGGATCGTATTGAAAATGGAGATGGTGAACTTGCTCGCCATCAACAGGAAGTGGATATGTATGGTCTGGGACACGCTACGATCGGCGCCTCGGTGGCCAGGCACTGGGGATTTGGTCCCACCGTCGTGGATTGTTTGGCACATCATCATGACACAATCGATGGAAACTCTCCCGAAGTGAAAGTCCTTCAATTAGCCAATCAAATTGCCAAGAGTATCGGTCGAAAAGGGGGAGGAGATTTGGTAGATGACGAACTCAACCAGTTGCTTAGGAGCTTGCAGTTGGATATGCATGATTACGAAAAGATACGAAATCGCAGTCGCAATAAGCTGACTAAGTTGGCCGGGACACTAAAATAAAGCCAAAAAGAATTGACATTCGGCCAAGATTCAAGGATAAACCCACATCCCTCGCATCAAGCAGGACACCTTGTCGTGTACGCATCCCGCTTCCGTTTTGTTTCACTTTATTGTTTTTTTCTTAAAACACGGCATTGAAATCCAACCAGCGCCTGTGGATACTTCGACTCATCACAAGTGGATTCCGTTCGGTTTTTTGTGAAGCAAAATGGAACCACGTCAAATCCATCAAAACAATGATCACTCAAAGACGACAACTTATCTGGTCAAGTTTGTGCGCGTTGGTAGCTGTTTTGGCTGTCTCCTGTGCCACTTGTCCCTGTTCAACATCAACCTCACATCAACTACCCTCAAACGTGGAAAAAGCATCTTTCGGAACGACACCCGACGGTGAATCCGTCGATATCTACACTCTTAAGAATAAAAACGGCCTGGTCGCCAAAATCAGCACCTACGGGGCATTGCTCACAGAGATGCATGTGCCGGATCGCGATGGCAAACTGGGCGACATAACTCTTGGATTTGATAGTCTTGAGGCTTATGTGAATGGGCATCCTTATTTCGGGGCAACGGTGGGCCGTTATGGCAATCGAATCGCCAAAGGGAAATTCACTTTGGATGGTGTTGAATACACCCTGGCGACAAACAACGACCCGAATCACCTTCACGGTGGGGACAAAGGATTCGACAAAAGGGTATGGAGCGCTCGTGCTTTGAATAGCGATTCGGGGGCTGCGGTGGAGTTTTCCTACACCAGCAAGGATGGTGAAGAAGGGTATCCCGGCAATTTGACAAGCATTGTTGTTTACACATTGACCGATGAGAACGAACTGACAGTGGACTACAAAGCGACCACCGACAAAGCCACCGTGCTCAACTTGACCAATCATGCTTACTGGAACCTGAAAGGCGAAGGAACCGGAGACATTCTCGGTCACGAACTGGAGCTGGTCTCAGACTTTTACACTCCGGTTGATGACAGCTTGATCACCACCGGTGAGATCCGGCCTTTGGACGGCTTGCCTTTGGACTTTCGCACGCCGACAGCCATCGGGGCGCGTATTGCCCAGATGACAGGTGATCCGGGCGGTTACGATCACAACTTCGTCTTGCGCAAGTCAGGGATCGATAAACTGGAACTGGCAGCCCGCGTGCATGAACCGACTACCGGACGCGTGTTGGAAATTCTGACAACCGAACCCGGCATTCAGTTCTACTCCGGAAACTTTCTGGATGGCACCCTGACCGGCAAGTCGGGCGGCATTTACAACAAGCACAACGGATTCTGCCTGGAAACCCAGCACTTTCCCGATTCACCCAACAAGCCTCATTTTCCGACGGTCGTTTTGAG
>JAQCFT010000433.1 GCA_027619545.1 Verrucomicrobiota bacterium | reverse complement strand
ATAGACCGGATGTCCTGTTTGTTGAGCCAGTTTTTGTGCATGGTTGCGGGTTTCGTCAGGATTCAACGGCTGTGAAACTCCAATCCATTGTGACAATTCGGCGGCATTCATTTTAAATGTCAGGTTGGGATAGGATTTTAAGCTGCGCCGACTATCGGCAATGATGGGTAGGGTGGGGTGGTTTGATTGAATACTGCCCAGGCAATCCAGTACCTCACGCGTAACGACGCCCGTGTCCTCGAGGTCCACTTGATCCATGACAATCATGGCGTCCACGTTCTCGGCGATGGCTTCGATTCCCGCACACAGAGATTCGGAGATGGAACGGGGAGTAGGGGTCCAGTTCTTGATATCCAGACGATTGAGCTCTCTGGGTGTTTTTCCTTCTTCAATGATCAATGGTTTTGAATAGGTGAATGTGTGCCGCAGATCTGTTTCCAGAAAATGACGGGTGTGGACACCCGGTAAATTTCCGAGAGCCTGTTTCAGCAACCACCCCTCACCATCCGTTCCACAGAACCCTATGGCGTGTATCTCAGGAATACCCAAGGCAACCAGATTGTTCAGGATGGTTCCCGCTGCTCCGGGTTGGGTGCGCACCCGGGTGACGTTGTAAACTTCCAGATCGGTTTCTATGGAAACTTCCTTGCGGGTCGGGTCGATTTCAAAATATCGATCCAGACAGAAATCCCCCACGATCGCAATGCGGAGTCGTTCGTATCCGTCAAGGATTTCTCTGATACGTGCTTCGGTCATGCGTGCTTGAGTTGATGATAGAGGTGATGGATAAATGCTGCGTTGTCGCATTGAATGTAATGCATCTCGCCACCCATGCGGGAATAGCTTTTGCAGAATCGAAGGTAATACGCCGGGTTGGATTTTGGGGGTTCACCTTGTGTCCAATCCCAGTTCCCCCCGTCTTGAAGGTCCACGATGTGGATGGAATGACCTGAGACATTGCCCATGCCTTTCTGTTGGCGCAGATTATGCACGCAGCTCAGGCTTTTCTCAAAAACTTGCGGTCCCATGATTGCCGAACCCACGCTCAACACGGTGCCGTTGTCCAACCCCTCCACCGCTTCACTGAACAAACCGAAATCCAACTCAGCCGCGCGTCCCACCACAGATCCCCGAAACATGGGGTGGTTGGTGATGATATCATAACCGATGCCGGGATGCACGGAGACCGGGACTCCTCGTTGAAAGGCGCTTGCGAGGATTGAACCGTGTTTCCACTTGTGAAAGCTCGGCTGAAATCCGCCTTCCAGTCCAAATTGCAACATGATCTGCAGGCAATCCGCCTGCGCTCCTGCGAGAGGGTTGGTCGGGTCGGTGGTCAATGCCTGTTGAAGGATTTCCGGTCCAGGCAACTCGCATCCATCTTCCGCAATGAATTTGCCCAGTGATACACCGTATCCGTTGCCATTCAATGCTCCAGATATCAGGGCGAGCATGATGGATCGCCCTGTTTCATCCCAGGCTCCGAACGTCCCTGCTTCGACGTTGTCCCGGACGGATTCGGTGGATCGACCGAGGTAGGCGTATTCAAAATCGTGAATGGTGCCCGCTCCGTTGGTGGCCAGGTGGGTGATCCAGCCTTGTTCCATCATGCAGTCCAGTATCTGTGCGGTGCCATTTCGCAGCAGATGAGCCCCGTAAATCAACATGACCGAAGCGCCTTTGTCCCGGCTTTGCCGAATGGATTGTGCGGATTGTCGGATTTGGTTTTTCCGCAAAGCATCCACTTCAGCCGGAGTCTCATCCGGATCGAGCAGAATATCCTCAACTCGTGTCAGGCTCTTACGTTCTTCGAGAGGAAAAACCTTCAATTTCGAGCGTTCAAATGGGATGCGGTCTGAATGCTTCATGATTTGAGCAAAGTCAGAGTTTTGGCCTTTTAAAACGCCGGGGAATCGGTCAGGCGGGGTAGCAGTGCATCGATATCCCGGTAGTCAGGAATGACCACATCCGCACCTACCCCAGCGAGTCGGTTGCGCTTCCATGCGTCAATGTTGCCGCTCCCATTGTTGGCTTCGTCCGTCGCCACAGCGATTGCCAGGCCCCCCACTTCCTTGGTGTTTTCGATTTCCACATAACCATCACCAAAGGACATCAGACTTTCGCCGGGGATATTGTTTTCCCGAATGATGCGTTCAATCACCATTTTCTTTGAAAACGATTTGTAATCATCCAGAGCGCCATAGATGTGGCCTTTAAAAAAGTGGTCAAGTCCCAGGATGCGAGCTTCTTCTTTGACGAATGGTTCGTCCGTTCCGCTGGCCAGATAGACGGGGAGTCCCTTTTCAGTCAACACTTCCAACAGGTGACGTGCTCCATGGACCACGTAATCGTCTTGTTTGATTTCCCCTGAAAGAATCGCATCCTTGCGGTTCTGGATACGCAGGTCGAGGCGGCGCAGGTATTCGTGTTTGTACCAGAGGGGATCCTTGGGTGTGCCCCCGCGTTCCTTGATGCGTTCGGCCAGCTGGATCATTTGGTATATGGTCTGCTTTCCGTTCAGTTTCATGATGTCATCCAACAGCATTTTTCGAACGGACTCCTCGGTGTCGTCCTCCCGGTGAGGGAGCATCTCGACGAACATCGGCAACATGACCTCGGGCCATCCCTCCCTTACCAGTGACAACGTCCCGTCAAAATCGAACAGTACATACTGGATGGACTGGCGCTTTTGAAAGTGCGCCGCAAATTCAACAAATCCTGAAAAACCTTCAACCGAATGCTCCATGCACGGCATCCTGACAGAGAGCACAAAGGGATTCAATCTCAGAAGAATGGGTTGGACTCCGCGATCGAATCAAGAAGGAGATTTGAGCTGTTTTTCTGAATGCGGAGACTCTCGGTTTTACATGAACGCCTGATCAATGATCTCAACAAAAGCTGGACGCGAAGTCGGCCATGAAGGTGGGTGATTTTGTTACATACAGTCCGATAACAAGATGGAACATTCATGGCTGCATGTTGTCTTCCGCATCCTCGCATCTAGAAAGGATGATAGACTCAAAAATGTCTAAAAAAAGTTTGCCAAACAGGGTTTAAAGTGATCTTTTGTATAAAATTTGTATAAGAAAATGAGTGAAACGGAACACAGAAAACACATCATCGTTGTTGGTGCAGGACCAGGAGGGCTTACTTCAGCCATGCTTTTGGCGGCACGAGGTTTTAAAGTGACCCTGGTTGAAAAAAACGATCGAGTGGGAGGCAGGAGCGCTTCGATTGACTTGAATGGGTATAAATTCGATACGGGCCCCACTTTTTTGATGATGAAGTACCTGCTGGACGAGGTGTTCGAAGAGTCGGGGCGAGACAGTGCGGACTATCTCGATTTTGTGAAACTGGAACCCATGTATCGTCTGCAATTTGCCGATACCTCTATCGAGCCGACCACTGATCATGCCCAGATGCTTAAGCAACTGAATGAAAAATTTCCGGGCAATGCCGAGGGGTATTGGAGGTTTTTGGAAACCGA
>JAQCFT010000432.1 GCA_027619545.1 Verrucomicrobiota bacterium | reverse complement strand
GAGAAAACTCTCAGACAAGCGCGGGATGATGCCGAAGCTGCCAATAAGGCTCAAAGTGAATTTCTTTCACGCATGAGTCATGAACTGCGCACACCGCTCAACAGCATTCTTGGATTTTCCAAATTGCTTAAAATGGCCCCCATGGGTACGCGTGAACTGAATAATATCGATCGGATTCATCGGGCGGGAAAACATTTGTTGAACCTGATCAATGACGTCCTGGATATTGAGCGAATTCAAAGTGAACAGCTTCATTTCTCGCCGAATGGTGTTTTGGTAATGCCCTTATTGAGGGAGGGGATTGACATGTTGAGCCCGTTGGCAAGCGACTTTCAGGCGGCTGTGGTTCTGGATGTGGCGTGTCCCGGCGACTCGCGGGTGGTTGCAGATGGAAGGCGATTGCAGCAGGTATTCATGAATTTAATTTCCAATGGGATCAAGTACAATCGAGTCGGAGGCACCCTGTATATCCGATGTCAGAAAACGGAGAGCGACCGCTTGGAGATCCATTTCAATGATGAAGGGAATGGCATTCCAAAGGAGAAAATGGATCGTTTGTTTGTTCCATTTGATCGGTTGGGTGCTGAGCAGCGGAGCCAGATCGAGGGCACGGGGCTGGGGCTGGCTTTGAGTAAAAAATTGATCGAAGCCATGGGCGGGAGTATTGAGGTACAGTCTGAGCCTGGAATAGGAACCACTTTTTCGGTGGGGCTGAAAATGATTTCTCGAAGTAAAATGGAAACATCCGTTAAAACGGACACATCCATTGTTGAAAGGAAGGACGTTTTAAATTTCGATCAGACCAAGATACTTTACATTGAGGATAACGAAGACAATTTGAGCCTTGTGAAGCAGTTGCTTGAACTGCGGCCCAATGTGCGTTTGATGTCCACCGCTTACGGCAATAAGGGAATCCAGATGGCTGACAAGAGCCATCCAGATTTGATTCTTCTGGATTTGAATCTGCCTGATATGAATGGTGACGAGGTGGTGGAAATATTGAAGAAGCAGCCATCCACTCAAGACATCCCAATCTGCATTTTAAGCGCGGATGCACAACCTTCACAAATCACACGGCTGAAATCCATGGGGGTTGCGGACTATCTGGTGAAGCCCCTTGATATCGCCCAATTTCTCGCAGTCATTGATCAACTGGCGTCTTCTGGCAAGTCTTCGGGGGCAGCGGAAGGCACCCCATGATGCACTTGGGAAGGGGCCGTTGGTTCGTTTCCGATTTAATGGGAGGGTAAGATGGGGGTCTTTTCCGGGAAAAGCAGGCGTGATTTTTTGGGGAAAACGATCGAGATGACACGATGGTCTATCAGCCAGGTGCGAAACTGGTATTGTGTGAATTGTTGATAGAATCCGGTCCACCCACCTTCCGGGTGCGTTTGCAGTTCTTTCACAGCCATGAGTTCCAAGGCAGATGTTAACCCGATGCGCAAGACCTTTGCCACCGCCTCTTTGGCTGTCCAGAGTATGGAATACAGCAAGGTTGGGTCCATGTCGGATGCGTCCATGTCGTTCCACTCCTTCGGGGCACAATGTTTCTTCATGGTCTGTGCTCGTCTGCTGTCAAGATCTTCCATGTCGATTGCCATGGGTTGAGTAGCCGGAAAAGCCAGTGCAGCGGCCATGGTTGAGGAATGGGTAATACCGACTTGCAGCGGTCGATCGCATGGAAAATGAGGGATCGGATCCTTAAAAGCTCCCATGCAGATGTTTATGGAAGTATAAGGATGGTTGGGGGCAAGTTCTAGCAGCGCTCTTTTCGCTGAAATACGCCCCAACAGGTAGGAGGTTTGACGTTGCTTGGCGGTCAATATCCCGTAATACAACTTTTCTTCGGAATGCAACCAGCTGTCCAGATCTTCCACAAAATGCGGAAAATGTTCGAAACCAGCAGAAACCAGACATCCGGCAACCAGTTGATGCTCTGCTGAAAGAGTGAAGGATTGCGCGTGGAGTCGTTGGTAATTGGAGTTAGGCGCCATGCGCGCTGAGTCTAATAGGGGAGGCATTGCCAAGTCAAAACAAGGGCGCGTCCCTGAGTAAATTTTCCAACGTGATGATTCTGTTTAAGTTCATGTAATGTGTGATGGGTGATGATGCATGATGATTCTACGGAATATTAGTTTATGTGAGTAAGTTTGATTTTTTTGCATTGAAAAAAACGCCTTTCTGTCGCACTTTCAACGTTAAGCGAGATCGTGTGTGCGCCAACCGGGGGCATTGTAGGTTTGGGCGGCTGCGCATCATTTTCTATGAAGAGATAATTATGCAATGATGGCGATTATGGAACGCATTCAAGTTTTTTTGAAGACTTTGACCGCAGGCGATCCGTTGGTAAGGACCGATCTCCTGATGTGGTCGGTCATCTTGTTGGGTTCGATGTTCGCCTGTTGTCTGGCTGTTTTCTTTCTGACCATGTATGTCTTTCGTCGGCAACGTCATTCGGATTTGCCCATTCTCCCTACAAACAGGAAATCTCTCTGGAAAACACCCCACCCCATACCTACCTATGTGTTTGGGCAGCCCCGGCGCTGGATGGCCTTCCGGACCCGCAATCTGGGGTTGGTACGCAACGCGCTGGGTGTGACCAATGCAGAAGTATGTTCCTGGGAGCAAGGCCTTTGTAAGGCAACCGAACGAAATTTGTTTATCACCCCTCCCATCAGAGGATGGGTGCTGGTTTTCGGCCACTTTCTGCCCAACCCATCCGATGATGTGGACGCTTTTTATGGTTTCATGCGAAACGTCAGTTCGGTGGTGGGAGAAGTGCAGTTCTTCTGCATGGATGTCGTGATGCGCGAACACGCATGGGTGAGGTTGATTGATGGAAATGTAGTCCGATCCTATGCCTGGTCCGAATCTACCCTCTGGAATGAAGGTCGCAGTTCATCCGCCGAGATCTCTCTCCAGATGCACGCTTTTGATTATGGGTTCCAGGCATCCGAAATTCCTGAACATGAACTTCACGAGAAACTTGATCACAACACCAACCAGGTTCACGCTTTGGCGGCGCGCTGGAGTCTGGATCCGTTGCGCGTTGAACCCAAGGATTTTGCGTCCGAGTTTGGTTTGACCGGAGAGATGGACCGACTTCAAGTGGGGTAGTTGGGGTAGTTTTGTCGTTGCCCCGAATCGTAGCGGGTTCTTAGCATAAGATTCATGATGACCGACCTTTTTCCACCATTAGACGGGATTGTTGATGCTTTTCCCAAAGACATCACTCTCAAAGACGGCTTGCAGGTGACTGTACGTCCCCTGGAGTCCGGCGATAGCGAGGCGCTGTTCGAATTTTTCCAGGTCGTTCCTGAGAACGAGCGTTTGTTTATAAAGCACAAAGTTCAGGAACGGGAAGTGATCGAAGGGTGGTGTCGTCACATTGATTTAGAAAAGAATTTCCCTCTGATCGCCATCAACAGTGAGGGCCGGATTCTGGCTTCTTGCACCCTTCATCAGAATGGATACGGTTGGAAGCGGCATATTGG
>JAQCFT010000431.1 GCA_027619545.1 Verrucomicrobiota bacterium | reverse complement strand
GTTCAAGAAAGATTACCAGCCCTTTTTTGTGTCATCCTATGGGATGGCTGTGGGGGATATTTCATTGAGAATAACATATTACTTTATACGGATAAACACGTTACCGGCATGAATCTGAGTAATAATATGATCGCCATCTGCATAAATATGTGAGGGTCAATCTGCGGATAAAAACCACCCCCTGAGCCACAAAAGACTCAGGAGGTGGTTGCATTGATAGATTCAAAAATCAGCGGGCGATGTAGAACATGGCTGCTTCATTAGGGGAAACCGTGTAGGGCGATGTGGCTCCATCGACCGGTGCGAATGTTCCGGTAACGGTTGAAGATGCTTCGAGTGTTCCGGTGTAATCGATGGTGATGCTACCGTCTTCAGCTTTGGCGATACCGGTGATGCTTCCTGCTGCCACCGGGGGTGTGAAAGCCGCCGCTTTTTCGGCAATCTCCGCATCACTGAGTGCTCCTTCATGAACTGCCCACATATACATCACGGAGCCGTCTCCCATGGGATCGGTGTTTTGTTCGATTCGGGCTGCCATGATTTTGCCTTCACCAAACAGATCGATGTTTGTTTCGATAAACCCGGCATAGAGCCCATTGACGTAGAGTCTTACTTCGCCTTTGCCCCAGTCGTTCACGAATATTACGTGAACAGGTTCACCAAAGACCGAAGCGGTGCTGCCTGGGCCGTCTTCCTGGAAGATATGATCCGCAACACCAAACTCGGTCAGTCCAAACACACCCTGTTCATTCCATTGATCGAGTTTCAGTCCCCATGAGTCGTTTCCTGCGATGGCGGTGGAAGCGCCACCTTTGACCGCACTGAATGCGAATTCGTATGTGGTGTCGTTCAGGGCGGGGCCGAAATCAACCAATGTGGGCTCCCCGAACGCTCCTTCAGGAATCGTTGGTGTGTCGGGAGTTTCAGGTGTTTCGGGATCCATGGGAGGGGTGGTTGGTTCCCTTGGCTCGGCGGCTGCGTAGAGATCCGCGATCTCGGATTCGCTCAGCACAGACGGATGAACGGCCCAGTAATAAAAGACGCTGCCCTCTCCCATGGGATCGGTGTCCTGATTCAGGCGGGCACCCATCATTTTGGTCGGGCCGGAAAGGGTGAAGTTTGTCAGGATATACCCAACATATTCTCCGTTAACATGAAGCCGGACTTCTCCGTTGGTGACGTCATTGATGAAGACCGCATGGAGATCTTCTTCAAAAACGGTTGATTCACTTCCGTTGCCCTCCAGTTCGAACACATGGTCCGCCACTCCGAATTCGGTAAGGCCGAACTGAAGGGTGTCAGGCCATTGCTCAAGTTTGAGTCCCCAGGCGTCGTTGCCGGCGATGGCTGTTGAGGCGCCTTCCTTGACTGCTTTGAAAAAGAACTCGTAGGAAGCATCTCCTTCCACAGTCCCAATGTCCACCACGGTGGGCGCGGTGAAGGGGCCGGTTGGATCGAAGGGTTGGGCGGATTGGGCCAGTTCAAGAATGACGTCCTCCGAAAGGGCCGCATTATAGGTTGACCAGGAGTATAAGATACTATTGGGTCCGACAGGATCCGTGTCTTCTTCAATGCGGGCGGCCAACACCTTGCCGGGGCCAGCCAGATTGAAATTGCCTGCAAAATTGCCGCTGAGAACACCGTTGAGATAGAGGCGGGTTTCCTGATTCGCCGAGTCGTTCACCACCACTACATGAACATCTTCTCCAAAGATGGAAGCGACCGAAGCTTCTCCGACGGGTTCAAAAACATAATCGGCGACACCGAACACCGTGACTCCGAAAACGCCTTGTTCGTTCCATTGGTCCAACTTGATGGCTGCGGCGTCATTTCCTGCGATGGCGGTCGACGCACCGCCTTTGCTCGCATTCAAGTGAAACACATAGGTTGCATCGCCGGAAAGGGAGCCGAAATTGACGGCTGTGGGTGAGGCGGCAGCAAAGGTTGAGGATGCGATGAGCGTGTTGGGATCTTCGGGTTCCGCCGGTGTGGTGGGTTCGGCGTTGGCCGCCAAATCACTGATCTCAGCTTCTGTCAGAGCTTCATCATAGGTGGCCCAGGAATATAAAATACTGCCACCTGCCATGGCGTCCCCATCCGTTGCCAGACGCGCCGCCATGAGTTTGACTTCGCCAAAGAGTTCGAAATTGCCTACGTAATAACCGGAGAGTTTTCCGTTCACGTAGAGCCGGACTTCTTCATTTGTGAAATCGTTCACGAATGCCACGTGTACGTCTTCTTCAAAAACGGAACCCGGTTCGCCACTTCCATCCGGTTCAAAGACATTGTCAACGACGCCAAATTCCGTCACACCGAAGAATCCGGTTTCATTCCACTGTTCGAGCTTTAAACCAAAAGCATCGTTACCCGCCACAGCGGTGGATGAGCCGCCCTTGACGGCATTGAAGAAAAAAACATAGGTGGCATCATCGGATAACTCACCGAAATCAGCCAATGCAGGAGCGATCAAGGCTTCATTAGAGAAGGCCACAGGATCGGCTGCACGTGTTGTCAAGGGAAGCAGGAGAATGCATATCAGAATTTGCAGATATCGCGTGTATGGGGACTGTACTCTTCTTATGTATTTCATTAACATTCCTTTATTCTAAGTTCAGTAGCCTAACGGCTGGTTTATGTTTCCCTCACTTTTCGAAGGATGCAATTGTCATTTGACTATAAAAAACGAAGGAACGAGGGACACGAAGTGGATATCAAGCCAATGCGCTTTTTATGAGACTACAACCCCCCTTCCTATCTGCGCAAATCTGTGTACATTTGCGGATAAGAAACAGAGGTCCGAATCAAAGCCGGTCTTTGATGGCTTCCAGGCTTTTTTCGGCGGCGGTGTAGGTGATTTCGGCGACGAGGTTCATGGCATTGTCGCGAAATTCCTTTTTAATCTTCAATTGCACGCTTCCAGAGGTATGACCCGGAACTTTTTCCAGGAGGTGCATATTTCCCACTTGCAATAAGATTTTCCCGCTGCCAAACCAACTCTTTTTGAAACGAATGTCCAGGATCTCTGAAAGGGGGATTACGACCCGTTTCACATCTGATTTGACCAGGCCAATAAATCCGTCCTTGGTCTGAAATTCCATTCTCAACTCTTCATCGACCAGGGTGAGAATACCATTGGACTCAGTTAGTTCACCCGGGATGTCAAATGGTATGGAATACGGATTCATAGCTTGGCAGTAGTCTCCCTTCCTATGACCGAAAACTCAATGTGTTTTTTAGACTGGATATACGAGGATGAACAGGATCAGCCAAAACGCGTGGAGTCAATGCTTATCGATCCAATCCCAGAAACTCTTCTGCGTTGTTATAGCAGATGTTGCGGATCATTGGGCCGACCAGATTGTCGTCATTGGGGATTTCACCGTTTTCCATGTCTGTGCCAATGAGGTTGCAAAGGACGCGTCGGAAGTATTCGTGTCGCGGATAGGACATGAAGGATCGGGAATCCGTCACCATACCCACGAATCGGGATAGAAGCCCCAGATT
>JAQCFT010000045.1 GCA_027619545.1 Verrucomicrobiota bacterium | reverse complement strand
CCGTAAACGGAAGCAAACCATTTTTGTCGATTCCCCAACGCTCGGCGCAATGTCAGACGAATAATGTCCGATACCGAGGCGGTATCTGAGGCATCCACATTGACCTGGTTGGCTCGTGTGTAGGCCAGGGCTACCAAGGTGCGATCGCCGAGGATCTGCTCCAGTTCGACGGTCACCGTGGGAGCACCAGCACTCACACCGGTCATATCAGAACTACGACGCTCATAACCAAACTGAAGCGTCCCGGTCAACTTTTCAGTAAAACTACCTTCCGCACCAATGCTGCCACCTACAAAATCCCATTTTTGTGAAGTCCCTGTTCGAACACTGGTTTCCATGACTCCATAATTCAACTGGCTGAAAAACCTTAAGTTTTCGCTATATTTGAAGCCATATCCACCAGCTGCCCTCCAGCTGTTTATATCAGCAAATTGGATGCTGTCGCCTTGATCAGTCAAACTGTGCGAAGCATCGACGTAAATATCGCTCTTGGGAGTCACATCCAAATTCACACGCAAATGGTCAACCAAACTGATGCGATCATTCTGCTCGACTATAGAAAGAGTTCCCCCCTGAATGCCTGTCAAGTAGCTCAGCGAATGGTCCGTGGATATGCGAACTTTACCGCTGGTGACCGCACCCAGCAAATTTAAGGAATGATCTCCCGAACTGACTTCCGAGTGATCCGTATAGAACCGATGGTCATGCCGATAAGTGAGTGAAACAGTATTGATCTCATTTCGACCCAGTGTGAAGGAAACACCCGGATTCACATTCGCAATCAAATCCCCTTCCTTTGGTCCGAATAAAACCGTGTCGGCAGGGTTCGTGCTGCGAAAAAAGATGTTGTCGTTATAATTCAACCCGGTGCCGAACTGCGGCCGGATATGGACATTCCCAACCTTAAAATGCAGCACATCATCGGGTTCAACGGCTTGGGCCTGCAAGCCCATACCCGCCAAACCTCCCAGCACCCATGCACTTTGGGTCGTTTTGAATCTGTTCTTATGCTTTTTTCGCATATAGTGATAATTCCCCCTACAAAGCACGGATCATGCCGTTTCTTCGGTTCCTTGTAAAACCAAATCCAAACCCCTGTTATTATTCTTGTAACTTTTTTATCCTGAATGGTCCAACGTTGATGAGACGGATCACGATTCCCGCACAAAACGCTCTTCAGCTTCCCTCATCAGAGACTGGTCCACCACCCATTCAAATGGTTGATCTCCTGAGCAATGCCAACAATCCTGAATAGACTGACGGACCAATATCTCATCAAATGACAGTTTTCTCAAAAAATGAATGTGTTTTCTACCTTTTCGATACTTTGGCTGTCGGTCTGGACAGGGCAACACCTGCTCCATGAGGTCGTGGTTGATCTCACAAAGGAAAGTTCCATGGAAGAGAATGGCCGATTTCATGCGACGCTGCGCATTGCCCGAGACCTTTCTGCCACGAATGGCGAGATCGGTGTCCCCTTCCAGATCCACCACCTCACCTGTCAAGGCAGCAATCGCCAACTGATGCCGATTCATGATGAATTGATTGGTAGAACTGACGGAAATGAGTGACGGATGCCAATGCATGGGCAGCACCAAACTGTAATTCAAACTTCCCGGATCCAACAACACCGTTCCACCTCCACTTGTGCGCCGAACCACCGGGATTCCCATTTTTCGACACACTTCCACCCTAACCTCGCGATGGATCTTGCCGGAATATCCAAGCACCACAGCCGGCTCGCAGACTTTCCAAAACCTCAATGTGGGACCCAATTTACCCCGATCACATGCTCTCAGGATATACTCGTCCCAGAGGAGGTGCTCTTGAACGGTACGGGCCGAGGGATTTATTGCCCGGATGTCTGCTCGTTCCATGAATCTCTCTGAGGATATAAAATAATCCGATCATGCACGATCAGACAAAAATCCAACAGCCCATCCCCGGTCAGGTCCTGAATAAGCCCTTCCCGTGGCTCAGGAAAAGCGGCGCCCTGGTTCCGGTAACTCCTGGATTCAAAAACCTGCCAGCGATTCAGTGGCTTCAAAATATTCTGACTTCCCCATGCCACGCACTCAACGGCATGTTCCCGGGATTCCAACCCAAACAACTCCAGTTGATTGTCCCCATTAAAATCTGCCCCATAAACCCGCAGATACTGTGCATTTTTGGTCTCGGACCGCAGTGAACTCAAAGACAGCAATTCCGGTTGACGCGTCCCCAGATCCAGCACCAACGCATCTTGTTTTCCCTGGCAAAGAATCCGAGGCCCTTTACCGGAATCTTGTATTTCGAGCTGGGACAACTGCAAACCGGATTCTAAAAACAGCTTCTGGCTCTCCTGAATCCTCCAAACGCCCATGCTGTCCTGAAGCGCCAGATGCAACTGGTTCTCCGCTTCATCCAACAATAGCACCTTTGCAGTTTGTTCCCCGGAAGACGCCAACACCAAACCGGACAGCAAATGCGAGTTTCCGGTTGGACCATTGATTTGCTGCACTACCTGAAGCTCCCACTGGGTGGTTCCTTCAGCAGACGCATGGCTCTCCCGAACCGGTGCCATCGTGAAAGCCCGGATCAAATTGTTGAACGGCAGAATCAAATCGGCCGCTCCGTCCGAATTCAAGTCCCCGACATTGGCCCATCCGCGCTGCCAAGTCCCTCCCGGAAGTGACAAATCAAACAGTTCAAATGCGCCACCACCGCCTTGTCGACGAAAACAAGCCAGCGGTTCATACGGGGTGAATCCAAAAGGATCCTCCACCCCATCCTGATCCATGTCATGCTCCATCAATCTCTCGGGATGACCACTATGCTTTTTCTCGAACGATTGCGTGGTCAAATCGAACTGATGATCCACCTTGGCCAGTTCCCAAGCTCCGTCCTTTTCCAACAAGACCACAAGGTTCCGATCATTGCCATGCAGACCAGAAGTCATGACGAGCAGATTTGCCAGACCGGGAATTCGCTCAGGGTAGGATAAGGATTGATTGCCGGAATTCCACTTGGACACACCGATCTGATTCTCATCCCGACTCAATACAAACACCTCGGCCACTTTGTCTCCGTCCCAATCAAATGATACAAGTTCCTGGACGCCGGTCAGGGATGGAAAGGTCCTGGGCTGATCCCAACGGCCATGGCCATTGGATAAATAAACATGAATCAAACCGGCGTCTGGATCCGCTGCCAGACAATCGGGCTGCTGATCTCCATTCAAATCCGCCCAACAAATACCTCGCTTCACACCACCAAAATCCGGGAATTTCAAATAGTGGCTATCCGTTCTCAAACCGATATCCCCTCGATGATTCGTATTCGATGAGTTCAAATGAAAAACCATCAGCTGATCGCGTTGATCGGAAATACCAAGTGCACTGAGAGAGTCGTCATTCCCCTGCCGCAGCCATTGAATCTGCCCCAAGGGAGACGAGGCAATCTGACTCAAGGTGGTGAAAGATTGATTGTGACGAAATGTCACCAACAATCCGCCCTCTCTGTTGGGAGCATGAAACAGGAGGTCTTTGACACCGTCGCCATCCAAATCTTGAACGGCATATTCCGAGAACCCGTTGGGCAATCTTATCTTTTTAGGTTGATCGAACCGGCGTTCGCCCTGATTCATGAAAAGGGCCAACCATTGCTCCCCCATCAACATCAGATCCACCAAACCATCCTCATTGACATCAGCCGACTGCAAAACGCGCTGCCCCGTCAATCCGCCGTCAATTCGCCAGTCAACCACCTCGGCCCAGGGGTTCTCCTTATGGTTCCAGCGAACCATCAAATCATTTTTAGCATCGTACGTCACCAGATCCGGGAGTTGATCGCCATCCAGGTCCGCAACGTGCAATCCTTTGAGCCGGCTTTGAACCAGCACCGATTCATTGAAAAAACGCGCATCCGAAGGTAGGTCGTTGATGGAAGATCCCTTCGTCCCACTTTCAATCGCTCCGCCTGAGTCGGAGGCCTCTTCGGCACCTGTGCGATTGAACAGCAGGGTCATTTCCGACCTTCTGGGATTCGATAAAACCAAATCCATCAGACCGTCACCATCCAGATCACCGGTTTGCAGGAATTCGATCTGGGACTCGATGGGAAACATCTCGGGTACATCAAACCCCCATTCACCGGGGGCCAAATCATCTGCAAAAGCAACCGCAGCCCTCAAACCGCACACGGCAAGCAAGGAAGCTAAGTACGCTGAACGAAATACAGATCGATCCATCATGATTCACCTAATACGTGCACGACAACTTGTCGGCGATGAGGGTGCGTTCGATGCTCCCACAGATAAATCCCCTGCCAAGTTCCAAGCAGGAGTCTTCCGTTATCGAACGGGATGTTCAAACTCACCGCGGTCAGTGCACAACGCACGTGGGCCGGCATGTCATCAGGACCTTCCAACGTGTGTTCGTAAATGGAATCTCCATCGGGACATAGCCGCTTGAAAAAACGTTCGAGATCCGTTTTCACATCCGGATCCGCGTTTTCCTGAATTACTAAAGATGCGGAAGTGTGCCGAACCAGCAACTGCACCGTACCCAGCCGCAAACCCGATTCGGAAAGCACACCCTGCACATCAACTGTGATCTCAAACAAACCGCGACCCGACGTGGATAGATCCAACCGCTGCTGATGCTGACTCAAAGACATGGAAACGGACTTGAAACTAATTAAACGATTGCCCCAAAACCTTATTCAGCCCCATCAATCAACCGTTCAAGGCGCGGATCCTTCCCGTGACCCGCTTGCTGGGCCAATTGGTAATGGTATCGGGCCAATTCCTTGTAGGGCGGTTCCTGTGAGGCGTAAACCACCGCAAGATTGATATGGGCGTCCGGATAGCTGGGCTGAAGCTGGATGGCTTTTCTCAGGGCGGCTTCACCGGCATCACGCTGCCCAAGCTCACTCAATACAACACCCAAATGATTCTGTACCTCGGCATCGTTGGGATCCAATCGACCCGCTTGAGAAAGATACCCCAAAGCACCCTCAAAATCGCCCTGATTGATCTTCATCAGTCCGGATAAAAACAGTGCGAAAGTGTGATTTGGGTCCAGAGTCAAAGCACGCTGCAATGTGGATTCCGCATCTTGCACGGTATTCATTTGAATCTGGATCAAAGCCAGGTTGGATAAAATGTGCACATTATCAGGAGCCATTTCCAAAATACTTTTGAATCGGCTGGCTGCTGTGTTGAAATCTCCTGAAGCAGCTGACTGCTGGGCTTCACGTTCCAGTCGGGCAGCAGTCGCAGCCTGCTCCGCATTCAAACCCGCCACAGGAGCCGGCGCCACATTTTCGATCCCGATCTGGCTGGGATCTTTCTTTTCCATGAGTGCCAGCTCTTCCGGACCATAAGGAACTCGCTCTGCTTCGTAAGCCGCCAATTTGGCATGCAACCAACGATCATCCGTATCCTTGTTGCGGCGTGAAAAGGGCCACCATCCACGGCGACTCGAACCTTCGCTGCTGCGGGTGGGCGTCTTTTGAACAGGTTGAACGGAAACCGGAGCTTCAACTTTCACAGATGACTCCTGCACCTGACGGCGCAACAGCGCATTCTGTTCCATCAATTCCTGAATAAGCTGATCACGATCCGCATCGGCAGGAGCTGCACTGGGAACGCTCGTGCCGGTTACTTCCCTCTTGAGTGAAGCGATCAACTGCTCCTGCCGTTCAATCGTGGATTGAGCCGCCTCCAACTGTGCTTGCATTCCGTCAACCGGTGCACCTCCAGAACGGGTTTCCTGCTCCAGTTTAACCAGCAACAATTCCTTCTCCTTTTGCAAATCCATGATGCGGGCTTCGGCTTGTTGAAGCTCTTCAGGATTGAAACCGGCCGGTTTGGCGGCCATGGCCTCGCGCAGCTTGGCAATGTATAACCTGTTCTCTTCCTGCAACTGCTCGATACGGGTATTCAAAGCCTGAACCTGACCGCCCAACTCCGAAGTGGCTTCCGCAACGGCAGCCTCAACTTGCTCATCGACCTCGGATACAAGCTCAACGGCGTCTGCAGACTGAACGATGGCAGCTTGAGCGGGAATCGAGGCGCTGGGCAATTTCTCCATCTCCCTGGCAATGTACTTGAGACGAAAATCTATCACCCGGTTGTTCCAGCTAGGATTAGTTTTTTGAAAGGTACGGAGCCTGTTGGAAGCCTGCGCATACGCGGTGGCAGCTTGCTCGGCAAGTCCCGTATCGCGATACTGATCCGCCTCCTTGATTAGTTTGTAAATCTCAATGTAGTCCTGATCCGCACCCTGCGATCGCACCTGATTCGATATCAACGGCAGCGCCAACAAGCCAACCAGCGCCCAATTCATCAAAATTTTTATTCGCATATTTAAATTCCTTACTTGGATTGAACCGACGTCATGCTACCACCCCAAAAGAGGGCTATGTGTGACATTTCATCGATAAACCGGTTACATTTATGAACGGTGAATTGACAGACGTCAACGCCTCTGTTAGCACAATACGCAACCTCGCAAAGCTCATGGCTTGTGTATTGCAACAACCTGTGCTCGTGCTCAATCGACTTTGGCAGGCAGTCAACGTCTGTTCGGCGCGCAGAGCATTGACCCTTCTCTTCGAGGGAAGGGCCCAGGTTGTCTATGAATCCCCAACCGGAGCCTTCCACACATACGATTTCGGCGAATGGAAAGATTTCTCCGTCGAACAGGAATCCGGGGAAGAGGACCAGATAAACACCATCTCATTCAAAATCGGGATACCCAAAGTCATTTTGCTGTTGGTGTATGACCGGTTCCCGAAGAAAGAAGTCAAATTCACGCGCCACAACATCTTTGAGCGGGATCGAAACCAGTGCCAGTACTGCGGCAAAATTCTTGAGCGAAAATTGCTTAACCTTGATCATGTTGTTCCACGTGACCGGGGAGGACCAACCACCTGGGAAAACATTGTCTGCTCCTGCATTCCCTGTAACACCCGCAAAGCCAACCGCACCCCGCCGGAAGCAGGCATGCATCTGATCCGCAAACCGAAACGCCCCAAATGGCGACCATTCGTGCAGGTCAACTTCACACTGAACAGCCACTCAAGCTGGCGTCACTTTTTGGACATCGCCTACTGGAACGTCGAAATCGGAGAAGACGTATCCTGAACACCAGAGCTCAGTTGCCGCCGGACGAAGGATTCACCTCCATCAACTCCCAGAACTTCGGATTTTCCTGCAACGCCTCATCTTCGCCCGTTGGAAGACTGGAGCGAAATAGGAAATCCTTCAACGTGTTCTTGTTCAGAATACGATGAACGATAATCCCCAGATCACATCTCTGAAAATAAACGCGATATTCCCCAAGACGATAGCGATACAGCTGCTTACCCTGACGTTCCAACTTACCGAAACGATCCAGATCCCTGGACCGCACGTCCTGCGGAAACCCACGAAAATCCCCGAGAACATCCAACTGAAGCTCCTTCGGCAACTTGGACAACTCCCGAGCACTGGTCGGATTAAAAATGATTTGAAAAGGAGTCATGATAAATATGTTGGCAGCACCAGACGTGGAAACAACTAGCAAACCATCCATTGGAAGTCGAGGGAAAGGTTTCCTCCCAACGGACCAGCTTCTCACCGTAACCCCTCATGTGAGCCCAGAACAAAAAATGTCAACGCGTACGGGAATCGAACCCGTCTTTCGGGCTTGAGAGAGGGCTGTTTCCGGGATCGGTGAAGGACCGGGTCGACCGGGTTTGCAGAGTGACTCCCGGCCGGGGTTTGGTTAATGGTTCTTGTTGCTCCCGTCAGTTTTCCATCTGGCTGATCACGGTTTCCCATAGGGACTCGTTGATCAGGGCTTTCTCCAGTGACGCTACTTCGGTGGTTTCTTCGGGGAGATAGCTCAGTTTAAGCGGAAGCGTGATTCGTAAACGGTTGCAGTAATCTCCTTGTGCCTGATCGTACCCAACACTCCCTCCGAGGTGATAGGTCAGGACCGATATGGCCAACAGGTTCAGTCCCAGGTGATGCAGGAGGGCGTCAGTTGTGAAGAAGGGGTCCAGGATGGCTCGGGTACCGGAGATCGGTGTTTTATCGGATCCATCTTCCACACTGATGCAAACACTGGTCCCACTGGAACCTGCTTTTTGGGTGAATACCACGATTCTGACTTTGGTGTTGTCAGGAATGTACAGAAGCAGGTTCTGGATGATCAGGTCCTGGAGTTTCTGAAATCGTTTGGTTTCCGAGACGATCACTTCAGGGTTTTCCAGTGTCTCAAATCCGACTTCAATGCCTTTTTGCTGAAACTGGGGTTGGAAGGATTTCAGTGTGTTTTGAAGCACCGAGATCAGTTGGATCTCTTCAAGCGAACTCGCGTTGGGACCTTCCTTCTCAGTGAATCCTTCCAGTTGCAGGACATTAACCACCCTGTGGATCTGTTCCCGCGTCTGCATATAGAGTTTGCGATAGAGGTTCGGATTGTTGAGTTCGGACAGCTGCAGGTCGTCCATGGTAGGGTTCTGCGAATCCAGCTCCATGTAAGCCCGAACCGCATCCAATGAGTTCCGATAAAGTCGCGCTATGCCGGAGGCAAGAACGGTCAGGCCAACCACACGATCGAGGATCAGGGTTTTATGCAGAGCGGTGAACTTCTGGCGCATGAGGCGGTCCCGTTCATGATGCACCAGGAAGAATTCCATGGCGCGCCGGAGAGTGATTTCCAGATCCGCAACATCCCAGGGTTTGGATATATATTTGTAAATGGCCCCTGTGTTCACGGCATCGATCGCGGCCTCAAAGTCGCTGTAGGCGGTCACCAGAATACGGATGACGTTGGGTTTGATAGCCCGCACTTTTTCGAGAAGTTGTACTCCTTTCTCACCAGGCATGCGTTGGTCAGTGAGGAGGATGCCGATTTCATTGCGGTGTTCCTCGAATACGCGGTAACCATCCTTGGCGTTGGTTGCGACGAACACGCGAAATTTGGTCCCGAAAGCTCGTTGAAAGTATTTCAGTGACTTTTCTTCGTCATCCACATAGAGGATGGCAAACTTTTTGTAATCGTAGAGGTTGTCCATTTTTGCCGATTGTTAAAGTCTCATTCTGTCGAATCTTTGTCGTTCACCAGTGAATCCGGATCGGGAAAGATCAAATCAAACTCAGTAAAAGCGAGGTGTTCGGTTTTTACTTTGATCGTGCCCTGGTGATTTTCCATAATTTTGTAGCAAATACTCAGCCCCAATCCCATTCCTTCCCCGACATCTTTGGTCGTATAGAATGGATCGAAGATCCGAGTGAGGTGAGCATCATCAATACCCTGACCATTGTCCCGCACCAGGAGATGCACGCGACCGTCCGCCTTGAATCCTTTGATCCGGATGGTCGGACCGTCGGTGTCATCGGCGAATTCCTTGGAGTTTAAGGAATCGGAAGCATTTTGCAATAAATTTACCAGCACTTGCACGAGTTGATTCTCGTTGCCGTATACTTCAAGGCCTTCCGGCACATCCTCGTTTACTTCGAAGTGCTTGACTTCGTTGCTCAACAAGCGAATTGATTTCATGATCACGAGTTCCACGGAAACACCCGTTTTTTGCTCGTTGTCGGGATGGCTGAAACCTCGCAAATCCTTCACGATTTCAGATACTCGCGTAATGCCCTCCTCCACATCCTTGAGGATATCGCGAAAATCCTCTCGATCCTGTTCCGGGAGTTGATGGGCAAATTCCCGGAGGGTGTGGGAACCTGTTTTGGCAAAGTTCAGGGGATTGTTAATTTCGTGGAGAATGCCGGCACTCATCTTGCCCAGAGAGGCCATCTTTTCGGATTGCACCAGTTGGGTTTCAGTTTCCTTCAGTTCCTCCAGTGTAACTTCCAGTTTTTTCTTCTGGCGAGCCAGCGAACGTTGAAAGAGATAGGAGTCGGAAAGATTTTTCAGGCGCACATGGATTTCAGCCAGTGAAAAAGGTTTGGTAAGAAAATCGCTTGCTCCCGACTGCAGCGCCGACAGTTTGATATCTTCATCCACGCGTGCTGTGAGCAGGATGATGGGAATGTTCTCGGTGGAAGTGTTTCGGCGCAATTCCTGACACACCTGGAGTCCGTCCTTTTCCGGCATCATCATGTCGGTCAGGATAATGTCAGGAAGGAATTGCCGCGCCTTGTCGATCGCTTCCTGTCCATCCTGTGCCTCCATGATTTCGTAATGTGTCTCGAGTTGGCTGCGAAGGAATCGAACCATATCGGGTTCATCATCCGCCACCAGCAACAATGGGCGGGATTTCCCTCGTACCGGAAGCTCATTTCCAACCCGGGTCGGTTCCAATGAAGAAACAGGGAAGAGTTCCGCACGGCGATATAGTTTTGACAACCACTCTTTGTTGTCGTCTTCATCCAAACCCTCCTCCTGGTCGCCCGAAGCTCTGGAGACAACAGGGAGAGGTAGAGAACCCTTTTCTCCTGTCGTGGGGGCAGCGCTGACTTCTGAATCGTCCGCTTCTTGGGACAATTTTTCCGATTCGGACACTTGTTGCAGGCGTGTGGGAAAACGCATAATAAACTCGGTGCCTTTTCCTTCCTCGCTTCTGACATCCACGGTTCCTTTGAGGAGTTCCACAAACTCTTTGACCAATGCCAGACCAATTCCCGCGCCTTGATGTTTCCGCTTGCTTGAATTGTCCACTTGCCAGAATCGATCAAAAATAAAAGCCAGACTTTCTTGCGGAATACCGATCCCGGTATCGGCTACTTCGATGATTACTTGCCCCTCCTCTGCATAAGCAGACACGCGAACCACACCACCCGGACTGGTAAACTTCACCGCATTGAAAATGAGGTTCAACAGAACCTTTTCCAGCTTGTCGCCATCGGTTTGCAGCACCAGTTCGGTATCATAAATATCCGCCTGAACCTTGATCCCGCGATCTTCGGCGGCTTTCCGCACCGAAGCGATGATTCCCTTGACGAAGGACTCGACCTTCACTTCCTGGGCGGTGATTTTCAACTTGCCCGATTCCAGACGCACCAGGTCCAGCAGATCGTTGATCAATTTCAACAGGCGCATACCGTTGGCCTGCATGGCATGCAGCGTTTCACGCACGTCTGGAGCAAAGGCGTTCTGCCCTTTGGCGATCAGTGACTCAAGGGGCGTCAACAACAACGTCAACGGGGTGCGCAACTCATGACTGATATTGGCAAAGAAACGATTCTTGACCCGGTCCAGCTCCTGAAGTTTTCGGTTGTTCTTTTCGAGCTGACGCCGGTTTTCATCCAATTCAAAGCGCAGGGCAAATTCGCGTGTGCGATTCAAATTGTAGAGAAAATTGCCGGTCATACTGATGATCCCGGTGAGGACGATGAAATAGAGTGAATACAATAAATCCTTGGCCTCGCCAAGGCTGGAGATGGAGTTGGTCCGGGCAAGACATGCCCCCAGATAAAGAAGAATGCTGATGAACACCATGCGAGTGGTGTCGGCAAGTCCCCAGCGCATCAGGAACCCCACACCAACCAAAACAAGGTTGATGCCGGCATAGTAATCCGAATGCATGCCTTCGGTTTCAAAAATCATCCATGACAGAAAAAAGATGGGGAGAATGACCTCAATGAGACCGAGAGGGCGATAAAATTTTCTGCCAAAGGGTTGGCCCAACAACCACCAGATCATGCACAGCAAAACGGAACATTCCAGCCTCAACCATAAAAAGTATTCGAGATACCTGGGATATACCAGATAGTCCAACACACCTCCGAAAGGCATGAATATGATACCGAACAGACAGGCAATCCGATAATTCTGAACCACCAGAGGCATTTCGTACTCCATCTGGGCACGATGCATCTCAGGGGTCAGTTGGACTTGTTGGGAAAGTCTCATTTTGGTTTACGGACCACATTGAAGACGTTCACACCTGTCGAATCATGATCCAAAGAAGAGACTCCATCAGGGAGTTGATCCGGATTCAGGCTGCTGAAGGTTTCGTCGTTACGGTAAACCAGATGCCAATCCAAAATGAACTCCATGCATTTGCGCGATGGATTACTGGCATGCACGTTGGTGGTGATCATCAGTCCTTCCGGCGCAAGCAAATCGTAGAAGATGGCAGTCAATCTCTTACAGATACGATCCGATAGATAGTCAAAAAGACCGGCACAATACACGACGTCATAGTGATTCTTAGTGAACTCATCGGTTTCTTTGTGAGCTTCTTTAAGCACTTGGTGCACACTTTTCAGCAGCGTGGTGATTTGCGTCGTCCTGCCGTGTTTGTTGACCAACTCACCAAACACCTGCTGAATGTTCCTCAATGTTTCCTCATTGAAATCCAGCAACAAGATCTCTGCCTGATCCGCAATATCATCTTCCAGCAATTCCTGCAGCTCCCTGGCGGGACCGCATCCAAGATTGAAAATACGGGCTTTTCTGCCGTATTGTTCAGTAACCCGTTTGATCTCGTTCTTGAGGTTTTCCTTGAGGTACTGGATGCGATTCTGATGCGCCACCACAGGAGCCGAATTCAGAAAGAACGTGTTCAGGATCTTTGCAAACAAGGAACTCCCCTCATAAGGAGGACGGGTCATCATGTTCACCATCTCGTAATCGCCTGCATATCCAAGAGGCTTGGTATAGGTGCGCCAACTGAAGGGGGCGCACAGGACGATGGGATGCAGCTGCCTTCGGACATAAAAACGATGAACGGGTTGCAGATTTCCGTCCACACTCAGGGCAGCCTTCTCGAACCGTTCAAAATACTCCGCCAGCATGGGTAGGGCCGGGTTGAGAACATCATTGATAATCTCAACTTCCTGGTGGTAACGGTCGCCACTCGGATTGGACCGGATGACAAACTCCAGCTTTTCAAGCCAACGCCTCAGTTCAACAAGGAATCCCTGCAGGTCCGCAACAACGAGTTTGAAATCAGGCAATACCAGATCATGCTTCTTGTACTCCTCGATGAACTGATCGAACTCAGAACGCAGCACATTGGCTGCTTTGATCGGACGGGTAAGGTCCACATCCAGCCATCCTTCGTCCATTGATGCTTCGCATACGAGAAAAATTCCGGTATTGACCAGATTGCTGACCACTGCGCGACCGGAATACACCATGCGTTGATTGATATATATCTGGAATTCCTGCAGTACCTCAGAAAGCTGTAATATACTATAGGGATTATATACTTCAAAAACAACGAGATGTCGGGTTAGCCGAACCGGTGTGGCACGGAGTTCGTGCCCCTGGCTGTTGACACACAAGACCAGACTGTCATCGTCGGAAATTATTTTCTGTGCTGCTTCCATGATCTTTCATTGAGCAATCATCCCTGTTACAAGCTACTTTGCAGAATCAAGTAACCTCACACCGAACCCTTCTTTCTGGGAAGTGGCATAAAAAACGAATAGTAGGATTGTAACAGTTTGCAAATCCAGCCCAAAGTCAAAGAGGAGACGGACATCAAACCGAATCGTCATCTGCATTCCCGGACCAAGATCCACAGGTCGTAACGGCCCAGAAGACAATTCTTATGTAGAACACAATCGTGATGAACCAGTTGCCCAGCAACTGAATTATGTTCTCGGCCTCTCCCTTGAACAGGAGAGTTGAATCTCCTTTTAGACCAGTCATTGAGGACTGCCTATTACTTGTCTGTTAAATACGATTTTTCCAAGAAAAAAAGAGAGAATAGTAAAAGAAATGGATCGTATTGGGAGACCACACTTTTTAAGTGAACAAAATGTCGCATTTTTGGTACTGTTTTTTATTGTCAGCCTCAGCTTCTGGTCCATGATGGTATGACTTATTGGAAATCAGCGTTATGATTGTTATCAGAAATGGAAGAGTCATGTTCGATTCACCCAAGCGGGTTCAACAGTCGGTGAACCTGATTGAACTGGCATTCCAAAGCGAATACAAAGTGAGCCAGTTGTCCAAGGTGTTGGGGCTCACTCCACGCCACATGGAACGTATGTTTTATGATTCACTGGGAGTCAGTCCCAAGTACTGGCTGAGACAACAGCGTATGGTCCGTGCTCGCTACCTGATACGCGAAGGATTCCCGTTAAAACACATCTCAGTTTACCTGGGATTCAAGCGTTACAGCCATTTTATTTCCGAAGTGAAGACGTTCTATGGTATGTCCCCCATCCAGATGGTCGAACTCGAAAAACGCCGCTGCACCATCCAGGCCGGGAAAAAGACAAGCGCCATGGCAGGGTAAGCCGCCACTCCCCTTCTACGGGAATTGCAGCCACCTACGCACGCACCTACATTTCAACCATTGAATGAGGCTCAGACGTTGAATTTGAACAACATCACATCACCATCCTGCACCACATATTCTTTACCTTCCATGCGATAAAGACCTTTTTCGCGTGCGACGGCGATAGAACCGCACTCCAGGAGATCCTTGTAGGCCACGGTTTCGGCTTTGATGAAGCCTCTTTCAAAATCGGTATGAATCACACCGGCTGCCTGCGGAGCCTTGTCTCCCTCATGGATGGTCCAGGCTCGGACTTCCTTTTCGCCGGCTGTGAAAAAGGTGCGTAATCCCAGCAGATGGTACGTGCTGCGGATCATGGAACCCACACCGGATTCTTTAACCCCCATTTCATTGAGGAAATCCTCAGCCTCGGCCGGATCCAAATCCACCAGATCACTCTCAATCTGAGCGCTGATGATTACCGTTTCGCAGGCATGATGTTCCTTGGCGTACTGTTTAACCTTGGCAACGTGCGGATTGTTTTCGGCATCGGCCAATTCGCTTTCCTTGACGTTTGCCGCAAAAATGGTGGGCTTGGAAGTCAGCAGAAAAAACGGACGCAACACTTCCTGTTCGTCGGGAGTCAACTCGAGCGTAAGCGCCGGTTTTCCGTCATTCAGGTGCGGCAATACCTTTTCCAAAACGGCGTATTCTGCCTTGGCGGTTTTGTCGCCTTTCTTGGCTTCCTTGGCGCGGCGGTTCATGCTCTTCTCGACCGACTCCATGTCTGCCATGATCAGTTCGGTCAAAATGGTTTCAATATCCCGAACCGGATCAATACTGCCGGCAACATGATGGATATCCTCATCCTCAAAACAACGGATGACCTGGATAATGGCATCGACTTCACGAATATGACTCAAGAACTTGTTGCCCAGACCTTCCCCTTGGGCTGCTCCTTTGACCAATCCGGCAATATCCACAAATTCGAAGGACGTCGGGATGACAACACTGGTTTTGGCAATTTTCTGAAGTGGTTCCAAGCGATCATCCGGCACCGTCACCACCCCCACATTCGGGTCAATGGTACAGAATGGATAGTTTGCCGATTCCGCCTTGCGGGTTCGGGTGATCGCGTTGAACAAGGTTGATTTGCCAACGTTCGGGAGTCCGACAATGCCTGCTCTTAACATATGCTCAAATACTAAATCTCATCAGCCTGATAAGGCTGTACTGCTTCCATTCAACCGAGGAAAAACCAAAATCCCTCGACAGGAAGCCCATTGAATACGACTTCGGGAGGATGATTCCAATGTTTATCTTTATAAACTGATCCGGATGAAACCGGTCAGGTCATGTCCTTCAGGGATCACACCCGGGAGGAAGATCAAAAATTTCAGACCGTGTAACCAACCCTAAAACCAACACGTCTGTCCTATTCACACAACAACAAGTGATCGTATAGGAAATAAAATGATGAAAAAGAATACCACCATTACCAAAGGTTTAGGCCTGGCAGGACTCGTTCTGGCCTTGATGACCGGAAGCATGAACAACCTGGCGGCACAATCCGAGGAGCGGGAAGCGCGCCGGGACGACCATATTCAGGACCGACACACCGAGCGTGTCCAGGACACACCTCAAGCCCGAAGACCGGATCGTGAACGCGAGCGCCCCCGGCGTGACGCCGCTCCGGCACGTGCCGAAGGACACCGGGGAGATCAGGGGATAGGACCACGCCATGCCCCCTCAGACCATGAACGACCTCAAAATGCACCCAACCAACGTGCCGATCGTCCCACCGAAAACCGCGAACGCCCTCAGCGTGACGCAGCGCCAGCCCGGGCAGAGGGACGCCGAGGTGGTCAGGGCATGCGACCAAGCAACACTCCCAACCGGGATGCTCGCCCTGACAGCCAGCTCTCCCGCAGAGATGCGCATCGGCCGGGTAACATGGGAAATGATCGTCAGTCTGACCGACGAGGCCCGGCACCAAGTGCTCAACAAAGAGGACCTCAACGAAACGGCCCCCCCTGGATGCAAGGCCGTGGACAAAGTTCACGCGGAAACGGTCCTTTCCAAATGCGCCGGAACCGTCCGGGTTCAGCATTCCGCCCATCCATGGATCACAGAGGTCCGCGCGGGCCGCAATTCTCACGTGGACAAGCATTCCGCTCCATGCAGGCACGTCATTTCGGTCCGATGCAGCGCGGCGCCATGATGCGCCCCATGCAGCACTCACAAAGATTCCGCGCTTTGCAGGCGGAACGAGGACGTCCGGGCCAGGACCGGCGCTCTCTGGATCGGGGCCCTTCCAAGCGGGGCAGGGATACAGACGGGATGCGTTCACACAACAAACGAGATGATCACAAAGGTAAAAACCTCAAATCACGAGAGGGCAAAGGATCCAGGAAACACGGATTGAAGGAACGTGGTCGCGGGCAGGATCATGGAAAATCAAACAAGAAGAACCTGCGTCAGGGAAAAGGGGCGAAAAAAGGTTCCAAAGACAAGGCCAAACAAAAACAACAGAAAAACAGACACAACCATCATTCACCGCGTCGTTAAACCCGTCAAAACAACTTATGATTCAAAAGGCTCCGGGCAATTGCCTGGAGCCTTTTGACTATTAAGGCTTCACCTGTGACAAAGCGCCCTCACGCTCAGTCAGGGTGGGGTGCGAATAATAAACAAAACTGTAAAGGGGGTGAGGCACCGGATTGCTTAAATTCTCCTGATTGATCTTTCGCAGAGCGCTGACGAAGGCGGCAGGATCACCGGTAGCCTCCACCGCATAAGCATCGGCTTCATACTCAAATCGCCTGGATAGCTGATGCCCCAGGGGACTGATCCAAAAGGTCATGGTTCCGAAAATCATCACAAACAACAAAAAAGCGATCGACATGGAAGGTTCTGAGAAACCAAAGGCCTGGAAAAACCAGCTCTGCCCCGCCAACCATGCCAATATCCACAGCTGAACCAACATCCCTGCCAAACCTACTGTCATCATCAGCAAAACATGCTTCTTCTGATAATGCCCGATCTCATGCGCCAGTACCCCCTCAATCTCCGAATGCTCAAGCTGATCCATGAGTGTGTCAAAAAGAACAATCCGTCGAAAAGATCCAAACCCGGTAAAAAAGGCATTGGAATGCCCGGACCGGCGGCTTCCGTCCATCACCTGAATTGACTGCATGCCAAAACCTGTTCGGTCGGCCAGCTGATAAAGCCGATCCTTCAAAGTTCCATCTGCAAGGGGCGAAAGTTTATTGAACAAGGGAAGGATGAGCATGGGAGCCAGAATCATCATGATCAGCTGGAACACCAGCATCACACCCCAGGCCCAAACCCACCATTGAGCGCCGGTTTTCCCGACGATCCAGAGCAGCAAGGTCAACAATGGCCAACCGATTGCTACGGCCAGGAACACCATTTTCACTTGATCGACCAGCCAGAGTCTCACATTGGATTTGTTGAAACCAAACCGTTCTTCAATGTGAAACTGTGAATAATAATTCCAGGGAAGATCCAACCAGGAATAAAGCATCAGGGCAAAAAGCAAGAAACCCGACTGCATCCACAGCGAACTTCCCAACAAAACCTTCCATTGCCCTTCCAAAGCGGGGAGTAAACCACTGAAAAGAAGGATCAGCAACATCCACACACCATACCAACCATTCCATTGACCAAAACGATTTTTCACCTCGGTATAATCCAAAGCGCGGGCATATTCCGATTCGCTCATGATAGACTCCCAACCGGCGGGCCTGTGGCCGCGGTGTTTTTGAAGATGGGCAAGGTTCAAACGATCCAGCATCCATTCCGCAAATCCGCGCAAGGCAACCAGTCCGCCAACAAACCAGGCAAATCCTGTGGGTGTTATCCAATCCATCCGCACATCAAGCCATGCATCATTAAGTCGGGCAAGGACAATGCTTTCTCTTCAGGAGTTCCGGAAAGAGCTTAGTTGGAATACGGAGGTTCGGGAACACCGATGTCCTTCAGCATGGCTTTCCATGAGTGCAAAGGACGCGCTCCGACAAAGCGGCGGCGTAATTTTCCCTGGGGATCAATGAGGACGTTGGTGGGCAACTCCTGGCCATTAAAGCGATTGCCGATTTCAAATCCAGAATCCATGCCGATCAGGTATTTCAAATCCTTTTTGCGAACGACACGCTCGATTTTCTTTTTGATCTTCTCGTCATCATGCGCATGCTCCTGATGCGAGTGGTCGTGCAAACCATACTCGGACTCTACAGCCTCCAAACCAGCTTCACGTGCCTCCTCAATGTCCACAACCGATGCATGCTCATGACCATGATCTTCGCCACCGTCCAGCGAAATGCCGATCACCTTGAGGTTATCGGGATATAAATCGTGCAACTGATTCAAATCCGGCATCTCGGTCATGCAGGCACTGCACCAGGTAGTCCAAAAATTCAGGAGAACAGCCTTGCCCCGGAAATCGGACAAGCGCTTCGTGCTACCGTCAAGCATACCCACCTCGAAATCCTCCACCGGCAGGGCAGGTGTGACATACGGTTCGGTGTCACTCTCCCATTGGTTTGACACCGGATAGTCATGTTTACCCGAATGCCACCATTGCTTCCACCCGGCAATCCCCATGGAAAACGCAATCTCCTGTTCGTTATTCAAACTCGCCGGTTGATTGGTTTGAGGAAGTCGTGTGATGGCGTGCATCATTCGGATACCAAAATCCTCCCCGGTCCATTGCCGCAATTTGGAGGCTGCATGAGCCACGATCATCTCGTCGGGATCATCCAACAGTCGCATGAATTCAGGAATCCATCGCGCATCCTCAGTTACTTTGACATACTGCAGTGCCCTTAGACGCGTCCCTTGGTCGGAGTCCCTGAGGCTGCGCGGCACCACGTCACGCAACTTTTCCGGATCCTTGACATCCAAAATGCCCATCGCCAGTTCCCGATTGGCAAAATCGGCATCGGCAACCGCTTCCTGAATCAATCGGCCATATATGGATAAATCCTCAGGATGGCTAAAGAGACGTTGATGAATCAATTTGATGGTCAGATGTCGATGCGGAATTTTTCCCGTATCCCACAATGATTGCAGGTATGCATCCGGCTCCGCCGTCGAAGATATAATGTCAAAAAGTGCCTCCTCGGAAGGAGCTTCCTGCCTGATCAACAACTGAAACGTCAACAGTCGGGAAACACCACTTCCTCCCAAAAATGCGAACACCCCCAACCCCACACAAAGCAGTATCAAAATGGTTAATCGCCTGTTCATAATCACCGCCAAATCACTGTGGAGCATGAGAGAACATTGGCAATCATTTATTCCCAGCTTCCTATTGGCTGTCTGTTGAAATGCCATGTTACACATTCAAATTCAACAGGTTTAAGTAATTACTGCTAAATCTTTCCCGGCCTGAAGCCGATGATTGTAATAGTCACGTTTTGCAAGCCCCGAAGAGGAGCATCCAGACTTAAATACTTTTGATAATAAGTTGTTCACTCTCCACTAGCATCCCATAAGGGAAGATAAAATGGCAAAAAGCACCATATTCCCAAGGTATTTGCCCCTTGCTACAATTTTGACATTCTGATTTTTTGACCGGGTTTACTCTTTCCTGGGGATTTTTCTTCCTCTTTGGCTGGTGTGCTGTCCCATAGGATTTCATTCAATCCCTCAAAATCCTGGGAAATACGCCTGCTCTGGGCGCGCAAGGTTTCTAAAACTTCCGCCTGCTGTCCCACAGAGCATTTTCAAAAATCCGAACAGATCTATGCGCGTCCATAACGACGCCCTCACCACTGCAAAGATCCGAGTGAAACTGTGTGTCCAAGCGCTCATCCGGCTCAGAAATCTCAGCAACACGTAAACCAGCAGCGCCGTCCATACTTGCCACTTGACTGCGTTTGCGGAGTGCCCCAGAAAGTCGGCTAGCTTGAGCGTCTGTTTGATTTGTTTGAAAAACACTTCAATCTGCCAACGGGCTTTGTAGAGATCACAGACGGTTTGCGCGCTCCACTCTCGGTTGTTGGTTACAAATATCATTTCACGCCATTTGCCATCAACCTCCACCCATGCGGTGATTCTTCTGACAACCAGTTCATTGTTGAGAACCACCAGTTCGTCTTTGATGATATCCCCGCTGGTTTCCTTTGTGTCGATCACTTCGCACACGGTTCTTTTCTTCCACCTACCCACCCACTGGACACCGCGTTTATCCAGATCCATCAGATGGTCGAAATCGTTATAAGCCCTGTCAAATATGATGATTTCGCCATCTTTCAACCCGGCACACAGCTCACGTGCGCGAAGGTTGTCGTTGTGTTTGGCTGTGTCCACAATGGCAAAACGTGGAAGCAAGCTTTCCATATCCAAACGCATATGGGTTTTGGCGGCTGCTTTGCGACGCCGATGCTTGGCCCAATCCATACAGTTGGCGACCAGCTCAATGGTGGTGGAATCAATGATATGAATGTTTCGTTTGAACCGGAAAAGTCCCTTGGGAAGTTTACCGCGAGAGAACTGAGGAGAACTGTTTTCCAAATGTTCGAGCACCCGCCAAAAAAGTTTTTCCGCCATATCAGCCGTGCGGCATTTATTGGCGTGAGAAAGCCCGTTTCGGCTTGGCGGCTTGGCGCCCCTGATTTGTGAAAGCTCACCGGAGTGGATCTGTAGACTATCGCAAACGTCATTGAGTCCGATGCTGCGTGAGATTTGAGCAAAGATCATGGAGACGACGTGGCTCCAGGAAGAAAAACTGCGTGCTTTTCCTTCAGCTCCTGTTTCTCGGGAAATTTTTTTGACCAAATGGCCCGGAATAAGGTTGCAGATTTGCTTGAGAACGGTGAATTTGCTGCGGGTTGGTTTTCTTTTTTTTGATTTCATCCCTGCTGAGTGGCAGGTTTCAAAACAGATTACCAGCCCTTTTTGCTTTCAACCTATGGGATGGCTGTGGGAAATATACGAAAGCTGCCTCCCGACAAAATCATGAAATATCTTATTACAGGTGGAG
>JAQCFT010000044.1 GCA_027619545.1 Verrucomicrobiota bacterium | reverse complement strand
GTGGGAGGTAAGTTAACCGGTGATTCAGGCATTGAAATCGTCGGAATTGCTCCCGCAGACACGGCACAGGAAGGTTACCTGACCTTTGCCGAGAACGAACGCTACCTCGAGGCTGCGCTAAACAGCAAAGCTTCAGCCATCCTGATTCCAAACGAAGAAATCAACACGTACAAAACCGTGATTCAGATTGACAATGTCAGGGTCGGATTTGCCAAGTTGCTAGCTTTGCTCTACCCGGAACACGTGCCGGCTCCCGGGATTCATCCTTCCGCCGTCATTGCTCCGTCCGCCCAGGTCGCGGATTCGGCCCATGTGGGACCTTACTGCATCATTGAGGCTGGCGCCCAGGTCGGTGAGAATGTGGTATTGAGTGGGCACGTCTATGTCGGAACACACACCGTCATTGATGATGGCTCGGCCATTTTTCCCAACGTCACCCTGTATCCATCAACCAAAGTCGGCAAGCGTGTCAGGATTCACTCCGGTGCTGTCATTGGATCCGACGGGTATGGATATGTCCTGGATCATGGATTTCACCGCAAAATACCACAGATCGGCAACGTTGTGATCGAGGACGACGTGGAGATCGGGGCCAATACGACCATCGATTGTGGCGCATTGGGATCCACGCGCATTGGCAAAGGTACCAAAATCGACAATCTTGTCCAACTTGGGCACAATGTCCAGATAGGAGAACACTCGATCATTATTTCCCAAACGGGTATTGCCGGCAGTTCCAAGGTTGGCAACTATGTCATCCTGGCAGGTCAAACAGGTGTCGCCGGCCACATCACCATAGGCGACAAAGTGGTAGTGGCCGCACAATCCGGGGTCATGCATTCAATTCCTGCGGGAGAGAAGTGGATGGGTTCTCCCGCTCAACCTGACAAGCAGGCCAAACGTCAGTTGATCTCCATCCAGCAACTTCCAGACTTGCTCAGGAGAATCAAAAAATTCCTGAACCTGCAATCATAACACCCGCCATCAATGTTCAAGCAAATCGACTCCGACCTGATCGAAAAGTGCCTGACCCAAGCCCGTCAATCCCCCAGGAAGCGCAGTCACTTCAACCTACACGAAAGCCTGGAGGCGCCTGTTCAACGCCTCTGTATTGCTTTGATTGATGGGACTTATGTTCCACCACACAGACACCCGCAGTCCAATAAATGGGAACTGCTGGTTGCCATAAAAGGGATCAGCCTTCTGGTAATTTTCGATGATGCCGGCAACATCAAAAAGGTGTTCGAGATCAGTCCGACAGGTCCGCTTTCGGCGGTCGAGATCCCCCCCAACACCTGGCATTCGCTTCTGCCTAAAGAAGCGGAAAGTGTTGTACTTGAGGTGAAAGAAGGACCGTATACGCCAAATAAGCCTGAGTATTTTGCAGCTTGGGCCCCCGAAGAAAGCAGCGATCAAGCAAGTGAATACCTTTTGAAACTTCGGAAAAGCTGCGGATAGAACTTCAAGTTTCGGTTTGGGATCCACAGATTTGACACAGCCTGGGTCTGCTGGTAACAACTGTGCGGTATTGGCAGCTAAGCCACGTTCTGCCGGTCCGTAGGCGGGGCAAAAGACAAGGAATCATTCACTGACAAATAATGAGAACCATCCAGGGAAGGAATACCAAGGATCCGGAGATAATGCACGCGGACACGGATACATTGTGGTTCGTTGCGCACACACGCCCGAGGTGTGAGAAAAAGTTGCAGCATTATCTTGATCGCGAAGCCTTGCGCCATGTCCTGCCGACGATCAAAAAAGTTCACAAATACAAGGGTAAAACCGTTTCGTTTCAAAAACCGTTGTTCCCCGGATACATTTTCCTGAACATACATCCTCTCAAGCGACAGACAGTCTATCAGAGCGACTATGTTGCCAATCTGCTGGATGTGCCGGATCAGGAGGAATTCTACCAGCAGCTCGGAGATATTCTCGAAGCGGTCGATTCGGGTTATGAAATCCAATTGGCACCGGAGATTGGAGTCGGAAAAAGAGTCATGATTCGTTCCGGCCCCATGCGCGGTATCGAAGGATGGGTGGAAAATCGTTATGGTGTCAGCACTGTTCTTTTGAGGCTGGACTTCATTGGGCAGGCAGCCGCCATGAAAATGGATGCAGACATTCTGGAACTCGTCTGACCTCATCTTCCATCATGCAGATATCCACGCTGATTTATTGCTTTGATTCAAGCGACCGCGTGTTGCTGATACAACGCAACAAGGCGCCCAACAAAGGATTTTGGAGCCCTCCGGGAGGCAAATTGAATCAGAGCACGGGTGAATCACCGCATAGCTGTGCTGCACGCGAATCAAAAGAAGAACTCGGACTGGACGCCAAGCCGGAGGCATTTCATCTGACCGGCATGGTCAGCGAAACGGGTTACGAAGGCAATGGTCACTGGTTGATGTTTCTTTTCGAATACCAACATCCGCTGCCTTATTGTCCACCGCCACATCCCGAAGGAGCGTTTGAGTTTTTTTCAAGGCAAAGCCTGGAGTCACTTCAAATACCGGAAACCGACAGAACATTTATCTGGCCCTTGTTCTGGAAATACCGAGGCGGATTCTTTACCGCCCATTGCGACTGCACCAAACCTGACGCATTTGATTGGCGATTGCTTCAGGCGATGAAATGAATAGATAAATTGATCCACCATGATTGATCGACAAAGTGATGACTTTTTCATGAATGAAGCCCTCCGCCAGGCCAGGCGAGCCTATACCGCCGACGAAGTCCCCGTCGGAGCAGTCATTGTTCACGAGGGCCAAATAATTGCGCGTGCCTTTAATCAGGTAGAATTGCTCAAGGACGCAACTGCTCACGCCGAAATGCTGGCGCTAACCCAAGCCCAATCCGCCATCGGTGACTGGAGATTGAATGGATGCTCGCTTTTCGTGACCAAAGAGCCTTGCCCCATGTGCGCCGGCGCAATCGTTCACACACGCATCGACCGTGTCATTTTTGGCCTGGCCGACCCCAAAGCCGGTGGTGCGGGATCTGCTATGAACATCCTGCAATTCCCAACATTAAACCACCACAGTGCCATCACAAGCGGTGTCATGGAGCAGGAATGTCGATCCTTGATTCAGACATTCTTCGCTCAGAAACGAGCCTCCAAACAAAACAACTGAAATCACTCCCTGATGTGCGGGCATCAGCTCACCATCAAAAGGGAGACACGGATATTTTCCTCCGTGCGTGTGACACCATTCGCCTGGGGATCAAGAACGGGTTCGCCATCCACCAGGAAGAGATAGCGATGTTGGCCTGTATGCATGGGAAGTTGAAGGTGCCAGGCCCCATCAGGCATTCGCTGCATGGGATGATCGGATCCATCCCAGTGATTGAAATCCCCAAGCAATTGAACTGATTTCGCCTTGGGGGCGAAGTAACTGAAGTTAACTGGCACAACAGTGCGTTTGGCCGAATAACGATGTACGGTTTCTGGTGTTTGCTCTCTCATAAATCCAATATTCCTTCTTTTATTCTCTTAATAAGAGGAATTCAGCCCGGTTCACATTCCATGCGAATGGACAAACGTCGAAAAAGAAAGCAGATGTCGTACCTGGCTTCAAGGAACTTCCTTAGTTTTTTACAACATTGCCAAGCGATCCATTTATGCTTAGAAAGTCGACATGCAAATCTTTGACTCATTCAATCCACCTGCACGCCTTCTGATGGGACCCGGTCCGAGTAATGCCGCTCCGTCGGTCCTTTCCGCCCTGGCCAATCCCCTGCTTGGCCATCTGGATCCTGCTTTCATTCAAATGATGGAAGAGATCAAATCCATGTTGCGAAGTGTATTTCAAACGAAAAACCAAATGACTTTTCCAGTCAGTGGAACAGGAAGTGCCGGAATGGAGTTTTGTTTTGTCAATCTGATCGAACCAGGTGATGAGGTCATTGTCTGCATCAACGGAGTATTCGGCATGCGAATGGCCGACTTGGCGGAGCGTTGCGGTGCAAACGTTATCAAAGTGGAAGCGCCCTGGGGCGAGATTATCCGCCCGGAGCAGGTCAAAGAAGCGGTCACAGGTCGTTCCCCCAAACTGGTGGCCCTGGTTCATGCAGAAACCTCAACAGGCGCTCTTACCCCGGTGGAAAGCATATCCGAGATAGCTCATGGAGCCGGGGCGCTCATGCTTTTGGACACCGTCACTTCTTTGGGTGGGTGCAAAGTGGATATTGACGGTTGGAATATCGATGCAGTTTACTCCGGCACTCAGAAATGTCTGAGTTGCCCCCCAGGATTGGCTCCTGTGTCATTGAGCCCAAGAGCGCTGGAAACTGCACAGAACAGAAAAACAAGGGTGCAGAGCTGGTATCTGGATGTGAACATGCTTTCAGGATACTGGGGTAGCGAACGGGTTTATCACCACACCGCTCCCATCTCCATGAATTATGCACTGCATGAAGCGCTTCGTCTCATTCTCGAAGAAGGTCTCGAAACCAGATGGGAACGTCACCAGCAAACCCATTTGAGATTGGTGGAAGGACTCAAAACACTTGGACTGGGAATCGCTTCCCAGCAAGGGCACCAGCTCTGGCAACTGAATGCAGTTACCGTTCCTGAAGGAACCGATGAAGCTGGCGTGCGCAAACGCCTGCTGGAAGAGTACCAGATCGAGGTCGGAGCCGGACTTGGCCCAATGAAAGGGAAAATCTGGCGCGTTGGCTTGATGGGAGAATCATCACAAGCCAAATACGTAGATCATTTTCTGGAAGCCATGACCGCGATCCTGAAAGGATCCTGATCAACGAAACCGCCATGCGATTTGGAAGGAAACGGCCGACTGAATCCATAGGGGCTAACGTGGTAAAAAAGCGTGTGTGGTGGCTTACCAAATTATTGTTCGCTCTTGGGCTGCTTTATTTTGCCTTGAAGTGGTTTGAGTGGTCTCAAACCTACCAGCCCAGCCGGCGTGTGGTTTCATCCATCGATACCATTTCTCCTGACGGACTTGAGTTTCAAGTATTGTCAGGAGGCAGGTATCAGGTTCAAGCCTGGCTTCTCCCGGCCGCCCGGGGCGCCGCCTATCAGGACTGGCTGGTGATCTTTGCTCATGGCAATGCCGGCAATATCAGTCACCGGCAATCCTTTTACCAAACCTGGCTTCATCTTGGATTCAATGTGCTGGCTTTCGACTATCGCGGCTATGGTGCCAGCGAAGGGAGACCATCCGAATCCGGCACTTACGAGGATCTCCGTTCGGTTCTGGATTGGGCATTGAAAAACGGGTTTCCTCAAGAACGTATTTTACTGCTGGGGAAATCACTGGGTGGCGGGGTTGCCTCCGAAGTGGCCGGGGATGGCAACAGCGCCGGCCTGATCCTGCATTCCACATTCACCAGCATTCCCGACATTGGGGCAGAACTATTCCCCTTCCTGCCTGTCCGCTGGCTCGCCACCATACTACATGACACATATGGAAAGTTGCATGACCTGCAACAACCGGTCCTGATACTGCATAGTCGATCTGATTCCCTGATCTCCTTCCATCATGCTGAACGCAATTACTCGGCAGCTCAATCGCCGAAGTGGTTGTTTGAAATTTCAGGTGATCACAATGATGACGAATGGGAAAGAGTCACCTCACTCGAACCGGCCGTCACAACATTCATGCGACACCTGACCCTCTCTCAACAGTAGGGCCATCAGACGATCAATCCCGTATTTATCTGGACTCAAAGCCCTTACTTTCATATCCCTTTCCTATGACGAAGAAGTTTCCCCCAGGAAAACAAAGCAATGCCCATCTGTCCGAACTGGCCCAACGCATTGAAGCGCCCCCCATTTCATGGCTCATGGATCAAAAGCTGAAGTATCCGGATTTGATTTCACTTGCTGCGGGTTTTACGGATGGGCCCTCGTTGCCGGTGGAAGAGGTGCAGAAGATTTTCAAAAGCATCACCCGCACCAAAAAGCGAAGCATGGAAATTCTCCAGTATGGCGTGGGCGCTGGACGCGACCTGTTAAGGGATTTGACCGCTTCCAACACAGCAAAACTGGATGAACAGGACGCGAATAATCCGGCCTATCATTCGGATCGGATCCTCATCACCCACGGCAGTCAGCAGTTTCTTTATCTACTGAGTGAAGCGCTTTTTGAGAAAAACGATATCGTCATCCTGGAAGCGCCTACCTATTTCGTTTACCTCGGCATGCTGCAGAGTTTTGGGGTTCAAAGCAGGAGTATCCCGATGAAATCTGATGGGATGGATATCGAACACTTGAAAGCAACTCTCGAATCCTTGAAAAAAAGCGGACGTCTTTCCAGTGTTAAACTGCTCTATCTGGTGTCCTATTTTCAAAACCCGACGGGCTATTCCACATCGTACGCCAAGAAAAAGGCAATCTTGAAACTGGTTCGTTCGTATGAGAAGCACGCGGGACATCCCATCTATATTCTTGAGGATGCTGCTTATAGGGAACTCAAATTTCCAGCCACTCCCGAACAACCTTCCATGCTCTCCTTGCCACACGCTCGGGATCGAGTCATCTACTCCAGCACATACAGCAAACCATTTGCCACGGGTATACGGGTTGGTTACGGATTTGTCCCCGAACCTCTCAGGACCATTTTGCTCCGCATCAAGGGGAATCATGATTTTGGTACGGCAAATCTGCTGCAGGCAGTTGTAGAGGAAGCTTTGCGATCCGGACTTTACTCCGGTCATGTGCATCAGCTCCAGGCCGAATACGCAAAGAAATCCGAATGGATGTGTCAAAGCATTCGCAAGTATTTCTCAAGTCAAGTTCGCTGGAACCATCCGTCAGGCGGGCTTTACGTATGGGCTCAAGCCCCTGACCATGTGTCCACCGGTCCGGACAGCAGGTTATTCAAGGCCTGCCTGAAGGAGAGGGTCATGTACGTGCCGGGGAGTTATACTTACGGGGAAGATTTGACACCTAACAAGCCGGATCAATCCATGAGAATCAGCTATGGGAGTGCCTCTCGCAGTGAAATTCAAAAAGGCATCAAACGACTGGGAGCCGCACTGCATGCGGCGGAGTAAGTTGATTGGGACAGGTGGTCTTACCCTACCACCCAAAGGCTCCGGGTTGGGATTTGATCACCTGAGCTGCGTTGCCTTTGTGCACGATAAAGGGCTTGCCGGTTTCGGCGTCGTTGATAACCACCGCCAGTATTTTGCCGTTCTCAAACTGTGAAATGACATCGGAGCTTCTTCCCAGTAGTCGGAAGTCCGGTAAAAGCAGTGCAAAGGATGTGGCCTCGGATTCATTCCACAGCGACTGTCTTTGGATACCCTTAGGCAAACCGATCAGGCTGACCACCACTTTGTGATCTGCATGAGCATCGGCCAGACTCTGAAAGGATGCCGCATCAACAATAAAACTGAGGGGTGTTTTGGATTTTGGGGGGATGAAAACCGAGTTGGGATCTTTGAGATAACTTTCGCTCAGTTCTGGGTAAACCTTGGTGACTGTAACGTTTTCCCCGAGCCCCGTCCGCAACCCATCATGGCCCATGGTGTCGTGGTCCTTGATTTTATCCGTGGCATCAGGCCGTTGAACAAATGGGTTCCCCACCAGCAAAACGCTTTCACCGGGTTTATTGTCGCGGATAAATTCACCCAGAAGTCGCATGGACTCGAATCGACCGTCCAGATGTGATGAATACGAGCTGGTCGGCCGCCAAAGAATCAACAGCACGATGGCTGCCACAGCAATCAGACTGATCGCGATGGCATTCGATTTCGTGATTTTCACGGGAAATAACTTTCCTCGTCGTCTTCTCCGAACAACGCTTCGTAGCCAAGTTCTTCAAGACGGGAACGATTCATCGACTCAGTATGCCCATCGAAGAACCAACCGTTTGCCGCATTGTTGTGGCGGGCGTGAATTTCGGTGGCGGTTGCCTGCGTGAAGGTATGGAACTGTTCTGCGCCGATCCCGAGACGCCCACGGCTGCTGGTGTCCGCAATGTGAACGTAATCCGAAGGTTGGCGAATGTTGTCAACTTTCAGGAAGTTTTTGAACTCACCCGTTGTAAACTCCTCCGGGGGATCTATGCGGATCCCGTAGGTTCGAAACCAGTTGGTAAAAAACCTCGGTTTATAGGAAGGGCAAAGAAACAATTCCTCTGTTCCTAGATTTTGGTTGGAAAAAAGGACGGAACCCCAGGTGAAGCTTGGGTTCAACGGATCATGCAACTGGATCTTGCCGTCAAAGTCTTCGGCATACATGATTGTGGCTAATCCCAACTGACGCAAGTTGTTCAAGCACTTGATTTGTCGGGCCTTTTCCTTGGCTTTTGACAGCGCAGGCAGCAACATCCCCGCCAAAATGGCAATGATGGCAATAACCACCAGCAACTCGATCAGGGTAAACCCCAACCTATGGTGTCGATTTACCCTGTCGCTAAGCCTCCTCATAATGGTTGAAGCAGTCAACATTTGACGTGGAAAGATGAATGCGTCGACATTCGGTGTCAATAAGAATCTGGAAATCAATGCAGACCAACCGGTTCAACGCAGACTGGTTGATCCAATCACAGATCAACTCTCCAATTTCTATCATTGATAAACAAGGAACGACAGCCTCGGCTTGACGAAAGCAATAAAACTGGGAAATCTCCCTGTCTCAATGTTTTTTAATTCAGAGACATTTCTATGGTTCCTGCTGGCCTTCACGCTGCTTTATTTCCTGGTGAGAAGGAGCCTGTCCCAACGCAACCTGTTAATCCTTGTTGCGAGCTATCTGTTTTATGGTTGGTGGGATTGGAGATTTCTCTTTTTGCTGCTCGGTTCCAGTTTGGTGGATTTCTACATTGGACTTCGCGTCAAGAATGCCAGTGAATCGAAAGTGCGAAAACGCCTGGTTGCAATCAGTCTTGCCGTCAATCTGGGGGCCCTCGGAGTATTCAAATACCTCGACTTTTTCATCGGATCCTTACAGACAACCCTCCAGACCATCGGGGTTCAGGCAAACCTTCCTTTTCTTGAAATTATTCTTCCTGTAGGCATTTCGTTTTATACCTTTCAAAGTCTGAGTTACACACTCGACGTTTACCGCAACAAGGTGGAGCCTACCCAAGACCTGGTCGCTTTTCTGGCATACGTTTCTTTTTTCCCACAGTTGGTGGCGGGTCCTATCGAACGCGCCAGCAACTTGTTGCCTCAGTTCCTGTCGGAACGAAAGGTCACAAAAATGGGATTCGAATCCGGCCTCTGGCTGGTCATCTGGGGCATGTTCAAAAAAGTTGTCCTGGCCGATAATTTTGGTCTGTTATCGGATATGATTTACGGTCCTCACAGCGTGGATGGCGCCATTGTCGTGCTGGCAACCATTGCATTCGGAATGCAGATTTACTGTGACTTTTCGGGTTACTCCGATATCGCACGCGGATTGGCATCCATGATGGGGTTTCATCTCATGGTCAATTTCAACCTGCCCTATTTTGCAAAATCACCAAGCGACTTCTGGCGGCGCTGGCACATCAGCTTATCCACATGGTTCAGGGACTACCTCTACATCCCGCTCGGTGGCAATCGAGGTGGCTCGGGCAGCGTCATGCGAAACCTGATCATCACCATGTTGGTCGCCGGACTCTGGCATGGAGCCGGATGGAACTTTGTACTGTGGGGACTTTGGCATGGCATCATGCTGTGCTTGTTTCAGGCAACTTCACTGGATAAAAAAGTACCTGTGTTTATTGGATGGTTACTGACCATGATGGTGGTATTTTATGGATGGCTTATGTTTCGGGCTCAATCGCTTGACCATATCATGCAATTGACTTCGAACATTTTCGTATGGGAATTTCCTGAGTGGATTGGCAGTTATGTCCTGAATTTGGTGATCTTCACCCTGCCTCTGCTGGCCATGCAAATCTGGCAATATCGAACTCAAACGATCTATCCCCTTCTCCCTCACCGCGGCTGGCTCAAGGCTGGACTCATGACTCTTTGCGTGTTTTTCATCTCGGTATTCTGGAACCCGGCCGGCAGCCCGTTTATCTACTTCCAATTCTAAAAGCCATTCACCATGAACAGTCACTACTACGAATTCGATACGCAATGGATCATCAAGCTGCTTGGCACCTTGATTGCGTTTATGGTCGGCGGAGCTTTGGTTTTGCGATTCGCAGCCCCCATCCTTCCATCGTCCCGCAACACATGGGATATGGATCGCACCATCATGGCGCATCAGGCCGACGCATCCGGTCGCGCGAATGATGCAGATATCCTGTTAATTGGTGATTCCTCCTGCCTCATGAACATCGATGCCTCGATTGCTTCAGAACACCTTGGAAAAAAAGTGCTCAATCTGGGAGCTGTCAGTTTTCTGGACGTTGAAATGTTTGGGAATTTAGTGAAGCGATATTTGGAGAGCTGCTCCAAGTCACCTGACACGATCGTTTTGGTTACCCACCCGGATTTTCTTCGAAGATCTTCCGCTTCCAGATCGCATGTTGCCTGGATGGAGCATTATCTGGCTGGAAGAGATGATCTTTCTCGAAGGCGCAATTGGAAATCCATTGACCAATGGCTGGGAGCCCACATCCTTCAAGGAAGAATCCTGAAATATCTGCCGCGTCCGTTATCTGTGGAGTTTGGGCAACAGTTCGGCTTCACTCATGACTTGGAAACCTACATGCATCAGCATGGAGGATCCGCCCTTGATCCTAGAACGTTGGATGCGGAAAAGTTAACGGGGAGCCGGGAATACCGCATATCCTCACCAAATAAAAAAGCAGCCTCCTTGTTTGCTCTGACAATCCCTGATAATAGCAGGCTATTCATCGCACTCACACCACTTCCCGAAAGTTTCGTGAACGCTCAATTTTCCGACAATTTGGAAGCAATCAGAAAAGAATGGGCGACAACTTTGAGTGCCGACCGGGAACTTGCGGCCCTGCCCTTTTCCATGCCCGACGAACTGTTTGCATCCAAGACACATCTGGCTCCTGCCGCCGTGGAAGATTACACCATCAGGTTTGCGGAATCATTGAAGTGATCCCATTCAAATTCGCTTATTAGCGAGAATACCTTGCCATACCTAAACTAGCGTATTAGGTTCCTCCTGAGCCTGACTCATGCTTCTCGGCATGCGGTCCAACTTAAAAATCCACAAAGGAGGGTTTTATGTTTTTGAATGGGATTAAAAAACTTCAAATATCACTATTGTGAAATGCGCGGGGTGAAACCTGATTCGTTTGCCAAATCCATCATTCTCGAGACGTGTCATCCACAGGCACGATCCTACTACAGCATCCTCTTGAAAATGGATGACGCACGCACCGAGGCAGAAACTGTTTTAATACACGATCTGGCCGAAGCCGAATCAGTGCACAAGATGGAGGCCATGATCAACGGGGTGTATTTCGCCTCATACTTGAAATCCCTCGGGACTTTTCGCAAAAAACTGAAACTCCGGCTTTCCGGCAGCAAAATTGTTTTGGTCGGACGTGAAGCATTTGCCTCACAATGAGCAGGCTCAGGCGAGCGTGCTTTTAACTCAACGGGTTTTAACATGGTCTGGCATACGATCTGACAGATAACCATCCTCGCAGGAACGTGCTTGATCTAAGCCTTTTTTGCAGTCATCATCATTGAAACACCCATCATGGAGCCAAACTGATTTCGAACTTCATGACTCGTGGTGCTCTTGATCATGAAAAACACGCATGCCCTTCATTACAACAGGTCGGCTTTTCAGCGACTCTCCGCTGTTTGCCTGAATACCCTGGTTTGCCTTTTTTCCTATGCTTGGATCAACGCTGACGGAATTGAATCGATCTCCTTTGCCCGCCAAATCAGACCCATCCTTTCCGACGCTTGCTTTCAATGCCATGGCCCCGACGCGAACAAACGGAAAGCAGGTCTGCGTTTGGACCAGGAAACGTCCGCCAAGAAGCAAATTGACGGAGTCTGGATCATCAAAGAAGGCGCCCCTCATGACAGTGATTTCATCGATCGTATCTTTACCTCGGATCCGGATGAAATCATGCCTCCGCCAAAGTCGGGAAAAACACTAAAAGATGAAGAGAAGGCACTGTTGAAAACCTGGATTGAGCAAGGAGCTCCCTGGGAAATGCATTGGTCTTTCGAACCCCTCCATCGTCCGATTGTGCCGACCGTGAAGGATTCCGAATGGCCGGTCAATCCGATTGACTTTTTCATTTTATCGAAACTGGAGAAGGAAGGCATCCGCCCATCCCTTCCAGCTAATCTAAATACACTTGCTCGCAGACTTCATTTGGATCTGACCGGACTACCACCTACGGTCGAAGTTACGAGACGATTTGTGGACTCTGAAGATCCGCTGGACTACGAGCGAATGGTGGACTCCCTGCTTGCGGACAAAGCCTATGGAGAAAAACTGAGCACCCATTGGCTGGACCTGGTTCGATATGCAGACACGGTTGGATATCATGGCGACCAACCCTATACCGTGTGGCCATATCGTGATTATGTGATCGACGCCTTCAATTCCAACATGCCATTTGACCGCTTTACCCGGGAACAAATTGCTGGCGACCTTTTACCGAATGCCACACGCACCCAGAAGGTGGCTTCAGGGTTCAATCGATTGCACATGATCACCGCCGAGGGAGGCGCTCAAGACAAGGAATATCTTGCAAAATATGCGGCCGACCGAGTGCGGACCACCGCCGGTGTTTGGTTGGGGGCGACCATGGGGTGCGCCGAATGCCACGATCACAAGTATGATCCTTATACGATGAAAGACTTTTACAGCCTTGCCGCCTTCTTCGGAGATTTGAAGGAAAAAGGTTTTTATGGAGGATCTGTCTGGGAACCCGAGATGCCCCTCCCTTCCAATTCCCAGGAACAGGAGCAGGACCAGCTTCTGACGAGAGTTGACACTCTTCAGAAACAATTGGCAACTCCCACCAAGGAACTGACACAAGCACAATCGGCATGGGAAACATTGGTACAAGATTTGGCATCACAAGGTCGCCTTACCTGGATTCCGATTCAGCCCGAACAGATTGCCAGTGAGAATGGAACTGAATGGATTCAGCAGGCCGATCTTTCCATCCTCACACGCGGTCCGAATCCTGAACAGGAAACCTTCACCTTACAATGGGAACCGGGCCAGGAAGAAGCCATCACCGGACTGCGGTTGGAAGCTCTCACCCATCCATCCATGGACAAGATGTCTCTTTCCAGAGGCGGCGGCAACTTTGTGCTGAGCGAAACGATCCTGACAGTTGTTCGAGGTGATAATGAAATCCCGATCAAGATGGAACATGCGGAAGCCGACTTCGCTCAGAATAATTTCGACGCTCGCCGCGTTATAGATGGGAATGAAGAAACAGGATGGGCTGTCGACGGCGCCAACAAGAAGGAAAACCGGCAACTCCTCCTCACATTACAGGATGCATTCCACCCAGAAACATCCGACACCTTGAAGCTGAGATTGAAATTCACCTCAAAGCACAAACATCATGTGATGGGAAGATTTCGTCTGACTTCAACATCGGTTCCCGATCCCGTTTTGAGTGAAACAGGTTTGTCGGATGAGATCTATGGCATTGTCACCAAACCATCCACGGATCGAACGGAAGATGAAACAGCTCAACTGACCAAACATTTCATGGAACGCACTCCTTTGCTGGATGAAGCACGGACTCAACTGGCATCCGCAAAAAGTCGACTGGACACGCTCAAAAACGAGATTCCTACCATGCTGGTTTCCATGTCGGTCAAACCTCGGGTCATGCGCATCCTTCCTCGAGGGAACTGGATGGATGATTCCGGCGACATCGTGCAGCCTGCGATTCCGGATTTTCTGGATTCGGAAGGGTTGAACAAAGAGGAAAGCCCACTGTCCCGGATGGATCTGGCCAATTGGCTTGTCTCGGATAAAAACCCTCTCACCGCACGCCACTTCGTGAATCATTTGTGGAAAATCTATTTTGGCTATGGCCTTGCAAGGGTTATGGAAGATACTGGATCGCAGGGAACACCCCCTACTCACCCGGAATTGATCGACTGGCTGGCATCGGAATTTATCCGAAGTGGCTGGGACGTCAAACACATCGTTCGCCTGATGGTCACGTCCCAAACCTATCGTCAAACCTCAACACCCAGCGACTGGCTGATGGAGCGCGATCCCTACAACCGACTTTATGCCCGACAGTCGAGATTTCGTCTGGATGCAGAAATCATACGGGACCAGGCATTGGATGTGTGCGGTCTGTTGATGGATCAGGTTGGTGGACCCAGCGTCAAACCGTACCAACCGGCAGGTTATTATTCCCAGCTCAATTTCCCCAAGCGAACTTATCAACATGACACGGGTTCCTCCCAATACAGAAGAGGGCTCTACACCCACTGGCAACGCACATTTCTGCATCCCATGCTGAAAGCTTTCGATGCACCAACCCGTGAGGAGTGCACCGCTCAACGCCCTCGATCCAATACTCCCCTACAGTCACTGAACCTGCTGAATGATCCATCATTTGTGGAGGCTGCCCGCACCTATGCCGCTGAAATTTTAACCTCCGGCAGAGGTTCGGATCGTGAACGTATTCGAAGCGCATTCGAAAAAGTCACCTTAAGGCCTCCCAGTCACAAAGAACTTCAAATACTTGAAGACCTGCTAAATGACATGAGGGACGGATACCGGACAAATCCGGAACGGGGCAGAGAACTTGTCAAGGTCGGCCTGAATTCGGCGGGAGCGCAATGCCCTCCAGATGAGTTGGGGGCATGGACTTCGGTGACCCGTGCACTGTTCAATCTTCATGAAACCATCACACGCTACTGATTCCTCAATCGTCAATCACTCATCAGCCTTATGAACGCATTTAATGCAGCCCTTCAACGCCGCAGTTTCCTGAATCGCTCCACCGTCGGCATTGGCTCTCTCGCCCTGAGCCAGTACCTCAAACCGTGGCAAACCGCTGCACAAACCACCGAAATTGGAGCAAGACCATGGCCGGGCGTCATTGACCCGATGCACTTGCAACAGAAGGCTAAAAGGGTGATTTACTTGTGCATGGCCGGCGGGCCAAGTCATCTGGAGACGCTCGATTACAAACCAAAGCTTGCTGAGATGGACGGCAAGCCCATGCCGGAATCGATCACCAAAGGCCAGCCCATCGCACAGCTGCAAGGCCAAAAACTCAATTGTCTAGCCCCCCAGCATCCGTTTGAAACCTATGGGCAATCCAAACAGCAGATTTGTTCTCTTTTTCCAAAGATCGGTGGCGTCGCAGATGATTTGTGTATCATCCGCTCCTTTCATACGGAACAAATCAACCATGATCCGGCCCACACTTTCATCAATACCGGTTCATCAGTATCAGGACGTCCCAGCATGGGCTCCTGGTTGCTGTATGGTTTGGGTAGTGAGACCGAAAACCTGCCCGGATTTGTGGTGCTGACATCGGTAGGCAAAGGTGGGCAGGCGCAACCGATTTCGTCCAGACAGTGGCACAGCGGGTTCCTGCCCAGTAATTTTCAAGGGGTGCAGTTTAATGCCAACGGAGATCCTGTTCACTATGTGTCATCTCCTCCGGGTGTTCATAACAACGAGCAACGCCGGCTTGTTGACGCCATCAACGCCCTGAATCGCGAAAAAGACATCCTTGTGTCGGACCCGGAAATCGCCACGCGTATCAGCCAATATGAAATGGCGTTCCGGATGCAGACCAGCGTGCCTGAATTGATGGAATTAAAAGATGAACCAAAGCACATTCTGGACATGTACGGAGCCGAGGCCGGGGATGGTTCTTTTGCTTCCAACTGCCTTCTTGCCCGGCGACTGGCCGAGCGCGGGGTTCGTTTTATACACCTCTATCATCGTGGCTGGGATCATCATGGTAACGTAAAAGGGAATATGGTCACGACGGCCAATGAAGTCGACCAGCCCACAGCTGCTTTGATCACCGATCTTAAACAAAGGGGCATGCTTGATGATACCTTGGTCATTTGGGGGGGAGAATTTGGACGCACCCCCATGGCGCAAGGAAGCGGGCGCGACCATCATATACGGGGATTTTCCCTCTTTATGGCTGGCGGAGGTATTCAAGGCGGGATGTCTTACGGCAACACGGATGATCTGGGTTACAAGGCCGTGGATCGGCCTTTTCATGTTCATGATCTCCATGCCACAATGCTTCACCTTTTCGGTATCGACCACTTGCGACTCACCTACCGTTTCCAGGGGCGCGATTATCGTCTGACAGACATTGCCGGGAATGTGGTGCAGGATATTCTGGCATAAATTTTACAGGCGACCTTGCTCCATTTGAATTATCATGCGCACCTACTGGGATTTCCATTCAGCTGGAAAACTGTTGTTCGGCAGCGGAGTTTTGAAGCAACTTCCCGTTGAGTTAAAACGCAACGGTTACACCCGCCCCCTGATCATCACCGATCGCAATATTGTTCAAGCAGGCCTTCTTGAAAGGCTCAAACTAGCTCTGGGTGACTCGGCGAAACACTTGCGGGTATTTGATGAAGGAGAAGCTGAGCCTTCCTTGAAGGCCGCGCAGCTCGCACGTGAAGCAGCAAATGAAACCGCTCCGGATGTCATCATCGGACTGGGTGGCGGCAGTAATCTCGATCTGGCGAAAATCACAGCACTGTTACATTGCCACAGGGGGCAACCTGCCGATTATTTCGGGTTTGACCAAGTTCCTGGCTCTGTTACTCCGCTGATATGCATTCCCACCACAGCGGGCACCGGCAGCGAGGTATCCCACGCAGCGGTATTAACCGATACTGAGTCAGGTTTGAAAGTCAGCACATTGAGTGCGCACCTTCGTCCGAGTCTGGCGTTGGTGGATCCCGCACTTACGGAAACATGCCCCGCAAGAGTCACGGCTGAAAGCGGCATGGACGCCCTGACTCATGCCATAGAGGCCTATACCTGCCGGCTCCCGCTGGAAATGAAAGAGGACGACGATGTGATGATGCCCTATCCCGGCAAAAACCCGGTTTCTGATGCCTTTGCTGAAAAGGCCATTCGACTGGTAGCCCGGCATCTGGTCAGGGCCGTAAAGCATCCATCCGATACCATGGCCCGTGAAGGCATGGCATTGGCCGCCACTCTGGCTGGGTTGGCTTTTTCGAACGGAGCGGTTGCCGTGGTGCATGCCCTGGAATATCCCATGGGTGTTGCACTCCATTGCTCGCACGGACAGGGAAACGGACTGTTACTGCCTTATGTGATGCGATTCAACAAGCCGGCCAGATTAGAGGAATTTGCTTCCATTGCTGATTTTTTAGGTTGCGACATTGAAGGCGTGTCCCGGGAGGAAGCCGCGGAATTAGGGATTCGGGCAGTCGAAAAACTGAAAGAAACCGTCGGTATACCCCGAGGCATTCGTGATATTGGCGGAAAGGACACGCAGCTTGAAGGATTCGCCGATAAATCGCACCAGATTTCCAGACTGATGAATATCAATCCCATCCAGCCTTCCAAAGACGATTTATTGTCCATACTCAAGGCAGCCTTCTGACATTTCAATTTTTTTAAAGATAACGACACTAAGATTTGTATCGAAATGGTTCTGGCACCGATTTTGCTTAGTCAGTCATAGCATTCAAATGAGAAACCTATCCGGAAATATCCGGTGAACGTTGCAGGAGATGGTGTAGCCACAAACGTTCCCGTGTGATATACGGCATGGTTTTTCTGATTGAAATGTGTTACAGTTGAGTGACAATGATCAACGAAGCGGGTTCAACAATCAAACCGCTCGGGATGAGGCAATTTATATACTGGCGACAATATGGGGCAAGGCAAGCTACAGAAACAGCGACACGAGCTTAAGTATGTGATACCGGAGCATTTGGCTTTGGCGGTGCGTGATTTTGTGCGCTGTTATCTTGATTTGGACCTCAATGGTGCCGATCAGCCGGATCTGTCCTATCCTGTTCACAGCCTGTATATGGATTCACCTGGGATGGCTCTTTACAACAGCACCATCAATGGAGATAAGAACCGATTTAAGTTACGCATTCGTTTCTACAACGAACGGGAAGACACCCCTGTTTTTTTGGAAATCAAACGTCGGATGAACAACATCATCAGCAAAAAACGCGTTGGAGCCCCACGATCCTGCATGCCTCAGATATTGGCCGGACAAATTCCGGATGCATCGTACCTTTACGACCAAAAAAGTCCTGCTGACCAGGCAGTTTTCAACGACCCGGCTCTTGCCAGTCAGGAGCAAGCTCTCATTGATTTTGTAGATATGGTCAACCGCCTGGAAGCACAACCGGTATCACATGTCGCATACCGACGGGAAGCCTGGGTGCAACCCGACAGTAACCAAGTCAGAGTCACTCTTGACAGACAGGTGAGGTGCGAGCCTGATCCGGGTGCCCGCATGATGACCGCGATGCAAAACCCCACTTTGGTCTTCGGCGACTGGGTAATCCTTGAATTGAAGTTCACCGATCGTTTTCCAAACTGGTTCAGAGAGCTGGTGGAGATTTTCAATCTGACACAATGCGGTGCTGCCAAGTATGTTGACGGAATTACCCTGATGGGCAAGGATCAGACTTCCGAGCTGATCGCCTCACACATGGAAACCCATCACGCCATCGGTTCGCCCCACTCAGCAGGGACCCGGGATCATTTGAAGCGTCGAGAACAGGCCATAGCTGCCACTTTCTGATCAACATGGATTGGTTTCTAAACGCGGATTTCTCCACGGCACCCACGCCTCTGCACCTTACCCTGCTTGGGTTGCTGCTTTCGTTCCTTTGTGGTCACGTGATCGCCTGGGTTTACATGATGACTCATACCGGATTGTCCTATTCCCGTACCTTTGTGCAATCATTGATGATCATGCCGGTCATTGTGGCTTTGGTGATGATGGTGCTTTCCAACAATATCGTGTATGCGTTTGGATTGATGGCGGTATTTGCCATTGTCCGCTTCCGTAACATCCTGCGGGACACCCTCGACACAACTTATATCCTCGGTGTGATCGTCATCGGAATGGCCTGCGGCACCTATAAATTTCTAACCGCATCAATCGGCTGTCTGCTGATCGCCCTGATATTGCTCTATGTCTGGCTCACAGGATTCGGCAGTCGTCAGCGCTACGATATGATTTTGAACATGCATTGGGCGCGTGATCTGAATCACTTGATGGAACTGGAACTGATTCTTCGCAGACATGCGTTACGATCTGTTTGTGCCAGCCAGCGATCCCACCAAACACTTTCAGGAACGGATCTATCTTATCGATTGTTGTTACGAAACCCCTCGAAGATGCAGGATTTGCTGGAGGAAATTAAATCATTGGATGGAGTCTCACGCGTCACCGGACTGCGTGCAGAGGAGGAATCAGAAATATGAGCCAGGTTCCTCCCAAATCGATCCCTATTCCAGCATGGAAACGATGGATGGAATTTCGCCACCGAGTGTTGCCTTCCATCATGTTTGTAGTGGTGTTGTTTCTGGTTGGATTCCTTTGGAAATCACATCTGACCAGCCCTTCTCTGATCGGACAGGTGCAGACCATGCGATTGGATATCCGCACTCCGTCATCAGGCACGCTCACCAATCTTGCAGTGGAGCTTTATCAGAAAGTCAGGAAAGGCGACATCATTGCCAAACTCGATCCGGGTGATCCATTGACGTCGCTCGGATCTCAAGCCCAAGTCTTGTTGGCCAAAAAGGAATTACTGCAATTAATGAACCTGACTACTGCCGCCAACGCGTTTGATATCCAGCGAAATGTCATGGACAAAGAACGGTTGAGAACCGAGTTGTTGCAACAGAAAGTCAATCTTGCCTCTGCTGAAATTTCCCTCAAGAACCTGGAAAATGAATGGCACCGTTCCAAAGGGTTGTTTGATGAAAAACTCCTGTCTGAAAGCGCATATGATCGTGCGGAAAAGGCTTTCCTCGCAGCCAAAGCCGAAGTTGAGGCGCGCAACGAATTGATTGCAGATCTGGGAAGAACGATTCAGAGCATTGAATCCCTGATTGAAGGAAGTCGCGAGATTGAGGAAGCTAAATTGGAGATTGACCGAACCACACTGCAGAGATCGATCGCCAAACTGGAGCAGGAATGGCTTATCAGAGCCCCGGTGGATGGTGTCATTACGGCGATTCAAAAACGAAGCGGTGAAATGGTGGGATCCTCCGATTCCATTGCTACGCTGACCCAGTCCGGCACGAGATCCGTCATAGCTTTCCTTCCTCAGGGTTCTGAAATCCCCTTGTCAATCGGGCAATCATTGGAAATCAAGACCCGATCCCAGTTTGTGAAGCAGTGTAAGGGAACGGTCACCAAAGTCGGAGAAAGCTATGAGCCCATGCCGGACCAACTTTCTCAACTGCAGCTATTCAAAATTGGAGGCATTGGAATTCCCATTTTGATAGAATTGCCGGATGAGTTTCAGTGTCTCCCGGGTGAGCTGGTCAACATCACCTTCAACACGCCCGTCAAACATTCGAAAACTGAATCCTTGGCAGAACGCTGAGCTCCACGGCATGATCTCCGCATGGCACGCATCAAAGCGCTACCAACGGAAGTTTCTTCCCGGTATTACCCGTTTGATTATTTTGCGCCCATAGATTGGGAGCAGGTATTTGGTATCACGTCCCCAATAGAAATAGAGCTTGGGGCGGGTGATGGATCGTTCCTTATACAATACGCGGAACAAAACCCCCAGCTCAAGCTGCTGGGAATCGAACGCCTTCTGGGGCGTATCCGTAAAATCGATCGAAAAGCGCATAAATCCGGGATCACCAACCTGCGTCTCCTCAGAATTGAAGCAGGTTATTTTTTGAAATACCTCCTCAAGGAACAATCCGTGCGTGCCGTCCACGTTTATTTTCCCGATCCATGGCCCAAAAAGCGTCATCAGAAAAACAGGCTCATCAACTCAACCTTTGTTTACCAGTGTAAACGAATTCTGGAACCTTCCGGCCACGTTTACCTCAGAACGGATCACATCGAGTATTTTGAACAGATGAAAACGGTCTTCGCGGACTCACCGGATTTTGAATTTCAGGATACTCCAATCAGTTTGCAAACCATCAAGACGGATTTTGAAACCGGTTTCAACCAACAGGGCATCCAGACCCAGCACGCCACATACCGCTTGATTGCAGGAACATGATCAGGCCAAAAGTATCCCTCACTGAGCATGGCAGAACTCGCCTGAAATCCCCCTTGCCTCAGACTCTCGAAAAAACACATGTTGATCCGCACTGGTTTTGGGAA